>DAIOUM010000009.1:7178-46495 GCA_036759505.1 Alishewanella sp. | reverse complement strand
GGTTTAAACTACTACGAAGTACCAACGCACTGGAGTACGCTGGAAGTTTACCATGATCTGAACTCGCGCCGTTATATCGCGATCGGTCTGGATAACGAAGATAAGATGTATGATTTCTCTGTCACCTTATCTGATAACGACTTCACACCAGCATCGCTGCGTCGTGAGGGTACCCGCTAAGCCGGGTGCCGGAAAAAGGCTGGCTCGAGCCAGCCTTTTTTTTAACTGCAGGCATCAGCCTGCGCTTGATAATCAGAGCGTGTAACTAAGCTATGCATAAGTATTTTCTGGCCGGCTGTATGTCGGTGTTGTCCCTGACCCATCTGACCGCAGCCGTTGCCGAAACTGACGATGAAATTGCCGATGCCGCACCCAAGGCGGCCTTTATGGTGCCACTGGCCGAGCGCAGTTTATTGACGGATGTGGTCGCGATCCCAACGGCAGGTTTTGCTGCGGTCGGAGAGCGCGGTCATATATTGTTAAGTGCGGATGGCCAGCAATGGCAACAGGCACAGGTACCGGTGCAGGCCCTGCTGACCTCTGTCTATTTTGTCGATGCGGATTATGGTTGGGCCGTTGGGCATGATGCCACTATTCTGCATACTCAGGATGGCGGCAAGAGCTGGCAGATCCAGCAGTTTTTGCCACAACTCGACAAGCCATTAATGGATGTCTATTTCTTTGACCGCCAGCGTGGCATGGCCATTGGTGCTTACGGCATGTTTTACACCACTCAGGATGGCGGAGACAGCTGGCACAAGGCCTTTTATCTGGCACTGGCGTCGGAGGAAGATCAAGAGTTTCTGGCTGAGTTGGCAGAAACGGATCCGGAAGGCTATTTGCTGGAGCGTGAGTCGGTACTGCCACATTTTAACCGTTTAATGGTGCAGGGCGATGAAATCCTGATGGTGGGCGAGGCGGGTTTTGTCGCCGTCAGTCAGGATGGCGGAGAAAATTGGCAACGGCTGGAGAACTTTTATAACGGCTCTTTGTTTGATGTGCATCGCACCAAGCAGGGTTCGTTACTGGTAGCGGGGCTGCGCGGTAATCTATTCCGCAGCACAGATGACGGCGAAAGCTGGCAAGATATCAGCTTACCGCAATCGGCAACCCTTAATAGCATCTTTGAAGATGAACAGGGACAAATTTTCCTGACCGGTAATGCCGGCACCCTGTTACTCAGTAGCGATGATGGGCAAACATTTCGCGATCTGTCGCAAACTGACGGTCGGGCAATTTTAAATGGTCTGCCACTGGCAGGACAGTTGGTGCTGGTGACGGAAACTGGTGTGAGATTAACCTCGATAAGTAAGTCTGAATAATATGAGTATAAATTGGCTGGTTAATAAGTTCGAATATAGCCTGTTTCGACATCGCCTGGCGGTGCTGGTGCTGTTTGCGCTGGCCACGCTGTTTTTATTATGGCGTGCCACCGACATCAAGCTCGACGCGGCCTTTAGTAAGAATATTCCGCTCAAGCATGAATATATGCAAACCTACCTCAAGCATGAGCAGGATTTTGGTGGCGCCAATAACATCCTGATCGCCATGTGTGATGCCAGTGGCGATATTTTCAATGCTAACTTCTTTGATAACTTCCGCCGTGCTCACGATGATGTGGTGTATACGCCGGGGGTGGAACGGGTACTGGTTAAATCGCTGTTTAGCCCCAGTACACGCTTTATTGAAGTGGTCGAAGACGGTTTTGCCGGCGGCCCGGTGATCCCGGCTGATTTTACCGCCGATGCGGAAGGTTTGGCCCGGGTTAAAGAAAACGCCGAAAAAGCGGGCATTGTCGGTCGCATGGTGGCAGATGATTATAGCTGTGCGATGATCACCGCCTCCTTACTGGAGATCGACCCGGAAACCAACTTACCACTTAATACCATCGCCTTTGCCGGCAAGCTGGAAAATGATATCCGCGGTAAATATCAGAGTGAGCAGATCAGCGTCCATATTATCGGTTTTGCCAAGATGGTGGGCGATGTCGCTGAAGGCGCCAAGGGCGTAGTGGCGTTCTTTGGTATTGCCATAGTGATTACCACTATTATGGTGTTCCTGTTCTCGCGCTCAGTGATGTTAACGGTATTACCGATAGCCTGTTCACTGATAGCTGTGGTATGGCAGATGGGGCTGTTAACCGTACTGGGCTTTGGTATCGACCCGATGTCGATTCTGGTGCCGTTCCTGGTATTTGCCATCGGCGTCAGCCATGGCGTGCAGATGATCAACTCCACCGGGAAAAGGGTTGCCGCCGGCATGAATGCCAAGGCCGCCGCACAAGCCAGTTTCCGTAAGTTACTGGTACCGGGCGGCGTGGCTTTGTTATCAGATACGGTGGGTTTCCTGACGCTGCTGATTATCGAAATTGGCGTGATCCGCGAACTGGCCATTACTGCCAGTCTGGGTGTGGCGGTGATTATCCTGACTAACCTGATCCTGTTGCCGGTGTTAATGTCTTTTGTGCGCTTTAGCAAGAGCTACCAGCAGCGGGTGTCAGAGCCAAGCCCGGCTACCGAGAAAGTCTGGTATGCGTTATCGGCTTTTGCGACCCGTCGTTACGCTGCGGTGATCCTGCTCTGCACTGCAGCACTGTTTGCTTACGGTTATTGGCAGAGCCAGCAGCTGAAAATCGGGGATCTGCATGCCGGCGCACCGGCGCTACATGAAGACTCGCGTTATAACCAGGATACCTTTTTGATTACCGACCGCTTTGCGATCTCGGTCGACTACATCAATGTGATGGTAGAGAGTATCCCAAGCGCCTGTACCAGCCATGACATTATGGATCGGATCGACCAGTTCCAGTGGTTGATGGAGAATGTGCCCGGCGTCCAGTCGGCGGTGTCTTTATCTTCAGTGTCGAAAGTGATTAACGCCGCCTATAACGAAGGCAATCCGAAATGGCGGGTGTTACCGCGCAATACCCAAAGTCTGGTACAAGCCTCGTCACGGGTTGAAACCAGTACCGGTTTGTTAAACGCCGATTGTTCGGTGATGCCGGTAATGATTTTCCTGGAAGATCATAAAGCTGAAACCATTGAACGGGTTGTGCGCGCTGCCAAGCTACACGGTGCTGAACTGGGTGATGCCGAGACCCGCTTTATGTTAGCCACCGGGCCTGCCGGTGTTATGGCCGCTACTAACGAGGCAGTGAGCGCCGCCCAGCAACCGATGATGTGGTATGTTTATCTTGCGGTGATTGTGCTTTGTTTGTTGAGCTTCCGCTCTGTGAAAGCGACCGCTGCTGTGATTATCCCACTTTATGTGGTGTCGGTATTGGCAACGGCACTGATGACCAAGCTACAAATTGGTTTAACGGTTTCGACCTTACCGGTTATTGCATTGGGTGTCGGTATCGGTGTTGACTATGGTATCTATATCCTGTCTACAATGAGCCAACAGCTGCGCGATGGTATGCCGCTGCGTCAGGCCTATTTTGAAGCGCTGAAAGAGCGCGGCAGCGCCGTACTCTTTACCGGTATTACACTGGCGATAGGTGTCAGTACCTGGGTATTCTCAGCGCTGAAGTTCCAGGTAGATATGGGGATCCTGCTGACCTTTATGTTTATTGTAAACATGTTAGGGGCCATAGTAGTACTACCGGCACTGGCTGCATTTTTCTGGCGCAAAAATAATTAAAAAATATTTTTGCAAATAATTATGCAATGAAAACCAAGAAAATGGCCGAAAGGCCATTTTCTATTTAGAGCCATTGAATAATCAGCCAGAACTGCCTGCAATTCAGTGGTATAACCAGCTTAAAAGCCACAAATATCGCTTCAAAAGCGCTACAATAGCTACTACACTGCGCAGCTTAAAACATCCCCGTTAATTTTGTGGATCCTGCAATGTCGCAGTGATTGATAAAAGGATGCAATAATGGCAAAGATAGACGGTCTACCCTCAGTACTACTACAAAATGTCAGCAAACTCATCAAACAAAAAGTAAAAGAGCAGGTCGAGCTGGTCGATAAATTTGCCCATACTTTGTATGGCAATATTTCCAGTGAAGATTTGGTAGGTCGTAACGACAGTGATCTGTACGGTGCGGCATTAAGTTTGTGGCAAACCTTTAACCAACATGCCGAACCTCAGGCGCGGATCCGGGTGTTCAATCCGGAAATTGCCCGTCATGGCTGGGAATCCAAACACACCATTGTTGAAATCGTGGTGCAGGATATGCCGTTTCTGGTCGATTCGGTGCGGATGGCACTAAACCGGCACAATATTACTGCGCATTTACTGTTGCATTATCCGCTGCAAACCAAACGTGATAGCAAAAATGCCATCACTGAGTTCGCTAAACTGGGGCGCTTAGCCGACGCCAGTACCCAGCAAACTGTATTCCATATTGAAATTGACCGTATGACCGATGCTGATGCAATCGCGGCGTTAAAAGCCGAACTGTTATCGGTCATGGAAGATGTGTCGCTGGCGGTGCAGGATTGGCAGCCGGCGCGGCAAAAGCTGTTAGATGTGATCAAAGCCTTACCTAAGCATACCGGCAAAGCTTCCGCTGCGGAGCTGGCCGAAACTACCGAGTTTTTAAACTGGCTGGTGAAAGATAATTTTACGTTGCTGGGTTACCGCTCTTATGAAATCAAACCGGTAAAAGGTGATTACCAGATCGTCGGTGACCGAGATTCGGCGCTGGGTCTGATGCGCCGCTCTGAGCCACGTGATCTGATGCTGTCGGAATTACCGGAGCGTGGCCGTCAGCAGGCACTGTCAAGCGGTTTGCTGATCCTGACAAAAACCAATGCCAAATCGCGGGTCCATCGCCCGGCCTATATTGACTATATCGGTGTGAAGCGCTTTGACAAGAACGGCAAAGTGGTCGGTGAAGATCGCTTTATCGGCCTATATTCATCCAGTCTGTATAACAACAGCGCCGCTGATATTCCACTGCTGAAGAACAAACTGCAACAAGTGATGGAGCAGTCTGAGTTTGCGGCGGGGACCCACGCCTATAAAGCCCTACTGAATATTTTGGAGACTTATCCCCGCGATGAGCTGATCCAGGCCAATGCTGACGAGTTGTTAGACGTAAGCCGTGGCGTGCTGCAAATGCAGGAAAGGGATATGACACGGCTGTTTGTGCGTGAAGATACCTTTGGCCGCTTTGTCACGGCAATGGTGTATGTACCGCGTGAGCGTTACAACACTCAGTTGCGTAAAGACACCCAGGCCATCCTGGCGCAGGCCTTTGGTTCAACCGAGCCGGTTGAATTTACGACCTATTTTTCAGAATCTGTGTTGGCCCGCACCCATTACCTGGTGCGGATCAACGATAGCCAAGTCGAGTATAATGTGAAAGAAATCGAACGTAATCTGGTTGAAGCGGCCCGCACCTGGGAAGATAAACTGGAAGCAGCTTTGATCGGTGTATACGGTGAGGCCCGCGGTCGGGAGTTAGGCCGCAAGTATGTTAACGCCTTCCCACGCGCTTATAAAGAAGACATGTTACCGAATGATGCGCTGGTCGATATCGGTAAACTGGAATCTTTATCTGCCGAACATAAATTAGAAATGTTGTTCTACCGGCCGCAGGAAGAGGGCAAAGACAGCAAAGCCGTACGGCTGAATCTGTTCCATAAAGATCACCCGATCCATTTGTCTGATGTGTTACCGATGCTGGAAAACTTCGGTTTACGAGTTATCGGTGAGACACCTTATGCTGTCAAGTGCCCGGACGGTTCGGTGAGCTGGATCCTGAACTTCGCGATGGAGTTGAATGGTGACGTGCCTGCCGATTTTGCCGCTGCGTCACAAAGCTTCCAGGACTCTCTGACAAAAGTCTGGGCGGGTCAACTGGAAGATGACGGTTTTAACCGCCTGATCCTCGGCGCCGGCCTGACCGGGCGTGAAGCCTCAATTCTGCGTGCCTATGCCAAGTATAAGCGCCAGATTGGTAGCACCTTTAGCCAAAGCTATGTCGAAAGCACCTTTGCCCGTTATGCGACCCTGGCTGCTTTACTGGTACAGTTGTTTAATGCCAAGTTCTCACCCAGTGAAAAAACCAGCGCCAAACAGCTGGAGAAACTGGAAGAGCAAATCGCCGCTCAGCTGGAAAATGTCGCTAACCTTGATGATGACAGGATCATCCGTCGTTTTGTCGATATGATTAACGCTACCCTGCGTACCAACTTCTTCCAGCGTTATGACGACGGTGCTGAGAAGCCTTATATTTCCTTTAAGATCAAGCCTGATCTGATCCCGGAAATGCCACTGCCGATGCCGATGTTTGAAATCTTCGTCTATTCCCCCCGGGTTGAAGGTGTGCATCTGCGTTTCGGTAAGGTCGCCCGCGGCGGGTTACGCTGGTCTGATCGACGCGAAGATTTCCGTACCGAAGTACTGGGCCTGGTAAAAGCGCAGCAGGTGAAAAACACTGTGATCGTGCCATCAGGCGCCAAGGGCGGTTTTGTTTGTAAGAAGCTGCCGGAAACCGGCGGTCGGGAAGCCTTTATCAATGAAGGCAAAGAGTGTTACCGCACCTTTATTCGTGGCTTGCTGGACATTACCGACAATATTAAGCAGGGGCAGATCGTACCGCCAAAAGATGTGGTGCGCTTAGATGAAGATGATCCTTACCTGGTTGTTGCGGCCGATAAAGGTACCGCGACCTTCTCGGATATCTCTAATGGCATCTCAGAAGAGTACGGTTTCTGGCTAGGCGATGCGTTTGCCTCAGGCGGTTCGAACGGCTATGACCATAAGAAAATGGGCATCACGGCCCGTGGCGGCTGGGAAGCAGTAAAACGGCACTTCCGCGAAATTGGCATCGATTGCCAAACTACCGATTTTACCTGTGTTGGTATCGGTGATATGGCCGGTGACGTGTTCGGTAACGGTATGCTGCTGTCTAAGCATATCCGCTTACAGGCCGCCTTTAACCATATGCATATCTTTATTGACCCGAATCCGGATGCGGCCAGCTCCTTTAAAGAGCGCGAGCGTTTATTTAATCTGCCGACATCTACCTGGGATGATTACGACAAGGCACTGATTTCTGAAGGTGGTGGCGTGTTCGCCCGTAGCGCCAAGTCTATTAAGTTAAGCCCGCAAATGAAAGAGATGCTGGGTACGACTAAAACCACCATGACGCCAAACGAGCTGATCCGGGAATGTTTGATGATGCCGGTCGACCTGATTTGGAACGGCGGTATCGGTACTTACGTCAAAGCCAGCAACGAAACCCATGCTGAAGTCGGTGACCGCGGTTCAGAAGCGTTACGGGTCAATGGTCGCGAGCTGCGTGCGCGGATCTTCGGCGAAGGGGGCAACCTGGGTTGTACTCAGCGTGGCCGGATTGAATATGCAGCCAACGGTGGCCGTCTCAACACCGACTTCGTTGATAACGTCGGTGGCGTAACCTGTTCGGATAACGAAGTTAATATCAAGATCCTGTTAAACTCCCTGACGGCAGCTGGTGATTTAACGCTAAAACAGCGCAATAAATTACTGAATGATATGACCGATGACGTAGCGGCTATCGTGATCGGCGATTGTTACCGGCAAACCCAGAGTATTAGTCTGTCGTCGCTGTTAGGTTCTGAACAGATCAAGGAATATACCCGCTTTATCCATGCCCTGGAGAAAGACGGTAAGTTAAACCGTGAACTGGAGTTCCTGCCATCTGATGACGACCTCGCCGATCGGATGGCCAAAGGTATGGGGTTAACCCGTCCTGAGCTGGCGATCCTGACGGCCTACGGTAAGATGGTGTTAAAAGAGCGTTTAGTGACGCCGGAAATTTCGGATAATCCTTACTTCCAGCAATTATTAACTGGTGCCTTCCCGGCGGTATTGCAGCAGAAGTTTGGCAAGGAAATCGGTCAGCATCCGTTGAAAGCAGAGATCGTGGCCACCAAGCTAGCAAATATGCTGGTTAACGAAATGGGCCCGAACTTTGTGCAGCGTATGTTCGAAGAAACCGGTGCCAGCGTGGCGGAAGTGGCCATTTGTTATGCCATAGTGCGTGAGCTGTTCGATGTAGCCAAGTACTGGCAGCAGTTAGAACAACTGGACAATAAAGTGTCGGCCGCGCTGCAAAGCCGGGTCTTGTTCCAGTTACGTCGTACCATGCGCCGGGCTACCCGCTGGTTTGTGCGTCACCGCGATAAGGCACTGGATATTAATCAGACCATTAAGTTCTTTAAACCGGCGTACGAGAGCATCAGCAAAGATTTGGCCAAATATATGGCCGAGCGCGAGATGCAGGAGCTGACTGAGAAATGTAACGAGCTGACAGAGCAGGGGATCCCGGCGGCTGTAGCGCGTTATCTGACGCAGTTAAGCACCGTATTCTCGGTAATGGATATTGCACAGGTTGCCGATGCCCAGCAGACGCCACTACCGATGGTAGCGGAAATTTACTTCAAACTGGGTGATAAACTGGATCTGCATTGGTTCCTGGAGCAAATTACCCGGCAACCGGTGGCAAACCACTGGCAGGCGCTGGCACGGGCTTCGTACCGCGAGGAGCTGGATTGGCAACAACGGGGTTTAACCTCAGTGGTGGTGAAGAGCTGTGGCAGTGTCTGTAATGCCGATGACATTATCCAGAACTGGTTGGATCAGCATCAGCATCTGGTCGAGCGCTGGCGGTTAATGCTGTCAGAGTTTAAGACTACGCAAAGCCATGAGTTTGCGAAGTTTTCAGTAGCAATGCGTGAACTGATGTTGTTAAGTCAGTCGGTCTGATGCTGTTAACTTTAGTCTGAAGTCATTACAATACCCCGCTTAGCCGGGGTATTTTTTATTGCAGGATTTGTTATGTTTTATCCAGTTGCCAGAAAAGTGTTGTTTAGTTGTGATGCCGAGCGCTCACATGATTTTGCCCTCGGCAGTTTAAAACGGCTGGCGCACACGCCGCTGTCAGCCTTGTGGCGGCAACAGCTGGTTGCCAAACCGAAAACGATAGCCGGTATCCGCTTTGAAAATCCGGTTGGTTTGGCTGCAGGGCTGGATAAAAATGCCGATTGTATTGCCGCCTTTGCCCAGATGGGGTTCGGTTTTCTGGAGGTGGGTACCGTGACGCCAAGGCCACAGGAAGGCAACCCGAAACCACGGATGTTCCGCTTGCCGCAGGCTGAAGCCATTATTAACCGTATGGGATTTAATAATAAAGGCGTCGATTATCTGGTTAACAATGTCAAACACAGCCAGTTTAAGGGCGTGCTTGGTATTAATATTGGCAAGAATAAGGACACGCCAAACGAACAGGGTAAAGACGACTATGTGCACTGTATGCGTAAGGTCTATCCTTATGCCAGCTATATTACCGTTAATATTTCATCGCCCAATACTCCCGGTCTGCGCGACCTGCAATTCGGTGAAGCGTTATTTGATTTATTACAAAGCGTTAAGAATGAACAGTTAGATTTGCAGGCACAATATGATAACTATGTGCCGGTATTTGTAAAAATCGCGCCGGATATGGACAGCGTCGCGGTAGAGCAGGTGGCAGAGACCTTACTGCGCAGTAAAATGGATGGCGCCATTGCCACCAATACCACCCTGGATCGTAGCCTGGTGGCAGGATTAAAGTACGCGGACGAAGCCGGTGGCTTAAGTGGTAAGCCAGTGCAACAGCGCAGCACAGCGGTGTTAACCCAGCTGCGCCATGCCGTCGGTAAGGATTTTCCGATTATTGGTGTTGGCGGGATCCATGATGTCAGCTCTGCCCAACAAAAACTGGCGGCGGGCGCCGACTTGCTGCAGCTGTATACCGGTTTTATCTATGGTGGGCCGGCGCTGGTAAAATCAATCGTTGATTCGTTATAAAGGTCAGCAAGCCCGATATTTTTGACATAAATAATCTTTAACTTTTTGATCAGCGTGCTATATTAGTGCTAATTACTGCGTAGTCTGACCAGATTTAGGAGTGCGATGTTAACGCCGTCAGAGCAATGGACCTGGCATTATTGCCCACAGCAAGATCGGCTGTTACTGGATATTGATGACCAGTTGCAGTTTAGCTCTGAGCTGTCTGCTGCCAACCTGAATGACAAACCCGTCCGCCAGCCATTTTCACTGGCGGAAGCGGAAGCGTTCTGGCGTTTTCATGAAGCGCTGCAGCCAGTCATTGCCGATGATGCCCTGCGCTTTGAACTCTGTTTACATGCCCTTGCTAATCGCTACCGGCAACTTAGCGCCCATAAAAGTTGGTATTTTGCTACCCAGCGGGCGCAGGATAGCGGTTTGTATCAATTGGTGCAGTTGCAAGGTAAAGATACCTTACTGGCTTTGGTTGTGGCCTCGGATCTGGAATGTGTTGAATGTTTGTTGCTTGAGGACGGCGAGTCGTTGGCCGGCAAACAACTCAGCCGCCATACCGTGATCCGGGTGCTACGCAACCGCGCCTTGCCAGCCGAGGTTGATGTCGGTTATGCCCGTACCGCCTGATGCGGTCACACACTCAACTGCAGACACAGTGTTAGGCCGGTCTGAGCTGGCTGTCACCGCATGTTAAAAATCAAATCTCTGTTACAGCAAGCCTTTGCCAGGCAGCCATTGGTTGATGGCAGGCGGGTGGGCGGCCTTAGTAAAAAGCGCCGCTTTTTGCTGTTACTGTTAGCCTTATTTCACCTTTCCGGCGCCTTATCGTCGCTGGATGCCCTGATGTCGTCGCGCACCGCCCAGGGCAGTATCGCCTGGATTATTTCTCTCAATACCTTTCCCTATGCAGCAGTGCCTGCTTATTGGATCTTTGGCCGCAGTCGTTTTCAGGGTTATGTGATCTCGCGTCAGGAAACCGAGCATGAGCTGTTTAACAAGCACCAGTTAAAAGCATCCGGGGTTGAGGATTTTGTATTGCACAGCATTCGCGACCGCGGCAGTTTGCAAGCGGTGGAACGCCTGGCTAAGATGCCGTTTTTACGCGGCAACAGCGCGCAACTGCTGATCGATGGCGAACAAACCTTTGCCAGTATCTTTGACGGTATTCGCCGGGCACAGCAGTATGTGCTGGTGCAGTTCTATATTGTGCGTGATGATCAGCTCGGCCGGCAGTTACAGCAACTGCTGATTGAAAAAGCCCGTCAGGGCGTGCAGGTATACTTTTTATATGATGAAATCGGCAGTTATCGCTTACCGCAAAGCTATCTGAGGGCAATGACCGATGCCGGTGTCGCAGTACGGCCTTTTCATTCCACCAAGGGCGCTGGCAATCGGTTTCAGCTGAATTTTCGCAATCACCGTAAAATCGTGATTGCAGATGGTAAACAAGGCTGGCTGGGCGGGTTTAATGTCGGTGATGAATACTTAGGGCAGGTCGCGCGTTACGGCCAGTGGCGGGATACCCATTTGAAACTCACCGGTCCCGGCGTACTGGCACTGCAATTGTCTTTTGTCGAAGACTGGTACTGGACCGCCGAAACCATCCCGGCGCTCTACTGGCAAGCAGAGGCAGCGGTGCAAGGAGATATCCCGGTTTTGATCTTGCCATCGGGGCCGGCCGATCGCTTTGAAACTGCCAGCTTACTGATCCAGCATGCGTTACACAGTGCCAGAGAGCGGATTTGGATCGCCAGTCCGTATTTTGTGCCGGACGAGGGGACCCTGGCGGCACTGAAGCTGGCAGCGCTGCGCGGGGTGGATGTCCGGATCCTGATCCCGGAGCGCACTGATAATCTGCTGGTCACTCAGGCGGCCTACGCCTTTATTGGCCCTTTGCTGGATGCTGGTGTTAAAATCTATCGCTATCAGCAGGGCTTTTTACATGCGAAGAGTTTTTTGGTCGATCAGCAGCTCAGCGCCATTGGCACCGTCAACCTGGATAACCGCTCGTTCCGGCTAAACTTTGAAATTACCGCGCTGCTGTTAGATGAGGCCTTTAATGCTGAGGTTGCGACCATGTTTGTTGCTGATTTTCAGCGTTCCCGGCAAATGAGCCTGACGGAGATTATTGAACGGCCCTGGTGGCGGCGCGCAGTATCGCGCGCCGCGCATTTGATGGCCCCGGTTTTATAGCCGCGATTTTTAGGAGAACACTGTTGGCTGAACATCAGGCCGCTTGGCTAAGTTTTACCGCCCTGTTAAACGACAGTCTGCACCAGCAGCAGCTGGTCAAGCTGGTTTTAAGCAAATACCAGGGCACGGAGCCAGCATTACAACGGCTGGAGGTTACACCGGTACAGTTAAAGGACAGCTGGCAGCTGAAATTTCTGTATCAGTATCAAACCAACCATGTGACTAAGAACTACCCGGCTGCGCAGGCAGCGACTGTGCTGGATGGCCTGCTGACAGCGTTTGCGCAAGCTAATCTGCAAAGTACCCGACATAGCGCGCAACTGTCGAAAAGTAAAAAAGGTAAGTATCTGTTGGCCACTAAGCAACAGGTACAAACGGCCAAAATCGAGAGTCATAATAGAGCCAAGCAACGCTACGTTGAACAAAACCGGCCATTTTTAATGGCGTTAGGCGTCACCGATAGCCGTGGTGAGATCATTCCGTCGATGTCGAATAAGTGGAAGCAGATCAATAAGTTTATTGAAATTCTCTCCGGCGCAGTAAAGGACACCGGCTTGTTAGAACGCGCTGAGCTGCATGTGGCGGATTTTGGTTCTGGTAAGGCGTATTTGACCTTTGCGATGCATGACTATTTCCGGCATAGCGCCGGCATTGCGGCGCAGGTCACAGGGGTAGAGCTCAGGCAGTCGTTGGTTGACCTGTGTAATAACACCGCGACTCAGTTACAACTCGATGGCATCCGGTTTGCCCAGGGCGATGTAAAGCATTTTAAAGCACAGGGCATTAACGTAATGGTGGCGCTGCATGCCTGCGATACCGCCACCGATTATGCTATTCATATGGGCATTCGCACCGGCGCTGAAATTATTATGTGTTCACCGTGTTGCCACAAGGAGATCCGGCCACAGGTGCAGCTACCCGCAGTACTGTCACCGATGTTACAGCATGGTATTCATTTGGGCCAGGAGGCTGAGATGCTGACCGACAGTCTGCGCGCACTGCTGCTGGAAGCCCATGGTTACGATACCAAGGTGTTTGAATTTATTTCACTGGAGCATACCAGTAAAAATAAAATGATCCTGGCGACCCGGCGACAAAAACCAAAACCCCGAGCGCCGATCCTGGCACAGATTGCCGCCTTAAAGCAGTTTTATGGCATCCGCCAGCACTGTCTGGAGCAACTGCTGCAGCACAGTGCTGATGAAAATGCAGCCAGTGAGTTAACACCGGCAACCTAAAGTGACATCAGTTAACTGCAACAGCACTAGCGGCGCTGTTGCAGGGCATCCACTAACTGTTTTACTGCTTTTATTTGCGCGCCGGCATTAGTTGCGTAATCCTCGCCACTATAGCCCCACCAATCCCAGCAGCCATTCGGGTTAAAGGGCGACATTGCACTTTTCTCAACCTGTGGATACAGGATCACCAGCTGATTGGTATCGGCATATTCGTTCAAGCCGGTATGCCGGATAAAGGCATCGCCCACCTGGCTGGCGTCCTGACGGCAGCCATGAAAACTGACGTGTAAGCGACAGTTGTTACCGGAGGCACAGGCCGTTGGCACATACAGATAACCGTACTGTGCTAATTGGCCGCGGGCAGCACTGGCCAGCTGGTGCTGATCAAATTTCAGCAAGGTGCCACTGCTGTTGCTGGCGGCGTTCTGTAGCTCGCCAAGCAGATGGGATAGCAATTTGCCGGCAGCGTCATACTCACAGCTGGCAACAAAGGGTGCCTCGGATTTATTGCAGTCGGTTAAACCGCTTTTTGCCGTCGGGAAATGATGGGCAAAGGGCTGGTCGTTAATCCATACCAACTGCTCCGCCGGCAACCATTGCTGATATTGCTGGTACAGGGCGGCGCTGACTTGCGGCAACACGGTGCTGTCGGCGCTCCCGCTAAAGATCCAGACTCTGCTATTTGCCAGCGCTGCCGGTGCTGCCAGCTTACCGGCTTGTTGCTGTTGCTGAAGGTAAGCGTTGATCGCCTGCAGATCAGGTGCTGCGGTTGCCTGATTCATACAGTGCGCTAAAGCTTGGCGTAAATCGTTACGTGCACAGTACACCGGGCCTGCCGCCAGGATGGCTGCGCCGGAGACCTCAGGGGCAAACGCCAAATGGAACTGTGCTGCCATATAGCCGCCGGATGATAAACCCGACACCGTCAGCGACGGCGATAGCTTAAGCTCCGGGATCGCCTGTAAATCGGGCAGAGCAGCAGCCTGTACGGCGACACTGCACAGCATAGCGGCACTGAGAACACTGGGAATAAAAGGGCGCATAGTCACTCCAAAGAAAGTACGTTACCAGCTTAGTTGCTGCGCCACGTCTGGCAATAATGCTTTAGTACAGCCGCTATTGCTGTGGCTGCTGTAGATAGTCCAGATAACGGCTGGTATCCCGTTGTTGCGCCACCTGCTGCCAAATCCTTGCTGCAAGGTTAGGGTTTTGCTGATAAAAGGCCTTACTAAACATTAAATAACCAACAGAGTGGTATACCGGCGTCGGGTAGATCTTCAGCGGTCGCAGCAGTAGCTCTGCTGGTTCGACTGCTATACCGTTTAGTTCGCACAGTACTGTGGTTGCATCTACCCGCCCTGTACTTACGAGTTCCAGCGCATGGCTAATCGAATCGGCAGATACCTCGACATATGGCTTCGCAAGTGGCAACGGGCGGTATCCCAATGGTCGGGCCAGGGTAAATTCCTGCTGTTGGCGTAGTTTTTCCGGCAGCTCACCCCTTTGATGATACGTCAGACAGAGGCTAAAGCTACTCATGGCCAGGTTGGCGTCAGGCTCACCATCAGGACGTCGTGGCGCTTGCATGTAATGTGCACGTTCGATTGCATATTCTGCGACCAGCGCATCAATTTGATTAGCTTCTAACTGCGCCAGGCAACGCAGCCATGGCTGACGGATCAGGATTAGCTCTATGTTGGCGGCCTTTGCTACCGCTTGCAGATGCTCTATAGCAGCGCCTGGCTGCGGTGCAGGCAAGTCACCGTGACCGTTATAAAAGGGTAACAACGGTTTATCTTCATAACAAAAGCGTAGACTGGCATTATCAGCTGCGGCTCTGTGGCTCCAGAGCAGGGTCGTTAGCAATAACAAACCGGAGTAGATATACTGCATATGGCAACCGTTATGGTTGCTTAGGCGGCGCGGCGATAAGCCGGGTTACGCCGCGACCACGCGGATCGGACACGGCTTGTGTGCCATCCTGATTTAGCAGGATCAGTTGGATATCGCCTAAGTCCCAGTTTGGCGTATGCAATGAATAGCCGCGGGCAGTCAATTCAGCTTGTACCGGTTCAGCCAGGGCTTGCACGCTTTCCATCCGGATCTGATCTTTTGGTAGCAGCTGGTGATGGAAGCGGGGGGCAGCCACTGCTTGCTGTGGTGTCATGTTAAAATCATACAGATTATTTATTACCTGAAAAATACTGGTAAAAATCGTCGAGCCACCCGGCGTACCTATTACCAGCTCTGGTTGATTATCTTTTATCAGTATAGTCGGTGTCATCGAAGACAGCATCCGTTTTCCCGGCGCTATGGCGTTTGCTTCGCTGCCGACTACCCCAAAGGCATTAGGGATGCCGGCTTTGGCCGAAAAATCATCCATTTCGTTATTGAGCAAAAAGCCAGCACCGCTGACTACCACACCACTGCCATAATCCAGATTCAGGGTGTAGGTATTGGATACGGCATTGCCAGCATGATCAACAATAGAAAAGTGCGTGGTTTGCTCTGATTCCAGACCCGGTTTAATGACCTCAGTGGCCGATATAGCCCTGGGGTTGATCTCCTGAGCCCGCCGGGCCAGATAGTCAGGCGCCAGCAGTTTTTGGGTGGGTACCTCGGTAAAGGTTGGATCGCCCAGATAGTCGGCCCGATCGGCAAACACCCGTTTCGCAATCTCAGCCATCAGGTGTACATACTGGGCGGAGTTGTGTGCCACACCTTGAAAATGTTGTTGATTCAGCGCTTTGAGCGTCAGTAACTGCTGTAAGGCAATTCCGCCTGAACTGGGTGGCGGTGCGGTGATAAGCTGGCGGTCACGCCAGCGTGCTACCAGAGGGGTGCGCCAGACCGCTTGATAGCCGGCGAGGTCCGCCATCGAGATCAAGCCACCACCACGCTGCATTTCGGCAACAATCAGCTCAGCGGTTTTGCCCTGATAAAAGTCGCTCGGGCCCTCGGCAGCCAGGCGTTTTAAGGTAGCTGCCAGCTCAGCTTGCACAAAGCGTTCACCCGGCTGCATCTTGCCAAAGTAGTCAATAAAATTGGTTTTACCGGCAAAACGTTGCAGCATATCGCCTTCATACAGATAGGCTTTGTCTGGTACGATAAAACCTTGCTCAGCCAGTTGGATTGCCGGTGCCAGCAGCTCCGGCCAGCTCTTGCTACCAAATAACTGATGTAATTGCCACATGCCCATTACTGTTCCCGGCACCCCCGACGCCTGATGGCCTATTAAACTGAGGTTTTCAATGACGTCACCTTCAGCGTTCAGGTACATATCGCGGTGCGCCCGGGCCGGAGCCGTTTCGCGGTAATCCAGGAAATAAGCTTTACCATTAAACCACAAGGTCAGAAAGCCACCGCCACCCAGATTACCTGCCTCCGGATAGGTGACTGCCAGGGTAAAGGCCGTGGCGACAGCGGCATCGACCGCATTGCCTCCCTGGCGCAAGATTTCAGCCGCTACCTCGGCGCCGTAATGGTCCGGGCTGGCTACGGCAGCGGTGAGCTGCTGCGTTTTGGCTGTCGCGTTAAGATTTAGGCTTGCCAGAATAAGGCAACTTATCAGGCTGATTTGACGCAGTAACATAAGCTGGGATTGGCCATTTAACTTAAAACCAAACCTTAGCATTAGCAGCGCGGAAAATAAACAATGAAAAAAAGGCGCCACAGAGAGGGGCGCCAAGCGTCAGGTTTACGCAGTACGTATAACAACGAACTCAGTGTATCGTGCTGTTGCACTGGCTCCTTGATCCAACGCAATAAAAGTACCATCAACCGGAATAAGTTGCGCTGCATCCGATAATGTCTTACAACCATCTGCAACCTTTAGATATCCGGAGTTGAATCATGAAACCTCAATCTTTGTTAGCTGCGCTTTGTCTCGTTCCTGTTTTGTCTTTTGCTGCTGCACCGTCCGGTATTGTGATCCACGGTGGTGCCGGTACCATTAACAAAGCTCAGCTGACGGATGCCCAGCGCCAAGCCTATGAGGCAACCTTAAAGCATGCCGCAGAACAGGGTTATGCTGTGTTGCAACAAGGTGGTAGCAGCCTGGATGCGGTAACCCGCGCAGTAATGATTCTGGAAGACTCGCCGCTGTTTAATGCTGGCAAGGGGGCGGTTTATACCTATGATGAAAGCCATGAGTTGGATGCCTCTATTATGCAGGGGCAAGACCGGCAAGCCGGCGCTGTTGCCGGTGTCAGTACCATCAAAAATCCGATCTTGCTGGCGCGGGCAGTGATGGAGCAATCCGAGCATGTGATGCTCGCCGGTGCCGGTGCTGAGGCCTTTGCCGATACATTACAGCTGGAGCGGGTGCCCAACAGCTATTACAACACCGAATTTAGGTATGAAGCATTAAAACGCGCGAAACAAGCCCTGCAACCACAGCCACATCAAGCAGCCATTCCCTTTGACCCAGCCTGGCGCATGGGCACCGTTGGCGCTGTGGCGATTGATAAGGCCGGCAATCTGGCCGCCGCGACCTCAACCGGCGGCATGACCGCCAAACGCTATGGCCGGATCGGTGATGCGCCGGTAATTGGTGCCGGAAATTTTGCCGACAACCAAAGTTGTGCGGTCTCCGCCACCGGCCATGGTGAGTATTTTATCCGTTATCAGGTGGCCTCCGATATCTGTGCCAGAGTGAAATATCAAGGCAAAACGGCCACTGCGGCGGCGACGGAAGTGATGGCTGAGCTGGCTACGGTCGGTGGCACCGGTGGTGTCATAGTAGTGGATCCACAAGGGCGCTTAAGTTGGGCCTTTAATACCGAAGGTATGTACCGGGCGATGTTGGGCGATACGACACCACTTAAAGTTGAGATTTTTCAAGCCGAATAACGTCTGAATAGCAGGCAAAGCGGCGTTTCATCGTCTAATCTTAACTGAGCGAGAGCTGGAAGTCCGGTGTAACAGGATTGCAGCAACTGCGCTTGGTATTAAGAAGATAAGGGGGACGCATGGACTTACTAAAAGTTGCCGATTATATGAATCGCCACCCGGTGACCTTTGATGCTGATATGCCAGTGGAGATGGCAGTGGACAGATTAATCAAAGGCCGGCAAACCGGAGGCCCGGTGATTGATGCGCAGCGCAAAATTATAGGTTTTATCTCGGAGCAGGATTGCCTGGCACGGATGCTGATGTCGACTTATCATGACCAGCAGGCCGCGCGGGTCAGTGATGTGATGCGGACCGAGGTGCTGACGGTAAAAGAGTACGACGGCATTATCGATTTGGCACAAACTATGTTAAAAGCCAAACCCAAGCTGTATCCGGTGGTTGATGATAACGGTCATCTGCTGGGGATTATTACCCGCTCTGATGTGTTAGGCGCCATCGATAAAGAATTACACTCGCACTATAGCAAAGCGGGTTAGCGTAAAGCTGGCCAGCGGCAAAGCGGAGCAGGACTTAAGAAAGCTGGCGCTATGGCTGCAGTAGCGTTGCACTCCTAACCCCTAACTTGATAGCATTGCGCCCTCTGAAAGCTGAGGGCGCTAACTTGTCTGTCGAAACACCATCCACTGTCTCCACCTTGTCGGCCCAAATCGGTCAGTGTCTGCTGCAAGATCAATTTCGGCTGCGTCGTAAACTGGCCCAGCTAAAACAGCTGCCACCAGAGCAAGCTGCGGCGCAACTGAGCAAACTTGAAGCGCAAATCGCCCAGTCCTCTGCGCTACGTGCTGCCAGGCTCTCTGCCATGCCGACGTTAAGCTATCCGGCTGAGCTGCCGGTGGTGGCGAAAAAAGACGAAATTAAAGCCGCTATTGCCGCGCATCAGGTGGTGATTATTGCCGGCGAAACCGGCTCTGGTAAAACCACGCAAATTCCGAAAATCTGTCTGGAGCTGGGGCGGGGTGTGGCAGGCACTATTGGCCATACTCAGCCCAGGCGTTTGGCGGCGCGCAGTGTTTGTGCCCGCCTGGCTGAAGAGCTGCAATGTCAGGTTGGCCAGCAAATTGGTTATAAAATTCGCTTTGGTGATCATACTAATCAACAAACGCTGGTCAAATTGATGACAGACGGTATCTTGCTAACCGAGATGCAGCAAGACCGCTTTTTAAATCAATACGACACCATCATTATCGATGAAGCGCACGAGCGCAGTCTGAATATCGACTTTCTGCTGGGTTACTTAAAGCAGTTATTACCACGACGCCCGGATCTGAAGCTGATTATTACCTCGGCTACCATCGATCCTGAGCGTTTTTCGCGGCATTTTTTCGATGCGCCCATTATTGAAGTTTCAGGCCGCACCTATCCGGTAGAAGTGCGTTACCGCCCCTTTACCGAGCAGGATGATAAAGATGGCGACCAGCTGCAGGGTATTTTTGACGCGGTAGAAGAGCTGTATCGTGAGCCGCCGGGCGATATTTTGATTTTCTTAAACGGTGAGCGGGAAATTCGTGATACCGCCGATGCGCTGGAAAAACTGAAGCTGCCGCATACTGAAGTGCTACCCTTGTATGCACGCTTAAGTGCAGCCGAGCAAAACCGCATTTTTCAGACGCATGCCGGGCGGCGGATTATTTTATCGACCAACGTCGCCGAAACCTCGCTTACCGTGCCGGGTATTCGCTATGTGATCGATCCGGGCACAGCGCGCATTTCACGATACAGTTATCGCTCCAAGGTACAGCAACTGCCGATTGAAGCCGTTAGTCAGGCCAGTGCCAATCAGCGCAAAGGCCGCTGTGGCCGGGTCGCGGCTGGTATTTGTATCCGGCTTTACAGCGAAGAGGACTTTTTAGGCCGGCCGGAGTTTACCGATCCGGAAATTCTGCGCACTAACCTGGCATCAGTCATTATGCAGATGCTGGCACTGGGACTGGGTGATATCGAAGCCTTTCCATTTTTGCAAAAACCAGACAGCCGCTTTGTTAACGACGGCATCAAGTTGCTGGAAGAGCTGGGGGCGATCCCACAGCAACGTAGCAAGCAACAGCTCAGTTTAACGCCATTGGGCAAAACGCTGGCGCGTTTACCAATAGACCCCAGGTTGGCGCGGATGGTGCTGGCGGCCAGCGAGCAGGGCGCCTTACAGCAAGTATTGGTGATTGTTGCTGCCTTATCCATTCAGGATCCGCGCGAGCGGCCGCTGGATAAGCAACAAAAAGCCGATGAGCTGCATGGCCGCTTTGCGGATCCGGATTCTGATTTTAGCAGCTGGCTAAAGCTTTGGGATTACCTGCAACAACAGCAGGATGCGCTGAGTAACAACCAGTTTCGCCGGCTGTGTAAGCAAGAGCTGCTAAATTATTTACGGGTACGGGAGTGGCAGGATCTGGTGGCGCAGCTAACTCAGGTCGCGCAGGAGCAACAGCTTAGCTTTAACGCCAATCCGCCAGGCTATCAGGCTATTCACAGCGCGATCTTAACCGGCTTGCTGGGGCAAATCGGCAGTAAAGACAGCGATGCCGACTATCTTGGGCCACGACAAACCCGCTTTTATGTGTTTCCCGGCAGCCATCTGTTTAAGCGTAAACCGAAATGGATTATGGCGGCCGAATGGGTTGAAACCAGCCGCTTGTATGCGCGTACGGTAGCGAAAATTGAACCGGAGTGGATTGAGCCGCTGGCGGCGCATCTGGTTACTCGTAGCTACAGTGAACCGCATTGGGAAAAGAAAAAAGGCGCTGTCGTCGCTTACGAACAGGTCGCGCTGTATGGCGTGATTATTGTTGGTAAAAGACCGGTGCTGTATAGCCGGATTGACGAGGCAGTATCACACCAGCTGTTTATCCGCGAAGCCCTAGTCAATGGCGAACTGGGCTTAAACGAAGCCTTTTTAAGTTATAACCAGCAACAAATCAGCAAGGTGCAGGAGCTGGAAGAAAAATCCCGCCGCCGCGATATCCTGGTAGACGAAGATGCGCTGGCCGCGTTTTACGCCGAACGTATACCGCAGTGGGCGAATAACCGTATCGACTTTAGCAAATGGTGGAAAAAAGCGCGCCAGACGCAGCCTGAGTTACTGAATTTCGACCCAGAGCTGCTGTATCAGCGCGATGCCTCTGATATTAGTGCTGAGCGCTTCCCGGAAAGCTGGCGCCAGGGCAACTTAACGCTGCCGCTGGAGTATCATTTTGCTCCCGGTGAGCCGGATGATGGCGTCAGTGTATTGATCCCACTGGCACTATTAAACCAGGTCGAAGAGCAGGGGTTTGACTGGCAGATCCCGGCGCTGCGCCATGAGCTATTAGTGGCGCTGATTAAATCGCTGCCTAAGCAATACCGGCGCAACTTTGTCCCTGCGCCGAATTATGCCGATGCGTTAATGCAAAGCCTGACGCCTTTTAGCGAGCCACTGCTCACTGCTATTAGCAGCAAGTTAAAGCGCATGTCAGGCATAACTATCCCCGACGATGCCTGGCAGTTAACAGAGCTGCCGGCGCATCTAAAAATAAATTTTAAAATTGTCGATGAGCGTAAGCTGGTAGCGCAGGGACGCTCTCTGGCGTTACTGAAACAGCAATTACAGGGCGCAGTGCAGCAAAGTCTGAGTGAAGTGGCTGAGCAGGGCATTGAGCAAGAGCAACTGACTGAATGGAGCTTTGGCGAGCTGCCCAAAGAATACATCAAGCTACAGGCCGGTTTTGAAATTAAAGCCTTTCCGGCGCTGGTGGACGCCGGTCAGAGTGTTGCTATTAAGCTTATGGATAATCCACTGCGGGCAGAGCAGGAGCATATTAAGGGTTTACGCCGCTTAGTGCTGCTGAATGTGCCCTCACCGGTAAAATATCTGCAGGAGTCGTTACCGAACAAAGCCAAGCTGGGCCTGTATTTTAATCCCTTTGGTAAGGTGCTGGAGCTGATCGATGATTGTATCGCCGCGGCAACGGATGCCTTGATCCGTCAGCAGTTACCGGTGCAGGACAAAGCCGCCTTTGAGCGGTTACGCGAAACGCTACGCGCTGAGCTGAATGAGCGGGTACGGCAGATTGCGCTACAGGTCGAGCAAATTTTAACCGTCTATCACGACATTCAAAAACGCTTAAAAGGTAAGGTGGATCTGGCACATTTTCAGGCGCAGGCCGATATTAAACAGCAGTTAGAGCAGCTGATTTTTAAAGGCTTTGTCAGTCAACATGGTGCCTCAAGGCTGGATGATCTGAAGCGCTATCTGCAGGCAATGTTAAAGCGGCTGGAAAAACTCCCGGTCGATCCGAACCGCGACCGTTTATTGATGCACGAGTATCAGAAGGCTGAACAGGCTTATCAGAATTTACTCGGTAAATATGCCGGTCAGGCCATTCCGGAGCCGGTCAGTCAGATCCGCTGGATGCTGGAAGAGCTCAAGGTGTCACAGCATGCGCAGCAGCTCGGTACCCCTTATCCGATTTCGGTAAAGCGTATTTTGCATGCGGTGCAGGAGCTAAAATAATAAACTTGCGTCGTCGCCACAGCTTGCTAAGATGAAGCAAAGCGTAGCGAAGGAGTTGTATATGCCACATAGGACTGATAACCGCCACTTTTACCGTATGATGGTTAATGCCGAGGTAAAGGTGATGATCAATGACCCTGAGGCGGCCCGGGTAATAGATGGGATTTGCCGCGATCTTAGCGCCTCAGGAATGGCGGTGGAAATCGATGAACCACTGGAAATGGGCACCCTGGTCAGGATCCGGTTAGAGTCGCCGGATGCCAGTGTCGCGCCGCTGGATGCGACCGCCAAGGTGATGCGTTGCAGTCAGGAAAGTGAAGACTGCTATCAGTTGGGCCTGGCATTCCTCGATCTGAATTAGCCAAAGCCCATAGCATGTTTACCGGCTGCCCAGAGTGGGCAGCCCGATGTTTTAATAAATCTTACAGATCAAGCCTTTCAGATAGTAACCTTCAGGGTAGAAACTGGCGACCGGATGATCGCTGTCTTGCTGCAAGCGTTCAATAAACAAGCAATCACGTTTCGCGTCCAGCGCCGCATCTGCCACCACTTTCTGGAATAAGCTTTCTTCCATCAAACCCGAGCAAGAAAAGGTAAACAGCAAGCCACCTGGCTTCACCAGTTGCATCGCTACCCGGTTAATATCCTTGTAGCCGCGACAGGCACTGTTAAGCTGGGCTTTGTTCTCTGCAAATTTTGGCGGGTCCAGCACCACGATATCAAAGGTCTTGCCTTGCTCCTGATATTGGCGCAACAGTTTAAACACATCGGCCTTTTGATTGCTCAGTCTGCTTAGATCTAACTGATTGAGTTCGGCATTGCGTGCCGCAGTGTGCAGTGCCAGCTCAGACAGATCGACGTTGGTCACCTGTTTGGCGCCGCCCATTAAGGCCGCCACACCAAAGGTGCCGGTATAGCTAAAGCAATTTAAAATCTCCGCGTTCCTGGCAAAACGGCGTAGCGCCGCCCGGTTTACCCGTTGATCCAGATAAAAACCGGTTTTATGGCCGTTAACCACATCGACGACCAGCGTCATACCATGCTCTTTAATTAGTACTTCACCACTGTCACGCGGTAAATGCAGCCAGCCGGTTACCAGCGGCAGACCTTCTTTTTTACGCACATCCACATCAGAGCGCTCATAAATACTATGCTCCGGAAACACCTCAAGCAGTGCGGCCACTATTTGTTTACGTTTGGCATCGGCACCGGCAGAGAGTAGCTGCACTACTAACACATCCTGATATTTATCAATAGTAATGCCTGGCAGACCATCCGATTCAGCCGCCACGACCCGCAGCCCATTCGTCTCTTCAGTATTAAACAAGCTCTGCCGCAGTTGCCAGGCGCGCTGAAGACGTTGTTTAAAAAACGCCTGATCAATCTGTTCGTGTTGCTGAAAGCTCCAGATCCGGGCACGTATTTGCGACGCCGGCGAGTAAGCAGCCCAGGCCAGCCACTCGCCCTTACTACTGACGACAGCAACGGTATCGCCACGATTCGGCGTGTTATGCACTTTGGCAATGGCGTTAGAGAAAATCCACGGGTGTTTGCGGTTAAGGGCTTTTTCACGGCCCTCGGCCAGGATCACCGCCGGTATGCTGCTATTATTCATATCTGGTAGGTCGCTATGCTAGACTAAAGACCGCATTTTAGAGAAGACACAGCGAAAGCTAAAGCAAAATCGGCAATCGGCCGCCGCTTTCGCTGCATAGCCAATATAGGAATCGTATGGCGCACAAATTTCCCGCTAGCATGCAAGCGGTAACTGTTGTTGAGCCGGGTAAACACAGCAGCTTAAGCTGGCAACCCAGTGCGCTGCCGCAACTGGCTGGAGGCGAGTTGTTACTCAAGGTTGCGGCCTTTGGTATTAACCGCGCTGATTTAATGCAGCGCCAGGGACTATATCCGCCGCCGGCTGCAGACAGCCCGGTGTTGGGGCTGGAAGCGGCAGGGACCGTAGTAGCGGTTGCAGATCAGAGCTTAGCCGGCTGGCTTGGGCAACAGGTGTTTGGCCTGGTGAATGGCGGTGGTTACGCCGAGTATGTCCGGATCCCGGCGGCGCAAGCTATGCCTGTCCCCCGGGGTTGGACATTCGAGCAGGCGGCCGCTACCGCTGAAACTTTTCTTACTGCCTATCAGCTATTGTTTATGCTCGGCGCAGCTGATGCCGGACAACGGGTGCTGATCCACGCCGGCGCCAGTGGAGTTGGCACCAGCGCAATCCAATTGGCAAAAGCCCGCGGTTTGCAGGTTGCCGTGACCGTGGGTACCGATGAAAAAGCGATGTTGTGTCGGCAGTTAGGCGCCGATCTCTGTATCAATTACCGGCAGCAGGATTTTGGCCAAACACTAAGCTCAGCCTGGCCAGAAGGGGTCGACTTGATCCTGGACCCGGTCGCAGGCAGTTATTTAAATGCCGAAGCGACGTTATTGGCGATGGATGGCAAAATTATTATCTATGCGATGATGGGAGGGCGAAAAATACCCGAGTTTGACCTGAGTTTGTTGTTTAAAAAACGTGGCCAGCTGCTATGCTCAACGCTACGCAATCGTAGCGCAGCCTATAAAGCGCAGTTAACTCACTTATTTAGCACTGATTTTGCTGCCATGCTGGCTGAAGGAAAGATCAAACCGGTGCTAACGGGCGTATATAGGCCAGAGCAACTGGAGCAGGCACATCAATTGCTCGCCAGTAATCAAACCTTGGGTAAATTAGTCGTAAGTTTTATTGAATAACCGGGTTCTATCGAACCACTATGGAATTAAGCTGAGGAAAGACGTCAGGATGCCACCAAGTTTTGGAAAAGCGGCTTATGCCAAAGTCATTCAACGGCTGGTTGAGCGGATATACAACCAAAGCCCGTTACAGGATTCACTCTACGAGCAGGCGATACAATGGTTCGCCGAAAAAACACAGCGCGATCAGAAGTCAGCGGAATTAGAGCAACAGTTATTTTTATTTGAGAATCGCCATCAACAAGCTAGAAAAGGTGACCAGGCAGCGATCGCCCGCAATTTGAAGCAGGCCGAAGATCAACATAAAACCTTTAGTGAGGACCTGGAGGAAAGCCGGTTTCTGCGTTACAACGAATTGTTCTTACTGTGCCGTGATATCTTATCGATTTGTCAGGGCGAGAGCTTCAGCGATACCAATAGCTATTCGGCCAAGATGCTTGGCACCATTCAATTAATCTGTCCAACCCGTGGGCGCAATATTGCCAAAGAAAATCAGAAAGCCCGCCATCTGTACAAAGCGGTATTAAGTTTACGCCTGTTAGACCGGCTGGTGATTGATGGCCTGATTGACCACCCCTTTATTCTCGAGCGTTATGAGGAAGGTAAAGCCATTCCTTATAACGATGAAACGGAATACCACCCTTACCGTGACGATGTACACGTGCCCGTGCTGATGGCTGCCTTGTTGCAGGATATCGGGCGTTGTCACCCAAGCTGTCAGGCGATCTTAAAAGGCCCGGACGGCTCCTATGATGAATTCAGGGAATTGGATGCCGAAGAGCGCAACACTTTTTTGCAAACCAGTTATACTGAGGCGCTGAACTATGTACAGGATGCCTTAACCACAGGGCGCTATTTGGGACGCAGTAAAGAGGAGCGCGACCGTTTTGTCCAGGGCGAAATTGAAAAGCGTGAATTGATCCAGTTACTGCTGAAACAGGCCGTCAGACCGCAGGATGTAATGGGCAGTATTCTGCGTATCCCACAGATTTATACCGGTATGATTTTATCTACCCGGCAGAGCTATAACTACGAAGATTTGCCGAAAGCGGCGCTGTTACTGGAAAAAACCGCAGAGCAGGGCAAACTGAGTAAAAATGCGGTGGCGGCTTTTCTGCGTATCGTCGGCATGTTTCCACAAGGCTATGGAATTACCTATATCCCGAAAGACTCGGATGGTAATGATATGGAGCGCTATGAGTACGCCATTGTCACCGGGCTCTATCCAGCGGATTTTCGAAAAGCGATCTGCCGGATTGTTACCTACAGCCTGACCTATCAGGCCTCGGCCCGGGGTTGCGTGGTAAGTCCGGACAACAATTTATACTTCCCACAGGCGCGTCGGAAACTCGAAATCGTGCCGGAAGAGCGCTTGCTCGATATTTTGCGTAAGCTGGTGTACAACTTTGAAGAGCGGATGGCATCGCCGTTGTTACCGCGCTGCTGGCATCCGGATGATTACTTCCTGAATCAAAAGAACCAGAATCTGTGGAACAAGGCGGAAATGGTGCAAAATTAATCTGAGGCTGCCTGCAGCAGGCCCAACAACTTACTCAGTTGTTGGGCCTTTTCTTTGGGCTGCGGCGCGTTCCAGCAGACTTTGACTGTCCTGGGCTGCGGCCTGGTTGGCAGTGCCCGGCGCCGCTGTAGTGTCCTTACGGTGTTGCTCCTCAGCCGCTGGATCAGGCGTTGCTGCCATTGGCTGTATCTCAACTGGTTCAACGTCAGCGCTGTCGCTGGCCGCGAGCGGCGTAGTCGTTGCCTCGATAGTTGCCCCGGTAGTGCTGTTAGTAGCCAAATTGTCTGCGGCAACATGCTCGGTCTGAGTATCGCACTGTGGATCGGCCTCTGCAGTATGTTGGCTACTGTTACTGGCAGCCGGCTCGTCCAGCATTTGCTCTTTCACCAGTTGCTCATCAACCCGCGGGTCCAGTGCTGCAGCTAGCGGTGATGACACCAGATCGCCAGAGGCGAGCTGGTAATCTGACGGTTGTTGCTGAGCTAGCAAGCGTTTGGCCATTTTTTGGTTGTAGTTTACCTGTGTCAGACGCAAAAACAGGATCAGGCAGCAAATGGCCATATAGCCATACAACATGGCGTTACCGAGCATTTGCATAATAAAGGATGCCACCAGTGGGCCCAGGGTAGCACCGATGCCGAAGGTCAGCAGGATAGTAGCCGACAGGGCGACCCGTTCAGGTTGTTCGATATTTTGATTAGCCAGTGCTGTTGCCAGCGGATACAGCGTAAAGGCCAGGATACCGAAACAGAAAGTGGCTACCAGCAAGGCAATACCTTTTAACGGTAGTAGCGCAATCGCTAATACCAGAATACCTAGCAGAGCGCTGTTGAAACGCAATAGCCGGCTGCGTGGGATCCGATCGGAAAGTTTACCCATTGGCCACTGCGCCAGTAACCCGGCCAGAATTGTAGCCGACATAAAGCTGGCAACTTCTGCTGTACCCATACCGTTGCTGGCGGCGAAGGCTGGCGCCAGACCATAAAAAGAACCAGAAATACCGCCAGCGATCAAAATCGTGGTCAGGGATTGCGGCACCTTACGCCAGAACGGCAAAATTTTCAGCGGCGCCGGATGCATTGGCTGTGGATGGATGCGGCGCGTTAGCGCTATGGGCACGATGCAAAGCGCATAACAAATGCCAATCAACAGCAACGGTTGCAATCCCAGTTCCGGGAAAAATGACAATACGGTCTGACCGGCCACCATCCCCATATAGGAGACAATCATATAACCGGCAAAGACACTGCCGCGCTGGCTGCTATCGGCTTGCTCGTTTAACCAGCTTTCCAGCACCATATACATACACATCATGCCGGTACCGACGATTAACCTGAGTATCAGCCAGATACTGAGCACATCGGTTAGGGCATGGCACAGCGCTGACGCTGTTACAATGCCGGCACTGGCAACAAAGGTACGGATATGGCCAACCCGGGCAATCAGCTTATGACCAACTTTCGAGCCGACGACCAGCCCGAAGTAGTAAGCTGACATCATGCCACCGATCCACAGCTGTTCGACACCATCCCGGCTTAATGACAATGCCAGGTAAGTAGTTAACAAACCTGAGCCCAGCACCATAATCAGGGTGCTGGAGAACAGTGACGAAAAACTGCGAAACGGTGAGGCCATCCTAAGCTCCTGTAAACGACTTTATTTAACGCGCATACCTGCGCTGGCACCCTGATCCGGCGTCAGCAGAAAGATATCACTGCCACCCGGGCCTGCGGCCAATACCATGCCCTCGGATAAGCCAAAGCGCATTTTGCGCGGTGCCAGGTTGGCCACCATCACCGTTTGCCGGCCTACCAGACTCTCTGGCGTGTAAGCGGCTTTAATACCAGCAAACACCTGCCGGGTTTCGCCGCCGCCGATATCCAGTTGCAGCTGTACCAGTTTGTCAGCGCCTTCCACCGGCTTGGCATCGACAATAGTCGCGACCCGCAAGTCAATCTTGGCAAAGTCATCAATACTGATGGTATCGCTAATGGGCTCCCGTTCGCCGCTAACAACGTTAACCTCAGCCTTAGCTGTTTCAGCTTTAGCGACGGTAACCGGCTCAGCAGTAGGTTGTAAGTTCTCTTTTGAGGCATCGACCATGGCTTGCACTTTTAGCGGGTCGACGCGCTGCATCAGCGCTTTAAAGGGGTTAATCGCATGGTTTAACAGTGGCTCGCGGTAATTAGCCCACAGCAGTTCAGTATTTAAAAAGGCTTCGCTGTCGCTGGCCATTTTCGGCAGCACTGGCTTTAAATAATGCATTAACACGCGGAACAGATTCAGGCCCATTGAGCAGACGTCATGCGCTTCCTGCTGCTTAGTATCATCTTTTGCCAGCACCCAGGGCGCCTTAGCATCGATATACTGATTGGCTTTATCGGCCAGCGCCATAATATCGCGGATGGCCCGGGCAAATTCACGCTGTTCATAGCTTTGTGCAATGCTGTCCCCAGCGTTAATAAAGTCGGCGAACAGCTCCGGTTCACTCAGATTGGCAGAAAGCTTGCCGTCAAAGCGCTTAGTAATAAAACCGGCACAGCGACTGGCGATATTCACCACTTTACCCACCAGATCGGCGTTGACCTTCTGGGTAAAGTCTTCCAGATTTAAATCCAGATCGGTAATGCCGCTGGTCAGCTTAGAGGCAAAGTAATAGCGCAGATATTCCGGATCCAGATTATCCAGATAGGTGCGGGCCTTGATAAAGGTACCGCGAGACTTGGACATCTTGGCGCCATTTACCGTGACAAAACCATGGGCAAAGATAGCATTGGGTTTGCGGAAACCGGCGCCGTGCAACATCGCCGGCCAGAACAGACTGTGGAAGTAGATAATATCTTTACCGATAAAATGATACACCTCGGCGTCAGAATCCGGCGCCCAGTAGCTGTCAAAATCGATACCGGCTGTTTCACACAGGTGTTTAAAGCTGGCCAGATAGCCAATAGGCGCATCCAGCCATACATAAAAGAACTTGCCTGGTGCGCCCGGAATTTCAAAGCCAAAATACGGCGCATCGCGGCTGATATCCCAGCGCTGCAGGCCATCTTTAAACCATTCCTGCAGTTTGTTGGCCATTTCATCCTGCAAGGCGCCGCTACGGGTCCAGTCCTGCAGCATCTGGGCAAAGGCCGGTAAATCAAAGAAGTAGTGTTCACTGTCTTTCAGAATTGGCGTGGCACCGGATACGACCGAGCGCGGGTTCTTTACTTCGGTGGGGCTGTAGGTGGCACCGCAGACATCGCAGCTATCACCGTTCTGATCCAAAGCGCCGCATTTTGGGCAATCGCCTTTAACAAAGCGATCCGGTAAAAACATTTCTTTTTGCGGATCGTACAGCTGGCTAATGGTATCGCGCTTGATATAGCCGCCATCATTTAAACGCTGGTAAATCAGATTGGCAAAGTACCGGTTTTCGTCACTGTGGGTGGAGTGGTAATGGTCAAAGGCGATACCAAAGCCTGCAAAATCAGCCATATGCTCTATTTTGGTTTGCGCAATCATCTGCTCCGGCGTGATGCCTTGTTGCTGCGCTTTTAGCATAATAGGGGTGCCGTGCGCATCATCAGCACAGACGTAGTAACACTGGTGACCGCGGGCTTTCTGAAACCGTGACCAGATATCAGTTTGGATATATTCCAGCAGGTGTCCGAGGTGAATAGGGCCATTGGCATAGGGTAACGCACTGGTGATCAGAATTTTCCGGCTCGACATTGACGATTGCTCTTGAGAATAAATAACTGAAAAGATATGAACTAATGATACTATAACCGGCATTAAATCGCATCCGCACAAGCGGCGTTTCCCAACGATTTGTCAACAAAAGCGATTAGTTTACAAAAAAGCCTTTTAACGGAGTGACCATGTTTAACTGGCTAAAAAAGAAAACTCAGGCAGCAGGCGAGCCCGAGCCGGACGCGAACGAGCTAAGCGGCGTTATTGAGGCTTTAAGAGCCAGACCCGCTGCTTTTAAATCGATTAGAACCATAGTTCTGGTGGCATCGGGTAAGGGCGGGGTCGGCAAATCGACCACCTCCGCTAACCTGGCGATGGCGTTGGCGGCAATGGGCGTGCGCACCGGCCTGTTAGATGCCGATATTTATGGGCCTTCGGTACCCACGCTATTTGGTTTAACCGGTGAGAAAGTCACGTCACCGGATAATAAATTAATGCATCCGCTACAGGCGCACGGTGTCTGTCTGCAGTCGATTGGCTTTTTGGTTGACCCGGAGCAGGCGTCAGTCTGGCGCGGCCCGATGGCCAGTCAGGCGTTATTGCAGTTATTGAATGAAACCCTGTGGCCGGAATTGGATATCCTGCTGGTGGATATGCCGCCCGGCACCGGTGATATTCAGCTCACCATTTCACAAAAGCTGCCGGTAACGGGCGCCGTGGTGGTGACGACACCTCAGGATCTGGCGCTGGCCGATGCACGCAAAGCCATTACCATGTTTCAACAGGTGAAAATCCCTATTCTGGGCCTGATTGAAAATATGAGTTTTTATATCTGCCCCAGCTGCGGCGCCAGCGATGATGTATTTGGCAGCGAAGGGGGCTTAAAGCTGGCCGAGCGCTATCAGGTGCCGGTACTAGGCCAGTTACCGCTGCAAGCTGCACTGCGGGAACAAGCCGATAGTGGTACTGCCTTAACGGCCGGAGATGCCAGCTTGCTGGAGTATTATCAACAAATTAGTCGTGCCTTGCTGTGGCAACTTACCGGTGCCAGCAGCCAGAGCGTGGAAATTGTCATAACGGATGATTAGTAATGAGATTATGTGACCGTGATATAGCCGCCTACCTGGCCGAAGGAAAAATTCGCATCAGTCCGGCACCGGATGCCGAAATGATTAGTGGTGTCAGTGTTGATATTCGGCTTGGCCATAAATTTCGGGTATTTCAGGCGCATACCGCGCCCTTTATCGATTTAAGTGGCCCCCGTGCTGAAGTCGATGCTGCCTTAAATGCGGTAATGAGCGATGAAATTGTACTGGAGGACGATGGTGTCTTTATTTTGCACCCGGCTGAGCTGGCGCTGGGTATTACGTTGGAGTCGGTAACGCTGCCGGCAGATATCGTCGGCTGGCTGGATGGGCGCTCTTCGTTAGCCCGTTTAGGCTTAATGGTGCATGTGACCGCGCATCGCATTGATCCGGGCTGGTCGGGTAATATCGTACTGGAGTTTTTTAACAGTGGTAAGTTACCGCTGGCGCTTCGACCTAATATGAAAATTGGCGCCCTGAATTTTGAACTGATGACGGGGCCGGCGGATAAGCCTTATAACAAGCGCAGCGATGCCAAATATAAAGAGCAGAGCGGGGCGGTGGCCAGTCGTATTAGTCAGGATGACAAGACAGCGTTTTAACAATCGACCGCGCTAAAAAGAAAAAGCCCACGCAATAACGTGGGCAGCAAGCTTATATAAAGCAAAATGAAGCGGGATGATTATGCAATAAAGTTGCATAGCTTGGCAATGCCGCTGGCGGCTTTTTTCCATCTTTAGTTGGTTTGTCGGTAACAGACCGGCATTTTGTTAGCACACTTTGATAGCGAGGGAGATACAGCGATGCAATTATATGGTTCTCAGACTTCACCCTATGTCCGGCGGATCCGGCTGTTGCTGGCCGATACGGCGCATCAGTTTATCAATATGAATATTTTTGCCGAGGCGGATCGGCAGAAGTTATTGGCGCTGAACCCAACGCTAAAGATCCCGATGTTGCAGGATAACGACGAAATTATCTTCGATTCTAATGTGATCTACCGTTATCTGGCGGCGAAAATGGACCTGGCGCCACTGAGTTGGTATCAGGAAAATCAGCTAACGCTGATTAATGCAGTCAATGATTCGCTGGTCTCGCTATTTTTATGTACCCGCAGCGGTCTGAATACCAATGAAGATCGGCTGTTCTTTAATGCGCAAAAAGAGCGTATTGCCGCCTCAATGTTTGTGCTGGAGCAGCAGGCCGCTAATCAGGAGTTTGCCAACTGGCAGTATCCGGCGATGGCACTGTATTGCTTACTGGACTGGGTGATTTTCCGCGAATTGTTGGATCTGGAAGATTATCCGGCCTTACTGGCGTTTCATGCTGCCAATCAGCAACAGGCCGGCGCCGCAGTATCTGATCCGCGGCTAGCCTGATACAGAGGTTGAAGTTAAAAAGCTTAACGGCTGGCGGCTTTTAACAGCACGGGCTCAATCAGCACACTCTGGCTGTCATCCGATAGCCAGATTTGGCCTTCGCTGATATTACATTGCAGGTTCATACTGCGCTGCACTAAAGTGGCCATCTGCTGCACGCTTTGCTCCGGGATCTCCCAAATTGATAGTTGCTGATAGCGGCTAAGCGCACTCTGATTCGCCTGCCACCAAATCGGTACCACCCGGCCACCATAGCAATATAAACGCACCTGCTTTGCCCGGCTGCAGGCCTTTTTCAGCCATTTTTCATCGGCCTGACCAAATTCGACCCATAGGTTAACGGTACCATCCAGTGCCAGATCCCACAGCTCTGCTTCGTCGCTTTCACTGCTTAGCCCCTTGGTAAATTGCAGGGTGTCACTGGCATTCAGTGCAAAAGCCAGTAAGCGTACCATCATACGCTCGTTATTTTCCGACGGGTGCTGTGCCAGCGTCAGGCTGTGGTCTGCATAATAATGCCGGTCCATATCAGCAATTTGCAGCTGGACTTTGTAAACAGTGGCTTTGAGTGCCATCAGATGCTCTTTTTAGTCAGATTCGAAAAGGCCGCAGTGTACAAAGCACCGCGGCCTTTGGCAATGCAATCGGTGGCGTTTTGCTTACTCAGACGGAGGCGATTTGGGGAGCGCCCATTTTATTCGTGCTCGGGCTAAGTACCTTGCCAGTGGTCATAAATCGCCATCATCGCTCAGGCCCCAATCATATAGTGGCCATCGCTACCGGCAATCATCTCTCCACTTTGGCGGCACTATTGGCTAATACCAAGTAGGTCGCACAAGCGAGTGCGGCACTGTATAGCTTGGTTGAAACCGCCAAAATCGGGTGCGCAAGCATACCGGTGGCAGCGAGTGTTTAATACCTTTGGAGTGCACACCAAAGGTTGAGTCGCAACAAGCTTCGCCATTTTAAATGGCATTGGCTTGGATGGGTTTTATAGCCAGCCGCGCTGTTGCGCTATCCTGGCGGCATCAATGCGATTAGCAGCATTAAGCTTAGTGATGGCGTCAGATAAATAATTGCGTACTGTTCCTTCGGCTAAATACAGCATGCTGGAAATTTCTGCGGTACTTTTACCCTCAGCGGTAAGCCGCAGCGCATGGCGCTCTTTGTCATGTAGCGGGTTATCTTGGCCAAGAGCTATCATGGCCAATTCAGGCGCAATAACTTTGCCACCTTTCATTACCTTTTCAATTGCTTGCATTAACTCAGTTGCCGGTGTGTCTTTTAAAAGAAAGCCGTCTACACCAGCCATTAACGCCCTTTTGATATAACCTGAGCGGGAGTAGGTGGTTAATATCATCAGTTTGCATCGGTTGGTTTGATTTTTTTGCAGGTATTCGATAAGGTCCAGCCCTGTTAAGCTCGGCATTTCAATATCTGTGAGTAACAAATCGAATGGCTGTTGCCGTAAAAGCTGCCGAGCTTGCTGTCCATCTTCAGCTTCTACTACCTCATATTGCCCCAACAGACGCAATAAAGACGCCAATGTACTACGTAAAATTGCCTGATCTTCCGCCAATAAAATTTTCATGCTGCCGATTCCTTGTTGCTGGTTTGCTGTTTGCATACCATTGGCCAGCTTAACTTAAAGCAGGTTGGCGCCAATTGCCATTGCAGTTCGCCACCGATAGCCTGTAGTCGTTCGCTTATGCCACGTAAACCGTTGCCGGGATTTATGGCGAAACAGTCTCCGTTATCTTTAAATTGCAATTGCCATTGCTCGCCAGCCCTGTCCAGCTTTAGCCACATTTGGTTTCCATTGCTGTGTTTAAGTAAATTGGTACATAACTCGGTTAAGATTAATTCCATATCCTCGGGGCAGTGCTGTGCAAAGGTATTGAAGTTTGCATCAATATGACATTGCCAGCCATTACTGCGTAGTTGTGCCAATAGCATCGGCAGCACAACATGGATGCCTTGCTGGCGATAGCCGGTGATGGTTTCGCGTACCTGAATTAAACTGTGTCGCGCCAGTTGTTGTAATTCGACTAAATTCCGTTTTACTAGTGAATATTGCTGCTGATCCAGCCACACTTCGGTTAATTCGGCTTTTAAGGCTATGCTGGCTAAACTATGTCCCATCAGATCATGCAAGTCGCGAGCAATGCGTTCCCGCTCTAATTGCGTTGCCATTAACTCTAACTCGGCATTACTGCGTTCGAGCTGCTTTAGGTGTTGCTGGCGCATTTGCTCAACCCGCCCCGAGATACTGACACCCAGCGTAACAATTGCCGCATAAGCCTGTAGCCAATACACCGGTTGCCACCACCAGAGCCAAAGTAGATAACCTTGCCAACTGAGCAATAACACTAGGGCGATAGGATATACGACACCGCGACACCAAAAACCGATATAGAATCCGACAAAGGCAAACATGGTCATACTACCGCTATTAAGTGGTGTTGCCAGACTGGCTATTAACACCATGCCCATTAGCCAATACCAACGTTGCGATAAAGGCGCGCTTTCTGTTTTTAGATAAACAATCAAAAACACCACTAGCAGTAATAGGATACCCAGCCATTGCAGCAAAGAGGTAGGTTGCAAAAACGGTGGGATAAAGTAAAACCCAAGATAAATAAGATGACCCCAGCGCATTTTGTGTTGTTGCATTTTTCGCCTTACTAAAGGTGTTTGTGGTACTGCGTAATTTAGATAATGTGTAACACTACGCGACTGTTTGAATGCCACAGCCGCGTAGGATTAGCATAACTTTTTAACGATCTTAGCCGGTTATGAACCCTGGTTTAATTTTTTTGCCCAGGCATAGTCCGGAGCTAACACTAAGGCCTGTGACCAATCAGCTTTAGCGCCGGTAGTATCACCCGCCGCTGAGCGCGCCAGGCCTCGCCATACTAAGGCTTCTGCCTCTCCCCAACATACTTGCTGGCAAGGTTGACTAAAAGCCTGAACTGCCGCGTTTAACTGATTAAGCGCAGTTTGGGTACTGCCACCAAACAGCGCAGGTGTTTGATAGGCTAAAATACCATCGATCAGCAACACGCGGGGATGATTGGGCTGTCGCTTTTTCGCTTGCGCTATGGCACTGCGTGCCAGCTTGCCGTAGTAAGCTCCCTGAATCGGTGAATACCCAGCTTGCATGCCTCGAACTGATGCTAGTAAGGCCAGCGCTTCTACAGTTTCATCTGGGCTGGGTTCACTTTTTACCAGCATTTCTAAGCGGTCAGCTGCCTGTTTTAATGCGGTTTGAAGTGTGCTTTCTTGTTTATGAATTGATGCTGCTACCGCGAGTTGATACTGCGCGAATGCAAATTCATAGTCTCCCTGTGCTTGTTGAGTATGTTGGGTTAAGCTATTTAAATCAAGCGTTTGCCCAGCATATTCGATAGCAGCAATAGGGCTCAAATGCTGAGTAGCATAAGCCTGTGTACTCACACCCACTAAGGCGACAAAGAGGGTGCTTGCAATAGTGGTCCGCAGCGTTTTAAGTGAAGTAGTTAACATATGAAGTGCTCCTGGATTAACGCCACCATGGCGTGTTAGAGCAAATTATGCGCGCGTACTTTGTGCCAGGTTAGTGCAATTCATAACCACTTTAAGATGACAATTGTCAGAAAATTAAAGGCTCAATCGGTATAGGCAAAATATTGAAAAGTGCTTAAGTATTTAGTTTCTCACCAAGTGTTAGCAAAGATTGCTATCTCAATGCTAGTGCAGCCTAACCCTTATGTGCTAACTGCGCTAAGCTACAAAGCAGGCAAATACTGCAGATGGTAAATTATGTAAAAACCTATCCTGTCGTTAATTTCACTCTTGCTATGCAGTACCTTTGCCCGGGCGCAACTACCACTACAATGTTGCTATGAGTCTTTTGACGAAGCGCCTGGATTGCCTCAGTTATATATTGGTAATGATAAAATAGTGGACCTCCACGCCGCTGCAGTAGCGCATGCCTTGCAACAGTTGCAGTTGCCTTATCAGCTACATCGTTACCTTGGCGTCGTTGTCTAGCAGAAGTTCAGTATCAGGATGGTGAACTGACCAACGACATATTAAAGGTAGCGCTGGCGCAGGGTATTGCTGTGTTGCCAGTGCATGACAGCTAGATTGTTGACGCAACCAAGCGAGAGCAGATGCTGAGTATCATCAAGACAGTTTACAGACGACGCTTTGGCTTTGAGTGTGTTGTAGAGGGCTAAACAAACTTATAAATCGAGACGGCGCGTAAGGTTAGGGCAGACCATCTTTAAGTCCTGTTTTACGTCCTGTCTTTTTCAATTTGCAATTATTCGCTAAAAGTTGTCGATTCGTAGGCTTGAGTACAATTTGAGCTGAGTTTAAGCGGGTAAATCTAGGTTTTCACGGTGTTATTGTGAACGTTCACACTTTTCGCCATTCTTAGCACTGTGAACGGCATACAAGATAAAGCAGAGTGATTCACTTCTAACCAAAGCCTGCAAAGGCTTTCGAGCGAAGCGAGAATGGTCGGTACGGCGGGATTTGAACCCACGACCCCTGACACCCCATGACAGTGCGCTACCAAGCTGCGCTACGTACCGACGTAGGGCGTATCATAATGATTTCGGTATGAAATGCAATGCGCTTTTGTGTGACTGCAGTTTTTTTACGCAGCCTTGCTGCTCCGATGTTTTCGACAAAGTTATTGCGGTGCTGGCGAATTCTGTCTGAAAGAGTAGAATACGCCTCTTTATAATAATTAGCAGTGTTGTAAGCTTGTGAGCGACATCCAGAACGATCCTTTTGCCGATATCCGGCCTTATCATAACCATGAAGTTCAAGCCGCTATTGGCCGGCTGATTGCCGATCAGGAATTTATTGCTGCCATTTTGCATTACCGCTTTCCGCATCTGGCCGGCAGTTTTGGCTGGTTGCTAGCTCCGGCGGTCAAGTTTTTCCTAAAACGCAAATGGGCCAAGCTGCGCTCTATTGCGCAGGTGCAGCTGCAGGTTGCCGCCTTTATGGAGCGGATGCTGAAAACCTCGACCACTGCCATGACCTTTAGCGGGATAGAACATTTAAAGCCGGGTCAGGCGTATCTGTTTATCTCCAATCATCGCGATATTGCGATGGATCCGGCGCTGGTTAACTGGTGTTTGCATAAGCATGGCTTTGATACGGTACGGATCGCCATTGGCGATAACCTGCTGCGTAAAGCCTGTGCGACCGAGCTGATGAAGCTGAATAAAAGCTTTATCGTCAAACGTGGCGCCAAAGGGCCGCGGGAAATGCTGAAAAACCTGTCGCAACTCTCGGCCTATATCCGCCATTCGCTGGATGAACAGCAATCTATCTGGATCGCGCAAAAAGAAGGCCGCGCCAAAGATGGCAATGATGAAACCGATCCGGCAATTCTGAAAATGTTTTATATGGAAGGCAAAAAGCGCGGTGACAGCTTTGCTGACTATATGCGCAACCTGAATATCGTGCCGGTGTGTTTATCGTATGAGTTAGATCCCTGCGATCAGGATAAAGCCAGAGAACTTTCTCACAAACAGCAGCATGGTAATTACCAAAAAGGCGAGTTTGAAGATATCGATGCCATTATCAAAGGCATTGTCGGCTTTAAAGGCCGGGTGCATGTTGCTTTCGCTAAACCGTTAACTGATATTCCGGCGGATGCTGACGCGCTGGCCGCGATGATTGATCAGCAGATCTGGCAAAACTATAAACTGTTTCCGGTTAATTATCTGGCCGCAGGTGACAGCGCCAAAGCCGATGCCGCACAGCAGGCAAGCTGGCAACAAAGGCTGGATGCGTTACCGCCGGAGTCGCAGCCGTTTTTAACACAAATGTATGCTGCCCCGGTGCTGAAACAGCATGCGCAAGCGGCTGAAAGGCCGGTAGCTAACGCCTGATGGGCTATCTCGTTGGCGTTACGCTGTTATGGGCGTTTTCATTTAGCCTGATTGGCGTGTATCTGGCCGGGCAGGTCGATGCCTACTTTGCCGTTCTGACCCGGGTGGCGCTGGCACTGTTGGTATTTTTACCCTGGTTGCTGCGTTATCCGATAAAAGCCAGCTTGGCGCTGCAGCTGGCCGCCCTTGGTGCGGTGCAACTGGGGCTGATGTATCTGTTTTATTATCAGTCGTTTCTGTTGTTGTCGGTACCACAGGTACTGGTATTTACCATCTTTACCCCGGTTTATATTACGCTGCTTTACGATGTGCTGGCCGGGCGCTTTCAGCCGCGCTTTTTACTGGCGGCGGCAATGGCGGTAGTGGCAGCGGCGATTATGCGTGATGGCATGCCGGCACCGGATTA
>DAIOUM010000009.1:5686-7078 GCA_036759505.1 Alishewanella sp. | reverse complement strand
GGGCTAGTTGCCTCCGGCGGCGGTTATTACTGGTGGAATAAAGGCGCCAGTCTGGTCTCCAGTGGCACCCTGGCCGTAATGAATAATGCACTGATCCCGGCGGGCTTGCTGGTAAATCTGTTAATTTGGAACCGCAGCGCCAATCTTTGGTCTCTGGCTTTGGGCTCGGTAATTTTGCTGGCGTCGCTTTGGTTATGCCGGCCGGCCAGACAGGAGTAAACCGATATGGCACGACAGGTCACCTACTTATATAAAGGGCAACGCAAAGTCATTGCCTTTAGTTTTGATCGCTTTCGCGACCCTTATGAAGCCGCCGCGGCGGAAGAGGGTATCGACTTAACGCAGTTTCTGGCAATGGAAAAGCAGTTAATGCAAACCGCTAAAGATAAGTCGGCAATTAAAAACTATCGATTACAAACATTTAGTAAATTTGGGTTTGCAGAGATCGCCTTTGTGCGCGAGAATCCGCCAACAGAAGAATAACAGGCTGCGCGATCCTATTGGATTGCCGCAGCGTATCAGCCTACAACCAATGAGTTTTGTTATGAAAATTACCGCAAATTTTGACAGTGGCAATATCGAAGTTATCAATGCCACCGATCCGAATAATATTCAACTGGCGATCCGTAAAGACAATATGTCGGATTTTTACCAGTGGTTCCATTTTCGCTTAAACAGCCCGCATGCCCAGGTGCACAAGCTGCACATTACCAATGCCGGCAAATCGGCCTATCCGGATGGCTGGAAAGACTATCAGGCAGTGGCCTCTTATGATCGGCAGAACTGGTTCCGGGTCGAAACCGAATATGACGGCAATACCCTGACCATTACCCATTATCCGGAAGCCGAGTCAGTTTATTTTGCTTACTTCGCGCCATATAGCTACGAGCGGCATATGGATCTGCTGCATCAGGCACAAAACGATTACAACTGTCAGCTGGTTGAACTGGGCGAAACCCTGGATGGTCGTGATATGAGCATGCTGGTAGTCGGTGAGCCGGATGACAGCAAAAAGAAAGTCTGGATCATTGCCCGGCAACATCCGGGTGAAACCATGGCCGAGTGGTTTGTCGAAGGCTTATTAGATCGCCTGCTGGATGAAGATGACGGCGTAGCGCGTAGCCTGCTGGCCAAAGCCGTGTTCTACATCGTACCTAATATGAACCCGGATGGCAGCGTGCGTGGTCATCTGCGTACCAACGCTGTAGGCGTTAACCTGAACCGCGAATGGCAAAACCCGAGTATGGAACAGAGCCCGGAAGTGTTCCTGGTGCGCCAGAAGATGCTGGAGCTGGGACTGGATATGCTGCTGGATGTGCATGGTGATGAAAACCTGCCGTACAACTTTGTTGCCGGTGCCGAGGGCGTGCCTTCTTATAACGCCAAAATGGC
>DAIOUM010000009.1:2661-5586 GCA_036759505.1 Alishewanella sp. | reverse complement strand
AACCTAACCACACAGGAACAGCAGATGGCAATTATTTCCTGCCCGGTGTGCCAACACCGGGTTTCTAACAAAGCAGCAGAGTGCCCGAAGTGTAAAACCGATCTGACTGCGGCCACGCCGGAGAAACTGGCGGCGCAGCACCGGGATCGGATGCTCAGACAGTCACAATCACTGATGAATCAGTCGATGTTGGCGTTACTGCTGTTTCTGGGTGGCTTCGGTATTCTGTACTGGTGGCAACCGGAAACCGGCAGCTATAACGAATATGTCTCAACGGCGGCGATCGCGCTGGGTTTTATCTGGTATGTGGTTTGCCGTGCCCGGATTATCTGGTTAAAGCGTAAGAAGTAGTATGGATTTTAATGCACTGGTCAGCGCTATGGCGCCTGACACCTACGAAAAACTGGCGCAGGCGGCCGAAACTGGCCGCTGGGCCGACGGCACACCGCTGTCTGACGAGCAAAAAGCGCACACCCTGCAACTGGTGATGGCCTATCAGGCCAAGGTAATGAAATCGGACGAGATTTTTACCGTTGGCGCCGATGGCCAAATTGTCCATAAATCCAAAGCTGAATTGAAAAAGCAATTTTCTGATCCTGCCGCTATCGCAAGGTTTTCACACGATGATCTTTAAACGCTGGTTTAAACCCAAATGGCAACATCAGGATGCCGCAGTACGCCTACAGGCGCTGGAAAGTCTGGATCCGCAAAATACCGAACATAAAAACACCCTGCATGAGCTGGCCTTTAACGATGGCGCCGAAGCGGTGCGCAAGGCCGCGTTGCACCGCTTAAATGATTTTGCACTGTGGTGGCAAGCCAGTAAGCAGGACGCCGCCGAGCGCTTAAAACTTTATGCCGAGCAACAGCTGATCCAGCAGTTGCTAACCGGTAAGGTGGCCGCAGGCTTAAAACAGAAATTTATCGAACAATGTCAGCGTAGCAGTATTCTGGAGCAACTGGCACTGCAAGATAGCGACGTGAGTTTGCGCTTTAGTTTGCTACAGCGCCTGGAGCGTCAGGATCTGGTGCTGCAAAGCCTGCAGGATGCCGATTTCCCGGTGGCGTTAAAAGCGCGCTTACTGACCGACATCCAGGATGAAAAGCAGCTCGATAAGCTGGCGAAGCAATTACCGGGTGAACTGGCTGAGCAGGCGGCACAACAACTGGCCAAGCTACAGGCAGATAAGCAGCGGCCGGTAAAACTGCGCAAAGAACTTACCTTGTTACTGGCCAAGTTAAATGCGCTTCGCGAGCGCACTAACCTCAGCGATGTGCCAGCACTGCAACAGCAACTGGCGACCGAATGGCAGCAGCTGGCTGCCGATCTGCCGTTGTTACCCGAGGCCGAAGCGGCACAGTATCAGGATAAATTTCAGCAGTTAAACAGCAAGTTATCCGACTGGTTAGCGCCCAAATTAGCCGAAATTGCAGCAAAGCAGCGGGAGGCTGAGCAGCAGGCTCAGGCTGCAGCCAGTTTTCAGCAGTTACATCAGGCGGTAACGGCGTTAGAGCAGCAAATCAGTGTACAACTGACTGCGCTATCCTCTCTGACGCCAGAACAGCTGTCACTGTTAGAAGCGGCGCACCGTGAACTGGTGCAGGAGCTCTCTGCAGCGCCGCTGGCCGCCAGAGAGCAACAACAGCTGACGGCGCAGCTACAAAATCTGGCGCAGCAGCTTAGCGCCTTGCCGGCAGCAGCGGCGAAGTTGCAGCAACTAACGCTGTTAGTGTCAGAGTTTAGCGCTATAGCACTGCCGCAAACCGCAACCGATTTGCCCGCCGCTGAGCAACATTTTTCGCAGTTTAAAGCCAGCTGGCGGCAGCTGGAGCAGGGCCTTGGGTTACCTGTGCCGCAGCCATTACTGGCCGAGCGCCAACAATTACAGCAGCGCTGGAAAGAGGCGCTGAGTGGCTTGCAGCAACAGCAACAACGCCAGTTACGGCAATTACGCAGCAAATGTGCAGAGTTTAAACGCTTGCACAGTGCCGGCCGTTATAAGGTGTTGTTTGGGCTCTATAAAGGTCTGACCGAGGATTATCAGCAGCTGGACACCAGCTTACAGCAGCAAGCCGAGCGGGATTTTAGCGAAGTCAGCGCACTGTATCAGGCGCTGAACGAGCTGCAGCAATATATTGCCACGCCGCGAAAACGGGAGATGTTGCAGCAGATGCAGCAACTTTCTGCTGAGCCGCTAACCGATGCCAAAGCGCGCGCTGAACAGGTGAAACTCAGCCGCGCCAACTGGAACTCACTGGGTAAAGCCGATCCGGCGGAAGACGATAGCCTGAATCAGGCGTTTGACCAGGCCTGTGAAGCTGCTTTTGCCCCATGTCGCGAGTTTTTTGCCAAGCAGGATGCTGAGCGTGCTGCACACCTGGCGCAGCGGCAGCAAATTCTGACCGAGCTGGCGTTATTGCTGCATACTGAGCTGCCGGAAAAAGCGCTGGAGCAATCGCTGCGTCAGTTAACCCAACGCTGGCGTGAGGCCGGCGCGGTAAACCGCCAGGATTATCAGGCGTTACAGCAACAGTATCAGCAACTTACCCAGCAGTTAAAAGCCCGCTTAAACCAGGCACAGCAAACCCAGGCCGCAGCAAAACAGGCATTGATTGACGAGGCCAAAGCCGCATTATTGCTAACCGATGCTGGCCAAACGGCGTCGGTGTTAAAAGAATTGCAGCAACGCTGGAAACAACTGGGTTTTGCCGGCAAGCAACAGGATCAGAGCTTATGGTTAGAGTTCCGCGCACTGTGCGATGGGTTCTTTAATCAACGTCAGGCAGAGCATCAGGCGCAGCAAGCCGCGCAGCAACAGGCGTGGTCGGCTCTGCAACAGCAGCTGCAAGATATTGCTCAGGCGCTGACTGCGGCCACAGACTTAAGCACGGTACAACAGCTGCAACAGCAATTGCAGCAGCTGA
>DAIOUM010000009.1:0-2561 GCA_036759505.1 Alishewanella sp. | reverse complement strand
TCACATATAACCATAAAGAATATAAGAGAGGAATTTGCAATTAGATTTGGTATATCAGGCGTGCTAATTTTGCGAAAACTTTAAATAAAAAAGGTGCTTAATATGCGCAAAATACTTATAGCGTTAACGGTTTCAATATTTGCCAATACCGCAATCGCCAAACCGCTCTCCTTACTAAACGTATCCTACGATCCTACCCGCGAGTTTTATCAGGATTTTAATCAGGCCTTTGCCGACCATTGGCAAAGCCAGAATGCGGCTCAGCCGCTGCGGCTTAATCAATCTCATGGTGGCTCAGGCAGGCAAGCTATTGCCGTGATCAACGGCATTGAGTCTGATGTGGTGACGTTAGCCCTGGCGCAAGACATTGATGCTATTGCTGAGGCAGGAAAAATCGCAAAAAATTGGCAAACCCGGTTACCACATAATTCGGCTCCCTATACCTCCACCATTGTTTTTCTGGTTCGCAAAGGTAATCCGAAAAACATTAAAGATTGGGCGGATCTGACCAAAGAGCAGGTCAGCGTTATTACTCCCAATCCCAAAACCTCAGGCGGGGCGCGTTGGAATTATTTGGCAGCCTGGGGTTACGCCCTAGCGAAGAGTGATAATGACGAAGCTTATGCCAAAGCCTTTGTCACAGCACTGTTTCGCAACGTTGCGGTGCTCGATATTGGTGCCAGGGGGGCTGCAACCACTTTCCTGGACCGACAAATAGGCGATGTGCTGATTGCCTGGGAAAATGAGGCCTTACTCGCAATCAAAAAGCTGGGCGCAGATCAGGTTGAAATTGTGGTACCAAGCATTTCAATCTTAGCCGAGCCTTCTGTCGCTGTAGTCGATCAGGTGGTCGACAAAAAGGGCACCCGCGCTGCAGCAGAGGCCTATCTTGAGTTTCTTTATTCGCCAACCGGGCAGGAAATTGCCGCTAAGCATTTTTACCGGCCTCGCGACACGAATACTGCTGAAAGGTACTCAGCTCAATTCCCGGCATTAAATTTATTTACTATTGAAGACTTTGCCGGCTGGGAAGCAGCACATCAGAAACATTTTGCGCAAGGTGCCATCTTCGATCAAATCTACAGAAGGTAAAAGGCACAGAAAAACCTGCCGAATGTCCTGGTAATCAACACCTACAGCCATAACCAAAAGCGACACCGCACCACGACTTTGTTACGCCCGCCGTACCGGAGTCGGTTCTGCGCTATCAAACCAAGCACCTTTCTTAACGCTACACCAGACCACGACTCCGGTATGCCCGCCGTACCGGAGTCGGTCCTACGCTATCAAATAAAGCACCGATCTTAACGCTACACCGCACCACGACTCCGGTATGCTTGTCGTACCGGAGTCGGTCCTGCGATCGTGACAAGTAGCACTAAGTAATAATTAAAGCCAGATTTGTAACAGCAAAAACTGCTGTGACGCTGCCCAGCTAAGTGCGATCAGGTTTACCACCACAGCAAACCAAAACACCACTAAAAATGGCCGTTTTTGTGACTTATGTCGCAAGTAGGCTTGCGCTAATAAGGCCCCCGGCCAGCCACCCAGCAAAGCCAGTAGCTGCAATGTCGACTCTTGTATACGCCAACGCCGAGCTAGGGCTTGTCGCTTATCCCACCAATAGACAATAAAAGTCAGCACGCTTAGCAGCGCATAAGCTACCAACACATATAGCGGTAACTTAGCAAAAAACAGTGCCAGCGTTAAAACGCCAGCAAAACCCAATACCAGCAGTAAGGGCGCCTTTGACGCCGTTTTCGCGGTTCTGATGCGATGCTTTTCACCGGCAAAGGTGACGTCCTGCGCTTGTAACCGGCCTTGTTCATCTTTGCTCAGGTTGTAAGTGACTACCTCACCCAGTACTGGTCGGCGGGTGCGGTTTTGTAGGGCTTTGATATGTACAAATACCCGTTCGCCTTTCAGTATCGGCTGAATAAAGCCAAAGCCTTTGGCATCATCCCACTGCATAATTTTTCCCTTTATGCGCATCAGGTTCCCTTGTCTGAAAAATACAATTACTGAATAGAGTTAAAGCTAAATCGGCGTCGATTGAAGCGTGTTTGAACGCGCTCGTCAATGCTTGGGTTTATTTTGACTCCAGAACGCAAAGGTACACTGCTCGACGACTCCGGTATGTTACTTGTGTCGGAACCCATCCTGCGATAGTGATACTAGCGCTAATCTCAAGGCTACCCCGACCCAGGACTCCGGTATGCTCGTCGTACCGGAGTCCTTCCTGCGATAGTGGGATAGGCAACTTTTAGTTGATGTAGTGACTAAGCTGTGGCGGTCAAAGACGACTTTGAGCGAAAGGCCAGTATTCAGCAAGAATTTAGCGCTAATTTACACCTCTAAGCGTGCGCCTGATTAACCAACCTGAATTTTTGTCTCGGCATAGCGGCTTTTACGTTGTTTAGGGGTTGCCAGAAAATAAGCGAGCGTCAATGGCCCTAAACGACCGGTTATCATCAAAAAGATCACCACAAACTGACCGGGCGTCGATAGCTCCGCCGTTAAACCGCGTGATAAGCCAACGGTACTGAGGGCAGACACTGCCT
>DAIOUM010000008.1:18446-53582 GCA_036759505.1 Alishewanella sp. | reverse complement strand
CCAAAACGGTGAGTAATAAAAATGCGCTTAAAGTAATGCGCAATTCCCAAGGCCTGGACTTTTTTCTGCTGTACGATCTTATTGCCATCGGTCACCAGATAAAGCGGCTTGGGCAATTGTTGCAATAATTGATGATGTGCAGCCGGCATTGTGATTTGTGGCTGATGCAGACGGTAGCAACTGACGCAGGCTTTGACATTTGCTTTGGTAGCGAGCCCGTGTGCCGCTAGTAAGTCGTCGAAAATACGACCACGGCCTCTGGAGTCCAATAACTGCTGCATAGTTTGGTAGCTGATATCCTCGTCAAGCTGCCAGCGGTTAGCGACAAAACGCGCAACGGCACGTAAGCCGCTATCAACATACTGACGCTCGTCGTACAAGGTATCGTCTAAATCAAACATATAGATCACAGATAATGATCTCCGGCAAATCGAACCTGCGTCAGAGGTGCTGATGCAGGATGAAAGGGGATGGCATTGATATCTTGCCCACAGCTTTCTGCCAGACTCCAGTACAGGCTGTCGACTCCGGCGGCAATGCCCAAAGTCGAGGCGCCGCCAAAACGGCTGTTACATTCGATCAGGTGTAGTTGTTGCTGCTCATCTATGATGGCTTGCAGTACGACCGGGCCTGTTAACTGCAGTGCGTGTAAAACATCACTGATCTGCTGGTCGTACTGTGGTAACGCCACGGTTTGAGTGATTTGGGATTCACCATGCTCGATTTTGATACGATAACGGTAAATATGGGCCTTCAGCCGCCCTTGATTATTTAGCCAGGCATCAATACTAACTTCCCGGCCACTGATATAGGGTTGAAAAATGGGAGCGGTCAACCTCGCGGCGTGACGTAGTGCGGCTTCAGGCTCTAACGCCAGCCCGAGACTCTGGCTGCCGGCACCAAAGCGCTCTTTTACCACCCAGAGCGTTGATTCAGCGGCGGTACCGGGCAGGCTTGCATAAACCGGGATTGCCGGCAGGGCTAACTGACCCAAAAAGTCGGCAAACAGCTGTTTATCGAGACAGCGTTGGATACTGTTTTGTGGGGCGACCAATACCTTGATCCCCAGACTAGCCAGATGCGCCTTCAGACCAGACCAAAACATCAGCTCGCCATCACGGCTGGGTAAGATATGGCTAATCTGAAACTGCTGTAAACCCGCAATAATCTCTGGCAGATAGTGTTCCTGACAGGGCGGCATTTGCCAGAACGTGTCTGCAAAGTATTGGCTGACCACAGGTGATGCCAGATCAGCCGCAACCAGTTGCGCCTTAGCATCCAGCCGCCTGGCAGCACTTCGCAGAGCCTGTAATAGCGGTACCTTAGCGCCTGAGCTACTCAGCATCACCCGCATCAGGCTGTCCTGCCAAGCAAACGTTTCTGAACTCTGACTTGCATTTGCGTTACCGGTAGCTGCGATCTGCGGTTTTGATATTCGGTGATCCGTGTTTCCTGTACGGGTTGTTGCCAGTTGCCATACATAAATTCGAGAAAACCAGCCGGATCACTGGGTACATAAAATGTCTGCCCCAGAAAATGCACCTGTTCATAACGGGCAAAATGACGTGCGGGTGCAAAAAATAACCCGGCTGACGATAGCAGCTCTGAGTTTTCTCCCCTGATTTGCCGGCGCTGAAGGCTCAGATCGAATGGCAGCAGTTCGCTAACTGCTTGAGGAGTAAACTCCAGATTGATACAGGCGTCTACCTGATCAATAGTCAGGACAACCATTTGCCAATCCAGTTGCTCCTGCTCAGGCAGCTGCGGAAAAAAATCTGGCATCAGCCGCAGTAAAGCATCAAACTCGGTATCATCAATAGCCAGGTCAATATCATCGTCCCAAGGGATTAAGGCTTGCTCGCGGATGACACCAAGTAAGGTGCCGGAATCGAGACAGGGGCGGATCCCGTGCTGCTGTAGATAGCTGTTCAGGCGCTGTAACAGTTGGTGGGCCAGTTTTAACGTTGCCATATGCATAAAAGGCTTAGTGGCTTTCAGTTGCTGTTTGGCGGGCACCGTAATCTTATCTGCCGGTACGCCCAGCGCCGTTAACTGGGCACTGATAGCGTCAACCCACTGGCTGGTAATAATAATTTTAGCATATGACAAGCCGGGTAGTTGCGCTGGAGCTATCACTGGTACACCATGCAGCTGGCCTCCCTGACGCGCCGGATCATTATCCAGAATGGCAATAACTTCGAGCTCCGGATTTTGCTGCAGAAAAAATTCCCCCGCTTTACTGGCGCCAAACAAGATGACTGCAGCAGGATCTGACATCAGATTAACTCCCAGCTCATCGGTGTGCCCTTGGTTACTGCACGTTTCAGCACTTTGCCCAGTAACAAGGGCAAATATTTAGGTGCTAAACCCAGACCCGGCCGCACAGAGCGTAAATTCTCGGTAGTTAGGATCGTACCTGCGGGCAGATCCTGAGCAAGATATAAGGAGCGACGATGACGTCGCGACGCCACCTCTTTTTCGGTACAACCATAGTGCACTTTACCGAGCGCATCATGAGCACGGGCAGTTTCTTCAACCAGCAATTTCAGCTCGGCCGGTTCCAGAGAAAACTCAGCATCGACCTCGCCACCATTTCGATCCAGCACAAAGTGTTTTTCAACCACTGTCGCTCCCAGTGCGACCGCTGCCACGGCAACGCCAACACCGGGAGTATGGTCGGAAAGACCAACCTGACAATCAAATAAGGCAGCCAAATGAGGAATGGTGAGTAAGTTCGCATCCAGAGGGCGGGCAGGGTAGTTACTGGTACATTTCAGCAAAATCAGGTCCCGGCAGCCATGGTCGCGCAATATCTGTACGGAGTCTGCAAGTTCGGCTTGTGTCGCCATACCGGTCGACATAATTACAGGCTTACCTGTACGCGCTACTGCAGCCAACAAACCATGATCAATATTCTCAAACGAGGCAATCTTATAGCAGGGGACATGCAGTGACTCCAGAAAATCTACCGCACTCAAATCAAAGGGGGTACTAAAGGCTAACAATCCTTTGCTGCGGGCATAATCAAAAATGGGTTGGTGCCACTCCCAGGGAGTCATAGCCTGCTGGTATAGATTATATAGCGAGTTACCCTGCCACAGGCTGTCGGAGTCAGCGATGAAAAATTCCCGTTCGTGAACATCCAGGGTGATAGTGTCCGGAGTGTAGGTTTGCAGCTTTAACGCCTGGGCCCCAGCAGCCGCAGCGGCATCAACTAACGCCAGCGCCTTTTGTAACGATTGACCATGATTCCCCGACATTTCTGCGATAATCAGCGGTTTATGCGTCGGGCCTATGACAATATTACCAATGACAATGTCAGACATCTTTACCTCGTAAGCGGGTGATAATTTTCTGGACCACTGCTGGTGTACCAGCGTTGGCTGGCACCAGGCTACCCGCGATCTGTGCCATTTTAGTTAACCGATCTGGCTGTGACAGGGAGTCGTTAAGCTGTTCTGCAAAACCCTCAACTGTCATGTCAGCAGCCTGCCCCAGCCAGATACAGGCACCAAGTTGATCCAAATAGGCCGTTGTGGCCTGCTGATTTTCCGCAACGGTAACGATCAATCCCGGTAAGTGACAAATACACCTTTCCCAATGGCTGCTACCACCGCTGCCGAGCATGAGTCTGGCCCGGCGCATAAGTTTTGCCATATAATCGCACTGCACGTGGAGCTGTGCATTGGGCAGGCTGCTGACTAACTGCGTAACCTCAGCGCGCCACGGATTATTTGCACCTATTACAATATCGGCAGCTAAATCGGAAAGCTTTAACCTTGTTAATGCTAAAATTGCCATGCTAGTCAGGTTTTGTTCATCGCTACCGCCAAACCCAATCAGCAAATGCTCTCGTTTAGTCTCTGATGACAGATAAAACTCGTCTCTAAGTAGCGCGAAAGCGGGGCCGAGCATGGTCTGGCAATGACGGGGCAGGTAAGGCAGATAGCGACTGGCGCTGTCAGGTAATAAATTTTGGTCTAATAGCAGGTCACAGTCCAGTTGACGGTTTGCCAAATCATCAATTTGCAAAATAACTCGACAACGCTGCCGCAACAATGAACAGTAAGCGGCTGCCAGCTGATAATGATCCACGATCAGCAAATCATAATGCTGGTCGAGCAAGGCAAGAGATTGGGCCGCGTCGCTCCGTTCATCCATCTTTGTCTGTTCTGGCAGCAACGGCAGGCGCAATAATGTAAAGCCTTCGTTGAGGACCATGGCATGCAGATGCCCGGGGGCATCACGACAGATAAAATCTAGCTGGAAGCCTTGTTGCCGCAGAGCTTTGGCTAATGTCAGACAGCGCATGAGGTGGCCGCTGCCCAGGCGCAGCGAAGCATCGACCCGAATCAGTCCTCGCATCGGCTAGCCTGTTTGCAATAAACGATACAAGAGTTCGGCGCGGGTCCAGTCTTCCGGCGTATCGATATCCTGTACCAGATGGTGTGGTAGTACATGCATGCGCGAGTTTTCAGCGAATATTTTTTTGCTGCTGTCTAACCAGGTACTGGCTTTCGCCCAGTAGAGTTGACCGGCATCGTGAAAGGCTGCCGGTAGATCCTGTGAGCGCATCGTAATAGCTACAGGGTCAAAAGGTGTGATGCCACCGGATGGCGTTTGCAGAATCGCCCGTTGGATCGGGAAGGAGAAACGTGCGGCAGTAAATACATAATCGACAGCTTCGGCACTCAGCTGCTCGTAAAGTCGACGGATGATGTCGCTGTTTAGCAGAGGGGTAGTGGCATAGATACAGGCACAATAGTCAAGTTTCCAACCCAGTTGCTGTAGCTCAGTCAGCGTGTGTCGGATCACCGGGCTGGTTCCGGTGAGATCATCTGCCAGTTGGGCCGGACGCATAAAAGGTACCTCTGCACCATGCTGTAGCGCGACCTCTGCGATCTCGGGATCATCCGTAGATACCACCACCTTATCGATAACACCGCTGGCTAATGCGGCGGCAATCGGATAAGCAAGCATCGGTTTACCGCAAAAGATACGGATATTTTTTCGGGGTATCCGTTTACTACCGCCCCTGGCCGGGATAATTGCAATATTCATAGCGTGTCCGCATGATTCAAATAGAGCTAACAAAGGCATTAAGTGTAGCAACGACATATTGCTGCTCACTCGTTTTCAGCCCGGGAAACAGTGGCAGAGTCACCGCTTCAGCGTAATAATGTTCGGCGTTCGGACAATGCCCGGGGTGAAAACCGAGTTGCTGATAGTAAGGCTGTAAATAGATTGGAATATAATGCAGGTGTCCGACGATCCCCTTGCCTCGGAGAAATTCAACACAGGCTTTATGTTGTTGTCGAGTCAATCCTTTTAGTCTGACCACATATAGGTGATAGCTGCTGTGTCTGTCGGACTTGACGTGCAGTGGCACAATGTTGGTATGACCGGCGAACTGGCTATCATAAAAGGTCGCAAGTTGATTACGCTCGCTAACAAAGGTACTGAGTTTACGCAGCTGACTCAAGCCTAGCGCAGCCTGCAGATCGGTCATTCGGTAATTAAAGCCCAGGATTTGCTGCTGATAGTACCAGGGGCCATGGCTGGGTTCGGTTAGTTCCGCCGCATCAGAAGTAATTCCGTGACTGCGTAACAGCTGTAATTTGCGGGCCAGCACCGGATCCCGGGTTAGAGCCATGCCGCCCTCTGCAGCCGTAATAATTTTTACTGGGTGAAAGCTAAAGACTGTGATATCAGAAAATATGCCGTTACCCACCGCCTGTTGCTGATAATGCGCACCTATGGCATGGGAGGCATCTTCGATAACGGAAAAGCCATATTCGGCGGCTAGTTCGGCGATCTGTACCATATCACAAGGCTGACCGGCAAAATGCACTGGGATCACCACCTTGGGTAGGCGATTTTGTGCAGCAGCCTGGCGTAATTTGATGGCTAATGCCGTAGTGCAAATGTTACCGGTTTCTGGTTCGATATCCACAAAATCGACATCGGCATGGCAATAGCGGGCACAGTTGGCGGATGCGACGAAAGAATTAGGCGAGGTCCAGACCTGGTCACCAGGACCCACACCCAAAGCCAGACAGGCCAGGTGTAAAGCTGAGGTCGCACTATTCATTGCAACAGCATAAGGTGTCTGGCAAGCTGCTGCGACAGCCTGCTCAAACGCCGGCACAGCAGGGCCTTGCGTCAACCAGTGTGATTGTAAAACTTGCAGCACGGCATCATAGTCGTCCTGATCCAACAACTGTCTACCGTAGGGGATCATAATTCAGCGTCCTGATTGAACTGGCGTATTTCCGCGACGCTCAAAAAATGAGGATTCAGATCCGAGACATATTCAAAACCCGGTACCACGGGTTGACCTTTTTCACCCAGAGCGTTGATGGTGAAGTCGTTACTACGCTGGAAAAACTTTATCGCCGGCGCTATCACAAAATGATCGGCATATTCAAACGTATGGTAAGACATATCACCTGGGCACATCATTTCATGCAGTTTTTCACCGGGGCGAATGCCAATAATCTTTTGTGGTAGTCCCGGAGCCATGGCAGTCGCCAGATCACTGATCCGTATCGAAGGAATTTTCGGTACGAAGATTTCGCCCCCCAACATTCTCTCGAAATTTTTCAACACAAAATCGACACCTTGTTGCAGGGTAATCCAAAACCTGGTCATATCCTGATGCGTCAGGGGCAAATGGTCAGTACCATTTTGTAGCAATTGTTTGAATAGCGGGACGACTGAACCTCGCGAACCGACGACATTACCATAGCGTACTACCGAAAATCGGGGCTTGCTGCTACCAACCATGTTATTCGCGGCGATAAATAATTTGTCTGAGGCGAGTTTAGTTGCGCCATATAGATTTACCGGATTCGCTGCTTTGTCTGTAGATAACGCAATGACTTTATCCACATTACAATCGATAGCGGCATTGATCACGTTTTCCGCACCATTAATATTAGTTTTAATGCACTCCATTGGGTTATATTCCGCGGCAGGCACTTGCTTTAGTGCTGCCGCATGGATCACATAATCAACACCATGCATCGCGCGGCGTAAACGTTCAGGATCCCGCACATCTCCGATAAAATACCGCATACAGCGTTCATGATACTTTTGCTGCATCTCATACTGCTTAAGCTCATCGCGGGAGAAAATAATAATTTTTTTCGGTTTGTAGCGGGCCAGCAAGGTCGCAGTGTATTTATGTCCGAAGGAACCGGTGCCGCCGGTAATCAGTATCGTTTTATTATCAAACATAGTCCGCCCTCTAACGTGGCTGTTGGCGCTGCCATCCTCTGTTAACTGAACGATAGCATAAATTATGCCGAAACAAATAAAAGTGTCAGTAAAATCAAGCTGCAAGTACTTTTATCGTTGATATTTCATACAGCGCTGGTGGCCGCTGTGGTGATTGACTATACTTTAGGTTAAACACAGAGCGCGGGGCATGGCCAATGAAACTTAATACCTCAACGGGGCTGAATACGCTAAATCAGGCACAACTGCAGCAGGAAAATTTGTTAAAGAAGCTGGCTAATGGTCGGCGGATAAACAGTGCGGCTGATGATGCCGCCGGTTTGCAGATTGCCAACCAGCTTAGCAGCAGTATTAACGCCAAAGCTCAGGGCGAACGCAATCTGTATGATGGTATCTCGTTATCGCGGGTTTATGAACAGGCATTGCAAGGGGTTAACGATAACTTTGCCGAACTTGGCCGGCTGGCTGTCGCCGCAGGAAACGGTATTTATGGTAATCAGGAGCGGCAGGCGCTACAAAAGGAAGCCAACGGTTTGTTGGATAACGCCCGACAAATTATTGATAATACGGAATTTGCTGGTAAAAAACTCTTCGGTGCTGATGCCAGTATCAATTTTGAGTCAGGCAGCGGTGCGCTCAGTTTAACGACCACCGACCTGGGTAGTGCCTTGCAAAGCCAAAATGCCTTTAATCTCGATCTGACTAATCCGGCGAGTGCTGCGCAGGCGCTGGGGCGTATTGAGCAGGCTCGCGATTTTATCGGTGCTTTGCAGGCAGAGGCAGGAGCGGAAGCGAATCGTTTTGCCGCCGCCGCCCGTAATTCATCAGGGCAGCAGGTTGCCGAATCTGCTGCCCGCAGCCGGATTGCTGATCTGGATTATGCCCGCGCCAGCAGTGACAGAGCGGCAGCCAATATTCTGACCCAAAGCTCAATCAATGTGGCCATGCAAGCCCGGATCTCCTCTGATCGAGCGTTATCCTTACTAAGCTAGTCCCAGCCACGTGTTATCTGCTGGTTTTTTGACGTTGATTAAGCGTAAGCGTCAAAAAACCAGCATTTTACCTTGCAAGCCAGCGCTTAGCTTGTACAATGAAAATAAATAATCAGAAAAATCGCGCTGTTATGTCTCTCACACCACCGCTATATATCTTTGATTTACAGCCACAACGGGCTGAACGTTTATCTACTGTACTGAGCTTTGTGACCGAACCGCATCAGTTGCTCGGTGCCGATACTTTACAGGATAAATTGCAGCAACAGCCTGAATCCGTAGTGATATTGGGAGCGACAGGTGTGGTTGAACCCGCGGTGCTGGTCAGGCAATTTCCGGCCTCGGCGTTTCTGGTGATTGGCGACGCCCTGTCTTATCTGCTGGAGCATGCCAATGTGGTTGGCGTATTAAGCGAGCCCTTTGTTTACAGCAGCCTGACACAGCTGCTGCGCGATGCACAGCAATATCATCGCCTGCTCCCCACCCATAAACAACCGGAATTACTGGCGAAGTTTGATGGCATGGTTGGGCAGACTGCCGCGATGCAGAAAGTGCGGTTCTTAATTCAGCAAGTCGCGAAAACCGAGGCCAATGTGCTGGTGCTGGGGCCCTCCGGTACTGGCAAAGAAGTGGTAGCGCGCAATATTCATTTATTGTCGAACCGTGCCAGCGGGCCCTTTGTGCCGATTAACTGTGGTGCTATACCGGCGGAGTTGTTAGAAAGCGAGCTGTTCGGCCATGAAAAGGGCGCCTTTACCGGCGCGATTTCTACCCGCAAAGGCCGGTTCGAACTGGCGCAGGGCGGCACCCTGTTTTTAGATGAAATCGGCGATATGCCGCAGCCGATGCAGGTGAAATTACTGCGGGTGTTGCAGGAGCGTATTTTTGAACGGGTAGGGGGCGCTCAGACCATCAAGGCGGATGTCAGAATTATTGCTGCCACTCACCGCGATCTGGAAACGATGATCGGTGATGGCAGTTTTCGCGAAGATCTGTATTACCGGCTGAATGTCTTTCCAATTGAAACGCCGGCACTTAGCGAACGCGCTGATGACTTGCCGCTGCTGATTAACGAACTTTTGAACCGGCAATACCAGGCACACCAAGCACGGGTGAAGTTTACCGAACGGGCGATTGAAAGCCTGAAGTTACACAGCTGGCCCGGTAACGTGCGTGAGCTGGCCAATCTGCTGGAGCGGCTGGTGATCATGTATCCGGATCAGGTGGTGGATGTAGCTGAATTACCGAAAAAATATCAGCATTTGGAAGTCGATTCCTATCAGCCGGTATATCCGGAAGCACTGCAAGAGCGGGATTTACTGAATTCACTGTTCCAAAGCCCTGAACCCGAGCCTGATATTGACAATGACACTGCCGAGCAAACTGACAGCGCCGAGCTGCAACTGATTTTTGCGCAAAGTTATGCGCAGCCGGTAATGCAGGATCTGCCCGCCGACGGTTTGGATTTAAAAGAGTTTTTATCTGAGCTTGAGGTGCGGTTTATTTCACAGGCGTTAGAGCGGCATGATTATATTGTGGCCAGAGCTGCTGAAATCCTCGGTTTGCGTCGTACTACCCTGGTCGAAAAAATGCGAAAGTATAACCTCGGTAAAGAGGAGTAACGCCGCAGCTCCGGTGTCCAGTGTGAACAAAAGCTAAGCAGTAAACGTCAACATGCCCTACTAGGTAAATCACGGTTGTCGTTTTTTTGACTCCAAATATCTATTCATAATCAATGCGTTATGTTTGGCACGCTCTCTGCATATACAGTCGTTATGCAAGGCTAGAGAGTATGTTGTGCTATGTCAGATCCTGTTTGTACTGTTGCCAGAGCAGATGCTGTGCCATCGGCTGGCCAGACCCAGCCGTTGGTCATATCAAACGCTGCCCGGCTTGAACATATTCTGCGCGCCTTACCCTCTGGCGTCATTATCCTCGATGCCAAAGGTCAGGTTGCCGAAGCGAATCCTCAGGCCTGCAGCATGTTAGGCGAGCCCTTGTTGGGGCAGAGCTGGTTACAGGTGATTGGCCGGGTATTTCAGCCCCGCTCTGACGATGGCTTGGAGGTATCGCTAAAGGATGGCCGTCGCTTAAAGATCGCCATCAGCGCACTACACCCAGAGCCCGGACAACTTATCGTTATGACGGATTTAACCGAAACCCGGGCCCTGCAGCACCGGCTGCATCATTTACAGCGCTTATCGACGCTCGGCAAGATGATGGCCACGCTGGCACACCAGATCCGTACCCCTTTATCCTCAGCAATGCTGTATGCCGAAAATCTGACTAACAGTAAACTGGCCGCGGCACAACGTGGCCAGTTTCAGCAAAAGCTGGTGTTACGCCTGCAGGAGTTAGAGCAGCAGGTAAACGATATGCTGCTGTTTGCCCGCTCTGGCAGTGCCCAGTCGGTGCAGCCGTTGCAGCTAAGCGCTCTGCTACAGCTGTTTCAGGAACGTAGCGAAACGCTATTGATGCAGCACCATGCCAGGCTGCAGCTGACAGTTCCAGACACTGATGTGCAGTTGCTGGGGAATACGCAAACCCTGTGTGAAGCCCTGCTTAATCTGTTGCAAAACAGCTTGCAGGCCTGCACTGAACCTTGCCTGTTCCGCATTGAGACCCGGCTGCGGGAAACCGAGCTGGTGTTGCTGCTAAGCGATAACGGGCCGGGGATCCCGGATGCGATTCTGCCGCAAATCTTTGAGCCTTTTTTCAGTCAGAAAGCCGGAGGCTCCGGTCTTGGCCTGGCCGTGGTACAGGCGGTATTGCAAAGCCACCATGGCCAGATTAGCTATCTTAAACCGGCACAGCGGCCGGCAGGGACACTCAGCGGCGCCTGTTTTGAGCTGCGTTTACCTTGTCTGGCAGCCGATCTCATCCCGGCCGCACAGGAGATTGCCTATGTCTGAGCTTAATCTATTGATTGTTGAAGATGACAACGGCTTGCGCGAAGCCCTGACCGACACCCTGCTGCTGGCCGGCTTTACGCCGCTCAGCGTGGCAAGCGCTGAGGAGGCGTTATTGCTGCTGCAAAAACAGCAGGTACAGTTGGTTATTTCTGATGTCCAGCTCGGCTCGGTATCTGGTTTAAGTTTGCTGAAAACACTGCGACAGCAATACCCGCAGTTGCCGGTATTGTTGATGACAGCCTATGCCCGGGTGCAGGATGCGGTAGAGGCCATCCGCCTGGGGGCTATTGATTACCTGGCGAAGCCCTTTTCGCCGGAAGTGCTGGTCGCTATGGTTAGCCGCTATGTGCAGCCAGCACGGCAGAATGCACAGCAGCCGGTTGTAGCCGATCCGCAAAGCCTGGCGCTGTTGCAACTGGCGCAAAAGGTTGCCAAAAGTGATGCCAGCGTGATGATTACCGGCCCCAGTGGTTCCGGTAAAGAGGTATTGGCGCGCTATATCCATCAGCAATCTGGTCGCAGCCAGGCGCCTTTTATTGCGATCAACTGTGCGGCCATTCCGGAAAATATGCTGGAAGCAACCTTATTCGGTTATGAGAAAGGCGCCTTTACCGGAGCGGTGCAGGCATGTCCCGGTAAGTTCGAGCAGGCCAATGGTGGCACCTTGCTGCTGGATGAAGTGACAGAAATGCCGCTTAACCTGCAGGCTAAACTGTTACGGGTGTTGCAGGAGCGCGAGGTTGAGCGTCTTGGTGGTCGCAAGGTACTAAAACTGGATTTACGGATCTTAGCCACCAGTAACCGGGATCTGCGTCAGGCAGTAGCGGAAGGTATACTGCGCGAAGACCTCTACTACCGGTTAAATGTTTTTCCACTTGGCTGGCCAGCGCTAGCGGCGCGGCCGGGCGATATTCTGCCACTAGCCAGTTTTTTACTGGCGCGCTATGCCAAACAGCACGGCAAGGCTACACCAGCTTTCAGCGAGGAAGCAGAGCTGCGACTGCTCAGCTATCATTGGCCGGGTAATGTCCGGGAACTGGATAATGTGATACAGCGGGCGCTGATCCTGCAAACTGGCCCGCAGGTCACCGAGCACGATATTCTGCTGGAAGATCTGCCTTTTGTTCCTAGCATAGCGCTTGACGACCATACTGAGCTGCCCGCAACCGACAGCAACTTTAAAAGCGAACTGCATCAACAGGAGCATAAGCTGATATTGGCAACGCTGCGCGCCTGCGACAACAAACGTAAAGAAGCTGCGGCCCGGCTTGGTATCAGTGATCGCACCCTGCGTTATAAACTGGCCAGAATGCGCGAGCATGGTATAGAGGTGGCATAACCCTTGCTTTAGTCCCTGTCAGAAGCAGCAAATTTTTGACAGGCACTATTATGCAAATCAAAGGTCAGGCGTTATACGCACAAATGCAGTCAATGGTCAGCCAGGCCAGAGCCTTACCCGCCGAAGCGAAGCCGGTGCAGGATATTGCACCGGTCAACAGCAGTCAGTCTGATTTCACCACCCTGTTTAAAAATGCCCTGGGTAACGTTAATGCGTTGCAACAGCAAAGCCGCAGTATGGCAACCGCTGTTGAGATGGGCGATCCCCGGGTATCGCTGGCGCAGGCCATGATTGCCTCGCAAAAATCTTCGTTAGCTTTTGAAGCCACGGTGCAGGTTCGCAACAAGTTGGTGGAAGCTTACAAAGAAATCATGTCGATGCCGGTTTAAGTAGGCGCCTGTTAGGAGACGTATTGTGGCAGAGAATCAATCAACAGAGCTGGCGCTGAGCAACACCGACTTTAACCCGGAGCCGGCAGCACAACCGAAAACCGGTATTATGGGCGCCTTTAATAGCGGCGGCGATTTGATGCGGCAAATGACGCTGGTGATCGCGCTGACGATCTGTCTGGCAATAGCCATTCTAATTATTTTGTGGGCCAGAGCGCCGGAAATGCGGCCCTTGGGTACCTATAGCACTCAGGAATTAATCCAAACGCTGGATCATCTGGATGCACAGAAGTTTAAATACAAACTGGAAGGTAACGTTATTCTGGTTCCGGAAAATACGCTGCAACAGGTACGGCTGAGCTTATCCCGCGCCGGTATGAGTAACGAACCTTCTTTAGGTACGGAATTTTTATTGCAGGATAGTGGCTTTGGCGTCAGTCAGCGGCTGGAAATGGAACGTTTAAAGCATAGCCGCGAGCAACAGTTAGCCCGCACCATCGAAGAGCTGCAAAGCGTAGCCCGGGCTCGCGTATTGCTGGCGATCCCAAAAGAAAATGTATTTGCCCGCCAACAAGCACAGCCGTCGGCGACAGTGCTGGTCACTGCGCGCGGCGGGCGGGTGATCCGTGACAGCGAAGTGGATGCGATTGTTGATCTGGTGGCCTCTGCGGTACAAGGGCTGGCGCCTAGCCGCGTCACCGTGACCGATCAGAATGGCCGCTTACTAAATTCGGGTTCTATAGATGGCAGCGCAGCCCGCAACCGCCGCGAACTGGAGATCCAGCGTAGCCGTGAAGACGAATACCGTCAGAAGGTTGACTCTATCCTGATGCCAGTACTGGGTGTAGGTAATTATACTGCGCAGGTTGATCTGGTGATGGACTTTACTGCCGTAGAGCAAACGCAAAAACGCTTTAACCCGGATCTGCCGGCAGTGCGCAGTGAAATGATTATTGAAGAAAACAGTGTCGGTGGTGGCAGCAGCGGTATTCCCGGTGCGCTGTCCAATCAACCGCCGATGCCATCCGCTATTCCTGAACAAGCAACAGGTACGGCATCACAAGCCGTAGTACCAGGGCGGAATAGTCGTGAAGCGACCCGTAATTTTGAGCTGGATACCACCATCAGCCATACCAGTCAGCAAAGCGGCGTGATCCGCCGGCTAAGTGTCTCTGTCGCCGTCGACTATAAAGCCGCTACCGCCGAGGATGGCTCGGTTGCAATGACACCCCGCAGCCAGGCAGAGCTGGAAAATATCCGGCGTTTATTGCAAGGTGGTGTTGGCTTTGACGCCCAGCGTGGTGATACTATCGAAGTCATTGCCGTACCCTTTGTACGTGAAGCGGTCGATGCCGATATCAGTACACCTTTCTACCTGGAAGACTGGTTCCTGCAAGTGGTGAAGGTCGTAGTTGGTGGTTTGCTGGTGATCGTGATTATGCTGGCGATTGTCAGACCGATGCTGCAAAAACTGATGAATCCGGCAGATACCAGCGACACTTATGACGAACATTCATTGTCACAGGGTTTGGATCTGGGGGATGATTTTGACGCCACTGCCTCAGTGTTTGACGATAAAGCGGTGGGCTTTGCCCCGGACGGTACCCTGATGTTGCCTGATTTACATGGTGATGAAGATTTGTTACGCGCAGTGCGGGCTCTGGTTGCCAATGAACCCGAACTGTCCTCTTTGGTCGTCAAGAACTGGTTAGCTGAAGATGAGTGAGAAAAAAGCCATTAAAGATTTTGATATCAGCAAGCTTGACGGTGTTGAGAAAGCAGCCATCCTGTTGCTGAGCTTATCAGAAGAAGATGCCGCCCAGATCCTAAAGCATCTGGAGCCGAAGCAGGTACAGAAAGTGGGTTTGGCGATGGCACAAACCACTGATCTGAATCAGGCCAAAATTGCCGCGGTGCACCGGCGCTTTATTGAGCAGATCCAGAACTTCAGTACCATTGGCTTCCAAAGCGAAGAATTTATCAAGCGAGCTCTGACAGCGGCGCTGGGTGAGGAAAAAGCCGCTAATCTGATAGATCAGATCGTACTGGGCGGTGGTGCCCGCGGTCTGGACTCGCTGAAGTGGATGGATTCAAAACAGGTTGCCAATATTATCCGCAATGAGCACCCGCAGATCCAAACCATTGTTTTATCCTATCTGGAACCGGAGCAGTCAGCCGAAATTCTATCCCAATTCCCGGAGAAAGTGCGGCTGGATCTGACGATGCGGATCGCTAACCTGGAAGAGGTACAGCCGGCGGCGTTACAAGAATTAAACGAAATTATGGAGAAACAGTTTGCTGGTCAGGCCGGTACCCAGACCGCGAAGATGGGCGGCCTGAAAGCGGCTGCCGATATTCTGAACTATCTGGATACCAACCTGGAAGGTCAGCTGATGGATGCTATCCGTGAGCATGACGAGGAAATGGCACAGCAAATTCAGGATCTGATGTTTGTGTTTGAAAACCTGATTGATGTCGATGACCGTGGTATTCAGACTATACTGCGGGAAGTGCAGCAAGATGTGCTGATGAAAGCACTGAAGGGCACTGACGAGAATCTGAAAGAGAAAATCTTCAAAAACATGTCGAAACGGGCAGCCGAGCTGTTACAGGATGATCTGGAAGCCATGGGACCGGTTCGCGTCAGCGAAGTGGAAACGGCACAAAAAGAAATTCTGTCTATTGCCCGTCGTTTATCTGATGCCGGTGAAATTATGCTTGGCGGCGGTGGCGGTGAAGAATTCCTCTAAGGTCAGTTGAATGAATAACCAAGATGCGTTTCGCTATAAAAAGCCGTTCTCACCAGACGCAGAGGTCGAAGATTTGCTGCGCGCCTGGCAGACGCTGGATCTGACTGCCGAGGTTGAGCAGGAAGAGACGACCAACGCACTGAACCTGAAACGGCCTGCTGCTTCAGTGGTGCCACAGCAAGAAGAGAGCACCGAGCTCAAGCCACTTACTGCGGATGAGATTGAACAGATCCGGCAGGCTGCGTATGAGGAAGGCGTCGCTCAGGGTAAGGAAGAAGGCTTTAGTCAGGGCTATCAGGATGGACGCTTGCAAGGCCTGCAGGATGGCACGGCGCAAGGGCTGGCAGAGGGTAAGAAACAGGCGTTGGCGGCAGTGCAACCGGAAATTGATGCCAAGCTTGGCCAATTGGCAGCGCTACTTGATCAGTTACAACAGCCGTTGGCCGGTTTGAACCAGCAGGTAGAGCAGAGCTTGCTTGAGTTAGCTCTGGCGATGGCCAAGGCGGTGATTGGGGTGGAAGTCAAGACCAATCCGCAGGTGATCCTATTGGCCATACAGGAAGCGACGGCAGCATTACCACTGAAAACCGAACTGATGCGGATTAAATTACATCCCGACGATCTCACTATTATCCGCAGTCATTTCAGTGACGAGCAACTACAAGCTCAGCACTGGCAATTGCTGGCCGATCCGTTACTGGAGCGCGGCAGTTGTCTGGTCGAAGCGGAAAAAACCAGTGTTGACAGAAGTTTGACGCAACGTATCAACAGCAGTCTGGAACATTTCCTGCATCAGGCCGATAACGAACACTAATCTGGCCCTCCGGCCGTTGTGACAGTGAGCTAAGATGGCTGAACCCGCTCAATTGCAGCAGTTTTTGCAGCAACAACATCAATTTATTCAATCCAGCAAGCCTGCTGTGTCCGGCCGTTTGGTGCGGGTCGTCGGTCTGACTCTGGAAGCTACCGGCTGCAGCGCTGCTATTGGTCAGGCGTGCTTAGTTGAGGGTGCCCGTGGCGATCTGCTGGCAGAAGTGGTCGGCTTTGCGCAGGATAAAGTCTTTTTAATGCCGCAAGAGGATATCGAGGGCGTGGTACCGGGTGCCAGAGTCACCCCCTTACTGCAGTACAAAGGGATACCGCTGAGTATGGCCTTACTGGGACGGGTGATTGACGGTGTTGGCAGACCTCTGGATGGCAAAGGCCCCATCGCGGCGACGCAGTTTAGCAGTGGCAAAGGTAAAGCCATAAACCCTTTGCACCGGCGTCCGATTAAACAGCCACTGGATGTTGGCGTCCGCACCATCAATGCCATCCTGACAGTGGGAAAAGGCCAGCGTATGGGTCTGTTTGCCGGCTCTGGGGTCGGTAAGAGCGTACTGCTCGGCATGATGACCCGAGGCACAGCCGCAGATGTTATTGTGGTCGGACTGGTCGGTGAGCGTGGCCGGGAGGTAAAAGAGTTTATCGATGAGATCCTTGGCGAAGACGGTAAAAGCCGGGCTGTGGTTGTGGCGGCGCCGGCTGATGTATCACCGCTAATGCGGCTAAAAGGCTGTGAAACTGCGGTTCAGGTTGCGGAGTATTTCCGGGACCAGGGGCTGGATGTGTTATTACTTATTGATTCGATCACCCGCTATGCCCAGGCCCAGCGTGAAATAGCGCTGGCCGTTGGTGAGCCGCCCGCGACTAAAGGTTACCCCCCTTCGGTGTTTGCCAAATTACCGGCGCTGGTTGAGCGGGCCGGTAACGGTTCTGGCCACCAGGGCTCAATTACGGCCTTTTACACGGTATTATCTGAAGGCGATGATTTACAGGATCCGATTGCCGATGCGTCGCGGGCGATCCTGGATGGTCATATCGTGTTATCGCGGCAACTTGCTGACGCTGGACACTTTCCTGCCATTGATATTGAGAAGTCAATTAGCCGGGTGATGCCGGCCGTTACCAGCGAAGAGCATCAGTTACTGGCGCGCAGTATTAAGCAACTCTATGCCAGCTACCAGCAAAGTAAAGATCTGATCGCTATCGGCGCCTATGTTCGCGGTAGTGATCCCCAGTTGGATCTGGCTATTCAGTTGTTACCGCGGATCAATCAGTTCCTGCAGCAGGGGATGAAAGATGTGGTGCCTTACGATGATTGCCTGAGCGCATTAAGCCAGTTGGCGCCAAATCAGCGGGGTAGAGCATGAGTAGTAAACTGGCCCTGCTGATCAAAGTACAGAAAGAACGCGAAGAGCAACTGCAGGCAAATTTTGTCCGGGCGCAGCAGATGTACCAGCAAGCCGAACAAAAATATCAGGGGCTGGCGCAATACCGCACCGACTACATCCAACAAAGCCAGCAGCAGGGTTCAATTGGGCTGGGCGGCAGGCAGTATAACCAGTTTCTGGCCTTTATCAGCAAATTAGATGAGGCATTAAGCCAGCAGGCGCGGGTGGTACAGCAAAGCCGCAACGCAGCCGAACAACGTAAACAAAGCTGGCTAAAGATGCAAACCAAACGCAAGGCATTAGAGAAATTACTGCAGCTGGCAGCTGAACGTGAGCAGCTGACGCAGGAGCGGCAGCAACAAAAACTGGCTGATGATTATGCCCTGCAGCGCTTTATGCAGCAGCGGCTGTTGCTGAACAGTGACTAAGCTGTGGCTTATCCGTCATATTGACTGCACCAGCTGCTATGTCGTCATTACCCGGGGGCGAAAACTGGCGCGAATTTTGAATGTATTTTGTCAGTAGCAGTGCGAAAAGCATTTTTCAATAGCAAAGATGGCGAATAACTAAAGCTCGAGATCAGTCAGCGCAAAGGCTAATACTGATTGCAGGCACAGGTAGCAACGGATCACAGGTAATATCTTTATGACGCAAGGTGTGCAGATATCAATGCTGTTAAACCCGGCCGAGTCGCTGGCTTTTAGCGAAGCGCCAGGGTTTGCCACAACGGCGGATGCTGGCTATAACGGCGAATCCACTTTTGCCCGTTTGCTTAGTGACGAGCAACAGCAACAGTTGCCGCAGCGGCAGCCTGTTGCCGCTGCCGCCAGCCAGCTTGCCACCCCTGAGCTCATTGCAGAAGCTGGACAGGCTTCGCTACCGCTGCCAGATGTTGCTGCGGTGGATCCGGCTGTACAATCTGCCACTGAAGTACCTGAGCCAACGTCAGTTGTGTTGTCTGATGCGGACATTCCCGCTTGGTCCGAAGTTCCATTACCGCCCGTTATATCCGAACCGGTAGTACAGCAGGCGGCTATTTCCTGGTTGGGTTTAATTGAACAGGCAAATCACACCAGTGCACAGTTAGATAAAAAACGTTTTATGGCCATTCAACAGCAGTTAGTGCAGCACCAGGCGGTTGAGCAGCAAATCGGGCCTGTACCAGAGTCGCCGGTGCAGCCGGTCGAGCAAACAGAGTTAACTTTCAGTCAGCAGTTTGACACCACAACGCAAGGGGCTAGCAGCAGTCAGGCAAGCAAAGCTGGCACGGTGCAGCAATTGCCAACGTCTATGCTATCTGCGCCGGCTGTGGCAGCGTCAACTGCGGAGCCGCTAAGCACTGAGGTTGAGCAAGACGCCGCTCGGGCCAACCTTGATTCTGTGCTGCAACTTCAGGCGAAGTCGGAGCGAACTGCAGTCACACAAGCCTTAGCTGATTTAGACAATGCGCCCCGTGGTCCGACTGTCATAACCGACGGTCAGGCGGATAAAGCGATCGCCAGCAAGCCAGCTACTGCTGTGCAACAGGCGCCACTTCAGGCTGTGATAGTGTCAGAAACCAGCTCAGCTGTAATGATTGCACCGGAGCAAGAGGTTGTTGATACTGCTCAAGCTAGTCTGCCGTCTCAGGCAACTCAGCAGGCAGCCCTGTTGAGCGATAGCAAGACCACCTTGAATTCTAAGACGCTCGCCGATAACGCATCGACTAAGCCGGTGGGGGGGACTGGTAGCGCGGCTGCTGACGCAAACTTGGCAGTGGCCATCACTGCGTCATCACAAGTAGTCAGTCAGTTATCGGTACCGTCGCAAGCTGCGCTTAGCCGCGCTGCGGTAGTCGCGCCCGCTGCTAAAGCAACGCCAGAGCGCAGTAAAGTTGATAGTGATGCCGCGACTCGCGAATTCAGCTCTGCGGCTAAAGTGAGTTTGGCAGAGGCTATTCCGGTAGCTGAAACCAGTCCAGACAAAGCTTTGCCAGCGATGAGCCGGGTGGAAGTTGTGCTATCCGCAAGCACCGGCAGCGCTGCGCAAACACCAGCTAACAGCTTAACCGAAACGGCGGGCCAGTTACAAAACCGGGTGGAGCAGCAACTGATAAATCAGCCGAAAGCGGATGCTCCGGCAAGCGCCCCAGAGTTAAGTGCAAAATTAAAGCAACTGAATCTGCAGCAGCAGGATGCCACTTTGCAACTGCGTGAGCGGGTGCATTTAATGGTCAGACAAAATATTCAGGTCGCCGAGATCAGGCTCGATCCTGCCGAGCTTGGCCAGATGCAGATCCGGGTAAATCTGCAGCAAGAGCAGGCATCCGTGCAGTTTATCGTACAGCAACAAGCGGCAAAAGAACTACTGGAACAGCAGATGCCACGCTTGCGTGAGATGTTACAGCAACAGGGGCTCCAATTAGGAGAAGGGCAGGTGCAGCAGCAACAGCGGCAGCAAACAGGTCAGAATGGTCAGGGGCAGCAGCAAGGCACAGAATTGGCTGATACAGTCGATGACGCGCTGCCGACCCAGCAAATTCAGGTTAAGCTGTCTGAGCGTCTGGTTGACTACTATGCTTAAGTTACCGCCAACTGTCTGACTTTTCATTTACAAAGTTTCAAGCCGGTGAGCATAATAACATCTTTACAGTGGGGCTGAGGGAGCCGTGGTATGGCGGAAAACGAACTGGAATTGGTCGATCAGGGCGCAAAAAAGAAAAAGCTGATCATTATTGGCGCAGCGGCCGGCCTGCTGTTGGTCTTGGCGGCGGTGGTGGCATTTTTTCTGCTAAGTGGCGATGGCAGCAGTGCACCTGTAACCAGTGAGCAAGCTGGTGTTGAGACCGGCGCAGGTCCGGTTGTGGCACAGGGATCGGCGCTTTATGTGCAGATGCCACGACCTTTTGTGTTTAACGTCGCGGGTGCCAACCGCGATCGGCTGGTGCAGATCAGGGTGCAACTGATGGTCCGTGGCGATGCCAATCAGGCGCTGGCGATGCGGCATATCCCATTAATTGAGGGAACTTTACTGGCAACCTTTAGTACCGCCAGTGCAGATGAGTTAATAACGTCAACCGGGAAAGAACAATTAAAGAACAAAGCACTGATCGATTTGCAAACCGCAATGTTAGATGTGGTGGGCAGTGCCGTTGTAGCAGAAGTTTTGTTTACCGGTTTTGTGATGCAATAACAAGAGTGAATAACAGTGTCTGACTTACTATCGCAGGATGAAATTGATGCGCTGTTACATGGCGTCGATGAAGTCGAAGAAGAAGAGGTAGATAGCAGCGACGGCGCCGATGGTAGCCGTACCGTGCAATTTGACTTCTCATCCCACGACCGTATCGTTCGTGGTCGTATGCCTACGCTGGAAATGGTAAACGAGCGTTTTGCCCGCCATATGCGGATCAGTTTATTTAATATGATGCGCCGCACCGCCGAGGTGTCGATTAACGGCGTACAGATGATCAAATTCGGCGAATATGTTCATACCCTGTTTGTACCGACCAGTTTAAATATGGTGCGGTTCCGGCCATTAAAAGGTACCGGCCTGATCACCATGGAAGCGCGTTTGGTGTTTATTCTGGTGGATAACTTCTTTGGTGGCGATGGTCGCTACCATGCCAAGATCGAAGGTCGCGAATTTACGCCAACAGAACGGCGTATTATTCAAATGCTGTTAAAACTGATTTTTGAGGATTACAAAGAAGCCTGGGCCCCGGTAATGGACGTCTCGTTCGAATATCTGGATTCTGAGGTCAACCCGGCAATGGCGAATATTGTCAGCCCGACAGAAGTGGTAGTGATCAGCTCCTTCCACATCGAGCTGGATGGTGGCGGCGGCGATTTTCATGTCACCTTGCCGTATTCGATGCTGGAACCGATCCGGGAACTACTGGATGCCGGTGTGCAGAGTGATAAGGAAGATACCGATCTGCGCTGGTCAAAAGCGCTTCGGGACGAGATTATGGATGTAAAAGTCGACCTCAGTACCAAGATGCTGGATGTTGACTTGACCTTGCGAGACATTATGGAGCTGAAAGCCGGTGATATTATCCCGGTTGAGATCCCTGAGCATATCACGGTATTAATTGAAGACTTACCGACTTTCCGTGCCAAGCTTGGCCGCTCACGGGACAATGTTGCGCTGAAGATCACCGAGAAAATTAAGCGGCCAGAATCGGCGAAATCCGAAATGCAGGTCTTTACCAAGGGTGGCAGGCGCCTGGATAACGATGCCGATATTTTAGAATTAGAGGCTGATTTAAATATCAGCGAACGAGACAGAAGGTAGCGAAGATGGCAAATGATCAGGACACCATGGATGAATGGGCAGCCGCAATGGCGGAAGCCGAAGGCGGTGCTAAAGCAGTTGAACTGGAAGAGCTGAGCGATGATAAGAACGCAGCTGTAGATAAGCGCAAACTGGATACGATCCTGGATATTCCGGTTACCATTTCGATGGAAGTTGGTCGCTCGAAAATCAGTATTCGAAATCTGTTACAGCTGAATCAGGGGTCGGTAGTAGAGTTGGACCGCATTGCCGGTGAGCCTTTGGACGTATTGGTAAACGGTACCCTGATCGCGCACGGTGAGGTGGTGGTGGTGAACGACAAATTTGGTATCCGTCTTACCGATGTTATTAGCCAAATCGAACGTATTAAGAAGTTGCGTTAATGGCCAATACTGATTTTAAAAGTTTTAGCAAAGGTCTGTTGTTGGTAACACTGCTCTGTGGCAGTGCCGTGCAGGCCAACTCGCCAGAAAGTAGCAACCCGACAGCCGCAGTGCAGGCTGCGGCAACACAGCAGCCTGAAAAGGAAGAACCTGCAGCAGAAACTGCAACGTCCGGAACGGCAGAGCCGGAACAGGCCGCGCAGAGCAGTGTACCTGCTACAACCGCTGCCAGCAGGACCGCTACCGCTGCAGCAGGCACCAATCAGTTCACCGAGCGCAGCACAGTGCTTAATCCGGGCAGCGAGCAACGCAGTTCGCCGATGACAATACTGCAAATAGCCAGTTCTCTGACGCTGGTGATTTTACTGGTGCTGGGTTTGGGCTGGTTATTCAAGAAATTGACGCTACGTCTGCCGGGTGGACGCCATATCAAAGTGGTAACGGCTATGCCACTGGGGCAGCGAGAAAGGTTGTTAGTTATTGAAATACAAGGGAAACAGCGGGTGATTGGCGTCACTCCACATAGTGTTAATTTCCTCTTTGAATTAGAAAATCCACTTCCTGAAGAAAAGTTGGCATCAGATTTTCATACACAGCTGCAGTCATTCCTGAAAAAATAGAAGTTGGCATGCTGCGAGTGTTGTTTATTCTGTTGCTGGTGCTGGTGAGCCCACAACTGCTGGCCGATAACGGCACCTTATCGGCCGTTACGGTCACGACTAATCCTGATGGTTCTCAGTCCTACAGCGTGACGCTGCAGGTGCTGGCCATTATGACAGCGCTGAGTTTTATTCCGGCGATGGTTATAATGATGACCAGCTTTACCCGTATCATAGTGGTGCTGGCTATTCTGCGTCAGGCGATAGGCTTACAGCAAACTCCCTCCAACCAGGTGCTGATTGGTATCACACTATTTTTAACGTTCTTTATCATGGCGCCGGTGTTTAAAACTATTAACGAACAGGCGATTCAACCTTATCTGGAAGAAACGCTAAACCCGGTGCAGGCACTGGACGCGGCCATAGTACCGTTAAAAGCCTTTATGCTGCATCAGACCAGGGTAAGAGATCTGGATACCTTTGCCCAGATTGCTGGTTTAGAGGTTGCAGAAAATGCGCAGGATTACCCGATGACAGTAGTGGTCCCCGCCTTTGTCACCAGCGAGCTGAAAACGGCGTTTCAGATTGGCTTTATGTTATTTATCCCGTTTCTGATTATTGATCTGGTGGTGGCGAGCGTGCTGATGGCGATGGGTATGATGATGTTATCACCGATGATTATTTCCTTGCCGTTCAAATTAATGATGTTTGTACTGGTTGACGGTTGGGTGCTGGTAATGGGGACTTTAGCAACCAGTTATGGAGTAGGCACATGAGCCCGGAAACCTTTGTCGATGTGTTGCGGGATTCGTTGTTTATCGTGATTCTGCTGGTCAGCGCTATTATTCTGCCATCACTCTTTGTTGGTCTGATCGTAGCCGTATTTCAGGCGGCGACCTCGATTAACGAACAAACACTGAGTTTCTTACCGCGGTTAATCGTCACTTTGCTGGCGTTAATCTTCGGTGGTCACTGGCTAGTGCGGGTGATTATGGATTACACCACTGAGCTGTATCAAAGCATCCCACAGGTTGTTGGTTAGGTCAGCCCATGGAAATTCTGATGGCTACCCTGATGCAAACCATAGCGGATTTTTTACTGCCGCTGTGTCGGGTCTCCGGTATGCTGATGATTATGGCGGGGCTGGGCGTCAGGACTATTCCAACACGTATAAAAACCGGATTAGTGGTGCTGATCACCCTCGTAATGATGCCGATGTTACCAAAAACCGTCTACCCAGAGCTGATTTCTGTATCGATGTTGTTAGAGGTGTTGCTACAGCTTACCATTGGTTTTGCGCTGGGTTTTATATCGTTGATGTTTATCAATACGTTCATATTGGCGGGTCAATTATTAGCAACCCAAACAGGTTTAGCTTTTGCATCTATGGCGGATCCTGCCAGCGGGATTTCGGTGCCCGCCATTGGCCAGTTTTACCTGATTCTGGCGACCTTGCTATTCTTTGTTTTTAACGGCCACCTGATTATGATTCAAATGCTGGTATTCAGTTTTGAAACCCTGCCAATCAACGGCCAATGGTGGGATGTGACCAGTTATTGGACCATTGTTGAATTCGGTGGCTGGATGTTTGCTACCGCCCTGGCTATTGCACTGGCACCTATTGTTGCCATGCTGGTGGTAAATCTGTCTTTTGGTATTATGACCCGCGCTGCACCGCAGTTGAATATTTTCTCGATTGGTTTTCCGATCACCATGCTCTCCGGTTTACTGATTTTATGGTTGACGCTGGATACCTTCTTATTCCATTACGAAAAACAGTGGGAGCATGTCATTGACTATAGCTGCCGGCTGATTGGTTGTTAGGAGGCTGACGTGGCAGAAGATTCCGGCGCCGAAAAAACCGAACAGCCCACGCCCAAGAAGCTGCAAGACGCAGCGAAAAAGGGCCAGATCGCCCGCTCAAAAGACCTTGGCACGGCTTTTGTGTTAATAGGTAGTGCCGCTGCCTTGCTGATTTTTGGCAAGATGTTAGCAGTGGCGATGTTAAACATCGGCCAACGACTGATGCGGTTAGACCAAAAAGATATTTTTGAAACCAATAGTATGTTTACCGCCTGGGGTGATGCTGGCAGAGAGCTGGCAGCACCTTTGGCCGGCATTTTTTTACTGATCCTGATTGCGGCCTTTATCGGCAATATTCTGTTAGGTGGTTATAACTTTAGTTGGGAAGCCGCAGCACCGAAAGCCAGCAAAATGAGCCCGCTCCAGGGGTTCAAGCGGATGTTTGGTTTACAGGCATTAATGGAGCTTGGCAAAAGCATTCTAAAAGTAGCGGTAGTGGTCGGCATTGCCTATTTGCTACTAAAGCTGTTCTTTATGGATATTATGGCGTTGTCGCTAATGAGTGAGCCAAATAATATCGAATCGGCACTCTATTTTCTTGGCTGGTTGTTTTTAGGGTTGTGTGCCAGTATTTCAGTAATAGCGCTGGTCGACGCACCCTATCAAAAGTGGCATCACACCGAGCAGTTGAAAATGTCGTTGCAGGAAATCAAAGACGAGCACAAAAATACTGAGGGTAGCCCGGAAATCAAAGCCCGGATCCGCCGCACCCAGATGCAGATGTCGATGAAGCGGATGATGCAAAAGGTACCTACCGCGGATGTTATCGTCACCAACCCAACGCACTATGCGGTGGCGCTGAAATATGATCAAGGCAAGTTCCGCGCGCCGGCCGTGGTTGCGAAGGGCGTGGATGAGGTTGCGATGCATATCCGTAATATTGCCAGAGAGCATAAGATCCCGGTGATTGAATCACCGGCACTGGCGCGCTCAATTTATTACACTACCAAGCTTGATCATCCAATCCCGGAACAATTGTTCGCCGCAGTAGCGCAGGTACTGGCTTATGTTTATCAGCTTAACCTTTATCGCAAAGGCAAGGGTAGCAGGCCGAAAGCACTGGCTAAAGAGTTGCCAATCCCACCAGAGGTGCGTCACTAACGCTGTAATTTTCAGCACTTAGGACAGCTCACTAACAGACTGGAATAGTTCTTGCCTAAGCAGGGGTAGTGTCAATACCTTGTCAGGCCGCTCATGCAATTTGCTCAGTATTTCAGTAAATTTGATAAAGCTCATCTTCAACACCTAAAAGGGATCGGGACGCCCATTTTGATTCTGGCCGCATTGGCGATGGTCGTGCTACCGCTGCCACCGTTGATGCTGGATATCCTGTTTTCTTTTAATATTGCGCTGGCGCTGGTGGTACTGTTGGTGACGATATATACCCGCAGACCGCTGGATTTCGGTATTTTCCCCAGTGTATTGCTGGTTGCCACTATTCTGCGTCTGGCATTGAATGTCGCCAGTACCCGTGTCGTGCTGTTGGAAGGTCATAATGGCGGGGATGCCGCAGGGGCTGTGATTGAAGCCTTTGGTTCCGTGGTTATCGGTGGCAACTATGCCGTTGGTATCGTGGTGTTTCTGATCCTGATTATTATTAACTTTGTCGTCGTTACCAAGGGCGCTGGCCGTATTGCCGAAGTATCAGCCCGCTTTACTTTGGACGCGATGCCCGGTAAGCAAATGGCGATTGACGCCGATCTAAACTCAGGCTTGATTACCCAGGAAGAAGCACGCAAGCGCCGCGAGGAGGTGACCAGTGAAGCCGACTTCTATGGCTCGATGGATGGTGCCAGTAAGTTTGTAAAAGGTGATGCCATTGCCGGTATCGTGATACTGGTGATTAACCTGGTTGGCGGTATTTTTATCGGTATGGTGCAGCATGGCCTCAGTTTTAGCCAGGCGATGGAAATCTATACCTTGCTGACCATCGGTGATGGCCTGGTGGCCCAAATCCCTGGCCTGTTATTGTCAATCGGTACCGCCATTATTGTCACCCGCCAGAATAAAGAGGGCGATCTTGGTAAAGAGATGCAAAGCCAGCTTGGTGATAATACCCATGTGCTTTTTGTTGCCGCAGGGGTTATGACCTTGATGGGGGTAGTCCCAGGCATGCCACATTTCGCCTTTCTTTCATTGGCAGCGCTTTTGGGTGGGGTGGCCTGGTATACGAAAAAATTGGCAACCACTAAGGCTGCCCAGTTACAGCAGCGACCAACCAGTGCCAGCAATGCGATGAGTGATGTGCAACCGGTAAAAGAAATTGGCTGGGATGACGTGCAAGGCGTGGATGTGATTGGGCTTGAAGTTGGTTACCGTCTGATCCCACTGGTAGACAAAGCTCAGGGTGGGGAGCTGTTAAATAGAATCAAAGGTGTTCGTAAAAAGTTATCCCAGGAGCTGGGATTTCTGATCCCGCCGGTACATATTCGCGACAACCTGGATTTGGAGCCAAACAGCTATCGGGTGGCCCTGATGGGAGTCACCAACGGAGAGGGTGAGCTGCGCCATGATAACGAGTTGGCAATCAACCCGGGCCAGGTATTTGGTACAGTGAAGGGGATTGCGACCCGGGATCCGGCGTTTGGCCTGGATGCTGTCTGGATCAGCAAAGATCAGCGAGAGCATGCGCAGACATTGGGCTACACCGTAGTAGACGCTGCGACAGTAGTGGCGACCCATCTCAGTCAGATCCTGACCAATAATGCGGCCAGTTTGCTGGGACATGAGGAAGTACAAAATCTGCTGGATATGTTGGCTAAGCATTCTCCGAAGTTGGTAGAAGGTCTGGTACCCGATACGCTACCGCTAACCGCCGTAGTGAAGGTGTTGCAGAATCTGCTGCACGAGGGGGTGCCGATCCGCGATATGCGTACCATAGTGCAAACTCTGGTCGAGTACGGGGCTAAGAGTCAGGATATTGACGTCCTTACCGCTGCTTGCCGGATTGCCCTGCGCCGGTTAATTGTGCAAGAGGTCGTTGGTAGCAAACAGGAAATTCCGGTTATCACCTTTGCACCTGAACTGGAGCAAATGCTGCATCAATCGATGCAGGCCGCCGGTAATGATGGCGCCGGTATTGAACCGGGGTTGGCCGACCGCATTCAACAGTCGCTGCAGGAGGCTCATCAGAATCAGGAATTAACCGGTGAAAGTGCCGTGATGCTGACGTCAGGAATTTTACGCTCAGTGATGGCACGATTTGTGAAGTACACCATTCCAGGATTACGGGTATTGTCGTATCAGGAAATTCCGGATGATAAGCAAATCCGCATTGTCAGTGTCATCGGTCAGTCGAACTAGGAGTAACTCATGAAAATTAAACGCTTTGTTGCCAAAGATATGCGCAGTGCCCTGGCCGACGTGAAGGAGTTCCTTGGACCGGACGCCATTATCTTGTCCAATAAAAAAGTCGCTGAAGGCGTGGAAATTGTTGCCGCCATTGATGCTGAGCCGGCTGCCCCGAAAGCTAAAGCTGTTGTCGCGCAAGTCGAAGACATAACACCACCGGCTAAGCGCAATGAACCCAGAGTTAATCTGGCCATTACCGACGACGCAGAACCCGCAGATTCGCTGCGTGCTTTGCTGGAGCGACAAATGCAAAAGCAGGGGCACGTGCCGGACGTGCCAAAAGCCGCCAGCGCAGCATCCAAACCAACGCTGCAAAAAGCCAGTCAGTTCGAACGTCAAAATCCTGTCGCTACGGCCCCTGCGCCGCAATGGCAGGAAATCAGTAAACTGCAACAACAACAGGCTGAGCTGATGCAACAGCAGTTTAGCAAAATGCAGGCTGAGATGCTGTCGATGCGGCAGTTATTACAGCATCAGGTATCAGGCCTGATGTGGCAGGAGCTGGCACGGCGTGAGCCCGTGCGGGCACTGGTCATCGAAAACCTGCGGCAGCTGGGGGTATCCGAGTTGGTTGCCGATCAACTGGCGTGTCTTATGCCGGAAGATTTAAATACGCAGGATGCCTGGCAAACAGCACTTGAGCTACTGGCCGGTCAGGTGAGCACTACCCAGGACGATATTTTACGCCGCGGTGGTGTGGTGGCGTTGGTTGGCCCGACCGGCGTAGGCAAAACTACTACTGTAGCCAAGTTGGCCGCAGCCTTTGCCAAACGCCATGGCACCGATCAAGTGGCATTAATTACCACCGATTGTTTCCGCATTGGTGCCTTTGAGCAATTAGCGACCTTTGGTCGTATTATTGGCTGTCCGGTTAAGCAGGCTAAGGACAGCGAAGAGTTATCTATCTTGTTGAATCAACTGCAACAACGTAAACTGATCTTGATAGACACCGCCGGCATGAGTCAGCGCGATCTGCGACTGGCTGAGCAGCTGGCATCGCTGGTACATAACACCCGTGTCAAAATTCGCAGTTATCTGGTATTGTCAGCTACGGCACAGGCGCGGGTGATGCAGGAAACCGTGCTGCAGTTCAAACGCTTGCCACTGGCAGGCTGTATTTTTACCAAGCTGGACGAGTGTCTCAGCCTGGGAGAGGCGTTAAATATCGCTATCCAGCATGCGCTACCCATTAGTTATCTGACCGATGGCCAACGCGTGCCGGAAGATTTACAAATCGCTGAAGCGCAGACACTGGTAGATAACGCCGAACAACTGCGCCTGGCGCATAGCCAACCAGCGCATCAGTGGTATCCGCAAGAGCAAACGGATGCCTTGTATGCATAAGAAGTCAATAGCAGAAGATCAGGCCAGTGGCCTCAGACGCATGAACAGACAAAAAGTAAAAGTGATCTCTGTTACCGGTGGTAAGGGCGGAGTCGGAAAAACCAATATCACGCTGAACCTGGCGATGGCATTGGCACAGATGGGCAAGCAAGTCCTGGTGCTGGATGCTGATCTGGGGTTGGCAAATTGTGACGTAATGCTGGGGTTGCGGGTTGAGCGCAATCTTTCTCACGTTTTAAGCGGTAAAGCCAGCTTGGATGATATTCTGGTGGAGGGGCCTTTTGGCATTAAGATTGTTCCCGCCACCTCGGGCAATCAGGATATGACTGAGTTGTCGCCAGTGGAACATGCTAGTCTAATCCGTGCCTTTAGTGAGTTGGAAACCCCTATAGATGTGCTGCTGGTTGATACCGCTGCTGGTATTTCTGACATGGTACTCAGCTTTTCGCGCGCCTCACAGGATGTGTTGGTTGTTGTCTGCGACGAGCCTTCATCGATCACCGATGCTTATGCATTAATGAAGATCCTTAGTCGGGACCACGGTGTTGAAAAATTTAAAATAGTTGCCAATATGGTGCGAAGTATTAAAGAAGGTCAGGAATTATTTGCTAAACTAACCCGGGTGACAGATCGTTTTCTGGATGTGACACTAGAGTTGGTTGCGACGGTACCGCAGGACGAAAATGTCCGCCGTGCTGCGCGCAAACAAAAAGCCTTTATTGATGCTTACCCAACGACCGCAGCCAGTATGGCAGTGAAATCACTGGCGTTAAAAGCTGCTAAGTGGCCTTTGCCCGAAAACGCTTCCGGCCACCTGGAGTTTTTTCTGGAGCAGCTTGTTCAGCCACAATCTGAGTAGGGGGTTCTTTGAACAGTAAGTTGGCCGCATATGGTGGTGTTGATCACATGCAGCAATTAGTGGAGCGTCATGCGCCACTGGTCAAACGTATCGCCTATCATCTTCTGGCTCGTCTGCCTGCGAGTGTGCAGGCTGATGATCTTATCCAGTCCGGTATGATTGGCTTGATTGAAGCTGCAAAAAATTTTGATGGTAGCAAGGGCGCCAGTTTTGAAACCTTCGCCGGTATTCGTATTCGTGGTGCCATGTTAGATGAAATAAGGCGTGGCGACTGGACGCCACGCTCAGTACATCGCAACGCCCGCTTAATCGCCGAGACCATTGCAGAGCTCGAAGCACAACTAGGCCGAGATGTTCGTGATTACGAAGTTGCAGAAAAACTTGCTATCTCTTTAGATGAATATCATCATATGCTTAGTGATGTGAGTTCGGGGCGGATTATTGGCATCGAGGATCTCGGTATCTCCGAAGATGTTTTGGTGACGGCCGACGATTCCGATACCGATCAACTTTATCACGAGCAGGCTAATGAGGCGTTTAACGCGGCACTGGTAAAACATATTAGTAGCTTGCCGGAGCGAGAGGCATTAGTCTTATCGCTGTATTATAATGACGAACTAAACTTAAAAGAAATCGGGGCGGTGCTGGATGTCAGTGAGTCCCGGGTCAGTCAGATTCATAGTCAGGCATTAGTGCGGTTAAAAGCCCGAATGCAGGCTTGGTTGTAGTGTATCCTGAATAATGGGATGACGTGCTCTTCGGAGGGGACTTTGGATAAGAATATGAAGATTCTCGTAGTCGACGATTTTTCGACCATGAGACGGATCATCAAGAACCTGTTACGCGATTTAGGTTTTACCAATATTTCAGAAGCGGACGATGGCAGCACGGCTTTGCCGATGTTGCAGAACGGCGATTTTGATTTTGTGGTAACGGACTGGAACATGCCTGGTATGCAGGGTATCGACTTGTTACGGGCGATTCGGGCCGATGCGAAACTTAAGCATATACCGGTATTGATGGTTACGGCCGAAGCCAAAAAAGAGCAGATTATTGCTGCCGCTCAGGCTGGTGTAAATGGCTATATCGTCAAACCTTTTACTGCAGCAACATTACAGGAAAAGCTGGCGAAAGTATTCGAACGGATCGGCTAAGCCGGAGCTGACCAAGGAGTGACGCCATGTCTGCCAATTCGGCTCCGTTAATTACGCTAGACCAAGCCAGAGAGCTGGTACAACTGTTGGAAATGGGCGAGCAGGATATCGCTAACCAACTGGTGCAGCAACTCGGCATGCCGGGTTCGTCAGAGCTATTTGCCGAAGTCGGCAAACTGACCCGGCAATTACACGAGTCACTAAAGAATTTTCAGATCGATCCCGCGCTAAGTAGCATTCTTGCCGAGGATATCCCCGACGCTAAAAAACGCCTCAATCACGTTATCGATATGACGGAGCAAGCGGCCAACCGGACTATGGACGCCGTGGAGTCATGTTTACCTATTGCCGATCAAATCAGTCAGCAGCTGAATCAGCTGATGCCAAGCTGGCAGAAGCTGATGAAGCGTGATTTGGCACTTGGCGAGTTCAAATCTTTGTGTCATGGCATCGATGCTTTCCTAACAGAAACGGTGGCGGAGTCAAACCGCTTAAATCAACTGTTGACCGATGTGTTGATGGCGCAGGATTATCAGGATCTGACAGGTCAAATTTTACGCCGGGTGATCGAATTAGTGCGCGAAGTCGAGGATAGCCTGATTGGTTTGCTTACTGCTTTTGGTAATAGCAACGTGCAAGTCATGGAACCGAAAGCGACGAAACGCAAGATTGAAGCCAACGAAGCTGAAGGGCCTATTATTGATAAAGCGGGCCGCAATGATGTCGTCAGTGGTCAGGACGATGTGGATGACTTACTGTCGAGCTTAGGTTTTTAACAGAGGTGTTTGCTGATGAGTTTTGATATGGATGAAGACATCCTCCAGGATTTTCTGGTCGAAGCCGGTGAAATACTAGAGTTGTTACAGGAACAGCTGGTTGAGCTTGAGAATAACCCGCAGGATACCGCTCTGTTAAACGCCATTTTTCGTGGTTTCCATACCGTCAAAGGGGGGGCAGGTTTTCTGTCACTTACCGAGTTAGTTGATGCCTGTCACGGTGCTGAGAACGTCTTTGATATTCTTCGTACCGGTAAGCGCAGCATTACGCCCGAGCTGATGGATGTCATTTTACAGGCGCTGGATGTAGTTAATGAAATGTTTACTGAGGTGAAGGCGCGTCAGCCGCTGACACCTGCTGATCCTCAGCTATTAGCTGCATTGCATTTCTACTCTGAGCCAGAGACTCCGGGTGAAACCGCGCCTCAAGCAGCTAAGGCGACCACAGCCGCTCCTCCTGTTGCTGCCGCTGCTATCAAAACCCCGCAACCGGCCGCCGTACCTGAAAGCAGCTCAGTCAGCGATGATGTCGATAGCATCACTGAAGATGAGTTTGAGCGTATGCTCGATGAATTACATGGCTCAGGGGCTCCTGGCCGTGCCGAGGGTGTCGCCAGTGCGCCGGTCGCATCAGCTGCTGGCAGCGATGATATTACTGATGATGAGTTTGAAGCTTTACTTGATCAGCTCCATGGCAAGGGTAGCTTTAAACCGGAAGTCCCTGCCGCCACATCAGCACCAGCCGCAGAGCCCCTTGCACCTGCGGCTAAGGCAGATGAAATTACTGATGATGAGTTTGAAGCCCTGCTTGATCAACTGCACGGTAAAGGCAAAGCCCCCGTCAGTCCAGCTGCCGCTAAGCCAGAAAGCACGCCACCACCAGCGCCAGCACCGGTTGCAGCTCCTGCGGCTGCGCCGGTTAAAGCAACAGAGGCACCGGTTGCGCCAGCGGCGAGCGCCGCTGCAGCAGCAGATAAAGGTGCTGTTGCAGCAGAGACTACGGTGCGGGTTGATACTAAACGTCTGGACCAAATTATGAATATGGTCGGCGAATTAGTATTAGTCAGAAACCGGCTGGTCAGTTTATCGGGTTCTTCTCAAAACGAGGAAATGAGTAAAGCCATTGCTAACCTGGATGTGGTGACTGCCGATATTCAGGGCGCAGTGATGAAAACGCGGATGCAGCCAATTAAGAAGGTCTTTGGTCGTTTCCCGCGCGTGGTCCGCGATCTCGCCCGTGCTTTGAAGAAGGATATCGACCTGGTGTTGGAAGGTGAGGAGACCGATCTGGATAAGAACCTGGTGGAAGCTCTGGCCGACCCGCTGGTACATTTGGTGCGAAACTCGGTTGACCATGGTATTGAGTTGCCAGAGGTACGTCAGGCAGCGGGTAAGCCGCGCACTGGCGTAGTGAAGTTAGCGGCGCAACAAGCCGGTGATCATATCCTGTTGACGATCCAGGATGATGGTGCCGGTATGGACCCGGAAAAGCTGAAAAACCTGGCGATAAAACGTGGTGTTATCGATGCCGATACCGCAGCGCGGATGTCTGATACCGATGCCTTTAACCTGATTTTTGCACCGGGTTTTTCAACCAAAGAACAGATCTCCGATATTTCCGGTCGTGGTGTCGGGATGGATGTGGTGAAAACCAAGATCACCCAACTCAACGGTACCGTGCATATTCATTCGAAACTGGGTGAGGGCACCTTGCTGGAAATTAAGGTGCCTCTGACACTGGCAATCCTGCCGACACTGATGGTTATCGTTGGCAAGCAGACCTTTGCCTTACCTCTGGCTGGTGTGAACGAGATTTTCCACCTTGATCTGGCGAAAACCAACATTGTTGACGGTCAGTTGACAATTGTTGTGCGCAACAAAGCCATTCCATTGTTCTACCTCGAGCACTGGCTGGTGAAAAACTCGGATAAAAAGCTGCGTCGGGCCCAGGGGCATGTGGTTATTGTGCAAATTGGTCAACAGCAAGTCGGTTTTGTGGTTGATCAGTTGATTGGCCAGGAAGAGGTTGTGATTAAAGCGCTGGACGCCCTGTTGCAGGGGACGCCAGGTATGGCTGGCGCGACCATTACGTCTGATGGCGGTATTGCACTGATCTTGGATGTGCCTAATTTGCTGAAGCATTATGCGAAGAAATCCAAGATTAAATTTGAACAGTTCAACCGGCTGCATGGATAAGCAGGTAATCTATGGCAATTAGGGTATTGATCGTTGATGACTCCAGCTTCTTTCGTCGCCGGTTACAGGAGATCCTGTCGGCTGATGCAGAACTGGAAGTTATCGACAGTGCAGTGAACGGTCGCGAAGCGGTCGAAAAGGCCCTGGCATTAAAACCCGATGTCATCACCATGGATATTGAGATGCCGGTTTTAGACGGCATCTCAGCAGTGCGGGAAATTTTAAAAGTCCAACGCATTCCAATCCTGATGTTCTCTTCCCTTACTCACGAGGGGGCGAGAGCGACGCTTGATGCGCTGGAAGCCGGCGCTGTCGATTTTCTGCCAAAGAAGTTTGAGGATATTGCCCGCGATAAACAGGAAGCTGGTGAATTACTGCGCGAGCGGGTCCGGGCCGTAGCCAGGCGCAGACCGTTAGGGCGCGCCACCTTTAGTAGTTCTGCTTTAGCCCGCAGTAGTCAGAGCAGCACACTGCGCCAGCCACTTGGCAGCAAGCCAGCTGA
>DAIOUM010000008.1:0-18346 GCA_036759505.1 Alishewanella sp. | reverse complement strand
GCCAGCTGAATCTGGTACAACCGAGCGCGGTCGCTTTGAACGGCCGGCTTTAACGCCACGCAGCCATTTCAGTGCCAGTGGCAAGGATTATAAAATTGTCGCTATCGGAACCTCGACCGGCGGCCCCGTCGCCTTGCAGCGGATCCTTACTGCGTTACCGGCTACCTTCCCGTTGCCGATTATTCTGATCCAGCATATGCCGGCCGCCTTTACCGGAGCTTTTGCACAGCGGCTGAACAGTCTGGCCAAAATTGAAATAAAAGAAGCCGAAGACAATGATCTGTTAAGGCCTGGCGTAGCCTATCTGGCACCTGGTGGTAAGCAGATGTTAGTGGAAGGTTCAGAAGGTCAGGCCCGCTTAAGGATCAAAGAAGACGATTCACCACGGATCACCTTTAAACCCAGCGTCGATATTACTTTTGCCACTGCAGCCCGGGTATTTCAGGACAAGGTACTGGCAATAGTACTGACCGGAATGGGCGCTGATGGCCGGGAGGGCGCCCGACTGCTAAAACAGCAGGGTGCTACCATCTGGGCCCAGGATGAAGCCAGCTGTGTGGTTTATGGCATGCCGCAAGCCATTGCTGCTGCAGGCTTAATGGATCAGGAAGTGAGCCTGGAAGACGTCGCTGCCAGGATGCTGCAGGAAGTAAAACATGGATAAACTGGCGCTTGGCGGCCTGTTGCTGGCGCTGCTTGCTGTGACCGGCGGTTTTATGCTGGAGGGCGGTGCTATTGCTACCTTACTGCACCTGCCAGCCTTTATTATCGTATTCGGTGGTACCCTCGGCGCTGTGATGCTGCAGACGCCTTTTCACCAGTTTCAACTCGGATTTCGATTGTTACCCTGGGTGTTTCAGTCGTCCCGCTTACCCGTAAAACGCACTATCAGCCGGATTGTTGATTGGGGTACCTCCGCCCGAGCGAATGGTTTTTTATCCCTGGAAGATGCTGCCCTGCAGGAAAGCGATCCCTTTTTACATCGTGGCCTGAACTTATTGGTTGACGGTGCTGATGCTGCCCAGTTACAGGCCACTCTAGATGCTGAGCTTAGCCTTGAACGTGAGCGCTTACTGCGCGGTGCCAGAATTTTTGAAGCCATGGGCGGCTATAGTCCAACAATCGGTATTATTGGTGCCGTGTTGGGATTGATCCAGGCTATGGCCAATATCAGTGACCCCAAGCTGCTCGGTGCAGGCATTGCCACGGCCTTTGTGGCAACGATTTACGGCGTAGGTTTTGCTAACCTGGTATTTATCCCGATTGGCAATAAGCTAAAGAACCTGATCCAACAACAAAGCTTGTACCACGAACTGATTATTGAAGGGCTGGTTTCTATCGCTCAGGGCCAGAATCCCAAGGCTATCGAGCCTAAACTGCAATCTTATTTACCGGGCTAGGCTATGTACCGGCAGCGCAAACATCAGCAGATCACAGAGCGCGAAGATCTTGACCGTTGGCTGGTCTCCTATGCTGACTACATGACCTTAATGTTTGCTTTGTTCGTAGTGCTCTATGCGCTGTCGCTGTTAAAGCAGGAAGAATACAGTGTTTTAACAGAGTCACTGACCCGGATTTTTGATAAACCGCGGCAAAGTGAAACCGGCCTCAGCGGCGCTGGTGTGTTAACCCAGACCGCACCACAGAGTGATTTCGAACGTTATGGCAGCTCATTAGAGCAGGCGAAAGGCCCTGAGTTGTTGGCCGATGCTAAGGAGCTGACGGATCTTCGCCAGCATTATTTAGGAAGCCCGCTGCAATCGCTGGAGCAAGAACTTAAGCAATCGCTGACGCAACTGCTGGATCAGGGTTTAGCGAAGGTCAGGTTAGAACAAGACTGGTTAGTGATTGAGCTTAGTAGTGGTTTATTGTTTCCATCCGGCAGTGCGGCGGCAACCAATTCGGCGCGGGTTGTGCTGCAGGAAATTGGTAAAATTATAAACCCGATCAATAATTTTTTACGCATACGCGGCTACACTGATAATGTACCGATCGCAAATGAGCTGTTTTCATCTAACTGGGAGCTTTCGGTAGCGCGGGCAACCTCAGTACTAAGATTGCTGGAGAATCAGGGTACGCCACCACAGCGCATGGCGATAGAAGGTTACGGCCAGTATTATCCGACCGCGGATAACAGTACGGCTGCGGGACGGGCAGCTAACCGTAAGGTGGAAATTGCCATTTCCCGCTACGGTTATCGGCCTGATAAAAATGTAAGCTCTGCTGAGCTGCCGGCAGTTGTAACTGAGCCACAGCCAGATGAGATGCAAAGCGAAGATGGTACTATTCAGGTAATTCGCCTGCCAGGTGGCGGTATCAGGATCACTACCCGTCGTGATAACCCCGACGCGGTACCCGAACGACAGGATCCATAACGTGGTAATTTGGACTATTGCGAATCAAAAAGGTGGCGTAGGTAAAACTACCACCACAGTGACACTCGGTGGTTTGTTAGCTGAGCGTGGCTATCGTGTGCTATTGGTCGATATGGATCCGCACGCATCTTTGACCTATTACTTTGGCATTGACGCCGAAGAGCTCGAAGTCAGTGTCTACGATATTTTCACCAGGGGCAAAGCCATCAGCCGCGAGGAAATTCTGCAATCGTTGTGTCCTAGTACCGCTGAGCGGCTCGATATCCTGCCGGCTTCAATGTCTCTGGCTACGTTGGACCGCTCGTTAGGAAACCAGAGTGGTATGGGCCTAATCCTAAAGAAAGGTTTGAAGCTGATTGAGCAGGATTATGATTATGTTCTGATCGACTGCCCGCCTGTGATGGGAGTACTGATGGTCAATGCGCTGGCGGCTTGTGACCGGGTGTTGATCCCGGTACAAACCGAGTTTTTGGCACTGAAGGGCCTGGACCGGATGATTGCTACTATGGCGTTGATGCGCAGCTCGAAGCAGGAGCTAACCTTTACCATTATCCCGACTATGTACGATAAAAGGACTAAAGCCTCGCTGGAAGCCTATAAAGAGCTGAAAGCTAAATATCAGGACCGGGTCTGGTCTGCGGTGGTGCCGGTAGATACCAAGTTTCGTGATGCCTCTTTGGCACAAACACCGCCCAATGTCTTTGCCGGTAATTCACGCGGCGTTTTTGCCTATAATACCTTACTGACCTATCTGTTACAGTTAAGTCCGGAGGCCTGACATGAGTAGCCTTATTGCGAGTCAGAAGGTCATCCAGCATTATCTGCAGGCGTTGTTAACCGAGGACGATGCTGAGCAGCCGCTGGCGCCTGCAGCTGTAACCAAGCCTGCCGCAGTGAAAATGGCAGTCCCCGTTACGGCCGCACCCACTCTTGCTGAAGCTGAACTGGCAGAAAGTCGTAAAGCAGAATTAAATCGGTTGCTGGCCCAGGCCGTGCCCGTTGCCAAGGCGGCTGAGCCGGTGGTGCCTGCTACCGCAAAAGTGCAAATCACGGCGAAAGCGCAGACTACACCAGAGGTTCAGAGCGCACCCGCAGTGCTGAAGACGCCGGAGATGTTGCAACGCGCTATTCCAATCGCCGAGCGTTTGGCGCAACCTACGGTAGCCGCGACCGTTGTTAAAGCCGAAAAGTCCTATCGCCAGCAGCGTTTTCAGGCATTGTTTTTCAGTGTCGCCGGTTTAAAGATTGCGGTGCCGCTAACCGAACTTGGCGGTATCCATGAGCTCGGTACTGTAAATAGCTTATTTGGTAAGCCCGATTGGTTTAAAGGCATCATGTTACACCGACAACAAAAAATTCAGCTGGTGGATACCGCTCGCTGGGTGATGCCGGAAAAATATACCCCGGAACTGGCAACAGAGCTAAACTATCAATATGTTATTATGCTGGGTACCAGCGATTGGGGCTTGAGTTGTGAGCAATTAATTGACACCATTACGTTAGAACCAGAACAAATAAAATGGCGCGAACACGAGGGCAAACGTCCCTGGATGGCGGGCCTGATTAAAGAGCAAAAATGTGTACTCGTTGATGTTGATGAGCTGGTCAATTTATTAAACCAGGGCCTTGATATTAACGCCTGAACCAGCAGACCCAGAGGAGCTGTAGATGAATAGTAAGTTTTCAGAGCAAGCTGATAAGAACCAGGCCGCGGATCAGGTATTGCAGTGGGTAACCTTCCGTTTGCAGGAAGAAACCTACGGTATTAATGTGATGCAGGTGCAGGAAGTGTTGCGTTACTCCGAAATTGCACCGGTACCGGGTTCACCGGATTATGTACTGGGGATCATCAACCTGCGTGGTAACGTGGTAACCGTGATTGATACCCGTTCCCGTTTTGGCTTACCGCCGGCGGAAGTCAGTGATAATACCCGGGTGGTGATTATTGAAGCTGAGAAGCAGGTGATCGGTATTCTGGTCGACAGCGTGGCGGAAGTGGTCTATCTGAAACAATCTGAAATTGATAACGCGCCTAACGTCGGTACTGACGAGAGTGCCCGTTTTATTCAGGGCGTTGCTAACCGCGATGGTCAGCTGTTAATTCTGGTTGATCTGAATAAATTACTGAATGACGAAGAATGGGACGAAATCAGTAGCATCTGATGAATATCATACTGATTACTGTTGCGCTGGCCGCGCTGGCGATCCTACTGCTGCTCACCGCCGCTTTCGGGTATCAGCGGCTGCGCCAGCAAGCTGAACAACTGGGCATCTTGCAGCAACAGTTTGACGCGGCGCAAAGCCAGAACCAGCAGCTACACGCCGAACTCGAGGAGCTGCGCTCTGGTTTGATTGGCGTGGGGCAGCGGGTGCTGAAGATGCAGGAGCGGCAACAGGGCTTACGTCAGGACTTGGATGAGTTACAACAGCAACAACAAGTCATCGCCTTAAGTGATCCGGAAAGCAAGATCTACAGCCGGGCAGTGAAAATGGTAGAGCTGGGCGCCGATCTGGAAGAAATTATCCGTGAGTGTGAATTGCCTCGGGCTGAAGCCGAACTGTTATTTAATTTACACCGCCAGCAGCGCGGTCAGTAAGCTTGCGCTGGCGCAGGTGACACTATGCCGGACAACACCGATAATCCCTATCCCGAACTTAGTGCCAGCGCGCTAAAGTATGACGGCAGTCAGGCACCGCTGATTATTGCTAAAGGCCATGGTCAGTTAGCCGCCGATATTATTGCGCTGGCCCGTGAGCATGGCATCTTGATCCATGAAGATGCTGAGTTAAGTAAACTGCTGAGTAAGCTTGAGCTGGGCGAACAGATCCCGCGCGAGCTGTATCTGATTATTGCCGAGCTGATTGCGTTTTCCTATGTGCTGCAGGGCAAGTTCCCGGATAACTGGCACAATATTCACCAACGTATAGACCTAAAAACCTGATACCTGCTGCCATAACGCTTTGCTCAGACTCGCCGCCTGATCCGGCGTATCAGCTGCCAGCCACTGGCAAATGGCCTTGGCCACATCCGGATACTGCACCTGCCTCAGTTGACTATCGCTATGCAGCCAGTTGGCAATCACGGCGCTGTTAAGGCTATCACTGCGCTCTGCCAAACCTAACTTCGTTAGTGCCAGGGCATTTGACTGCTGTTCCATCTGCCCCTGTAGTGGTTTTACCAGAATGCGTTTTTGCAATTGCAGCGCTTCACTAATTAACTCAAAACCGGCGTTGCTCAGTACGGCGTTGCAGCGTGCCAGTGTTTGTTTAAAGGCATTCAAACTGGGTGGCTGAGTTTGAATATGCCCCAGCTGTTGTACCGGCAGGCCAGGGCCAAACACACTAAACTGATATTCGGTCAGTGGCGACAATAACTGTAACACCTGTTGCTGATCTTCAAACGGCAGATAGACCAGCACCAATGTCGGTTCGCTGGTCACCGCTTCAAAGTTGGTATGAATAATTGGCGGCAGGATAGGGGCATTAAAATGATGCCAGTGTAATCCCAGGCTATAGCTGGCAGGAGCAAAGTAACGAAAGATGCCCTGACTGAGCAGGCTAGCGTTTTCCATCGGGATCGGATGTAAAAACGCATACTGATGGCCAATGCCGATACAGGTCTTTTTTTGCTGCCGCGCCGCCCAGGCCGTTACCGGTTCAAAATCGTTCAGAATAATATCGTAACGGCTCAGATCCAATTGGCGGACATCCTGCCACAGTTGCCGTATTGAGGCCTGGCAGAAGCTTTGCCAGTAATTTACCCGGCCCGCTGCTGTAACAAAGGTCAGGCCTTGTCTTAGCTGGTAATCGCCAAAGGCCTGCATATCAAAAAATTGCTCAGCCGGGCGGCCGGAAAACAGAAAGTCGACCTTGGCACCCTGCTGGCGTAAATACGGCTCCATGGCTCGGGCGCGGCTGATATGACCATTTCCTGTTGCCTGCACACCATAGAGGATCCGCATACTTTACTCCATTAATCGTCGTCGGCTTGCCAGACAAGCGCTTTAAAGTGCTGGCGGCACATGGAAACATAGCTTTCATTACCGCCAATCTGTACCTGGGAGCCAGCTCTGGCCGGTTGTCCCTGTTCATCCAACCGCACTACGAAGTTGGCTTTACGGCCGCAGTGACAGATGGTTTTCAGTTCAATCAATTTGTCGGCCCAGGCTAACAGCGCCTCACTGCCGGCAAAGGTCTCCCCGAGAAAATCGGTGCGTAAGCCAAACGCCAGCACCGGGATCCCAAGAGTATCAACCACATCGGTGAGTTGCCTGACCTGGGCCTTACTTAAAAATTGCGCCTCATCAATCAGCACGCAATCGAGCCGGCCTTGTTGTTTTAGCTGGTCGATGTGCTGCACAAAGTCAAAGTCCGCGTCAAAAATATGGGCGTCCATTGACAGCCCAATCCGCGAGCTGACCTTACCTAAACCAAAGCGATGATCCAGCGCTGCGGTATAGATCGCGACGGTCATACCGCGCTCCTGATAGTTGTAGGCACTTTGCAGCAGCGAGGTCGACTTGCCGGCATTCATCGCCGAATAATAAAAATAGAGTTGTGCCATAAGCTTACCTTTTGCAATTGAAGGCGCAGTATAACAAGACTCTGGCAGAAAATATAAAGTAGCAATATGACAGCAGTAAGACAGTGCGGTTTAAACGAAACACCGCCGCGCAATACGTTGAGCGGCGGTGTAATTAGGCATCACGTCTGGCATCTGGGCCGGCAGCTAGGACTGGTGTTTTGGCTCAGCAGAGCTGTCTTCTGCTTTTTTAACAGCCGCAGGGCTATCTTCGGCTTTTTTAACCGTGGCAGTGGTTTTTGCCAGCACCGTTACCGGCACAAACAGATTTAGCGGGTTTTGTTTAATTTGTTCCACTACCGCTTTTAGCAGCAGCGAGAATTTACTGATCCGGCTGCCGCGGGCGCGCAGCGCGACCGTTAAGGCCAACGTAAAGCTGACCCAAAGATTAACAAAGCCAATCAGCAGCACCAGAGATAAATAAAACAAAAAGCTAAAGGGCCCCAGGCCGCCACTGATGGTGCTGTAACCCAGATTAGCCGAGGCGAAGGCAACATGGCGGATATCCAGCGGCAGTTGTAGCAAATAGCCGACGTAGCCGGTCATGCCCAGTAACAGGCCAAAGATAAAATTACCGGCCAAGGGGCCATAGTTATCATGCCAGTAGTTGGCGAAGGCGTGGCGGGGGCGTTCCGGCAGCAGTTTCTTCAGCAAGGGGTGGTGATAAAGGCGTTGCCGCAGATCCAGATAATTGGCTCTGTTATCAAAAAAGCCGGCGATGATACCTGAGCAAAACAGCCAGATCCCGGCAATAGCGGCGAAAAATAACGAGCCATGCCAGGGAGCGACCGCTTGTAACTGATAGCTGACGGCGGCGCTGTGCAGGAGCGGCTTACCCTGCCAGGCAGCGTATGCCAGTGCGATACTGCTGGCGGTCAGTACTGCGACACTGACGTTACCCCAGACGGCGGCCCACTGTGAGCGGTTTACATCGAGCAGCAGAGTGGCGAGTTTTTTATGGGCAGCGCGGCCATTTTCACCTTTTTCAACTTCTGCGGCAAAGCTGGCTGCGGTCATCGCCGGCTGCTTGGTGGCTACCGTCAGCCCCAATAAATGGATCAGCACAAAGCCCAGACCATAGTTCAGGCTAACCAACAGCGCATTGCTAAAAGCCGATAATTGCAGGCTTTCGATATAAATCTTCAGCAGAGCCATAGAGGCAATAATCACGCCGGCACCGGCAGCTGAGCCAAATAAGCGCAGATACTGCTTTTTATCGCGCGCAATATAGTGCTCACCATGACTACTTTTATTGACACTGATGCTTTTCGATAATAACTGGGTGCTACTGCGCCACAGGGCCCGGACACTGCTATTATCGCGACTGGTATCCAGCAACTGCCCGGCCAGTTCAATACTTAGCTGGCGTAACTGGGGCGCTTGCCCGCAGGTAACCAGTGTGACCAGTTGGGTGATCCGCTGCAGTGTTTGCTCCAGTCGCTCCAGAAGATGGGCTACCGCCACAGAGCTACCCGCTGTTGCTGTGCGCCGGCGTAGCCGGTCAACCTGTTCATTACACTGCGCCATCATCACATGATAATGGGCGACATCATAAGGTTGTTCCTGCTGCTGGCGGCAATGCTGCACCAGTGCGGTCAGCTCACGGTGCAGGGCGATAAAGGCCGAGTCGATATTATTCAGGCGCTTATCCAGGCGCATCAGATCCGGCTCCATCTCTTCGGCGGCGATCCAAACGCTCAGCATCTCTAGCGCGCATAATGTCTCTTCGCGCAGATGAGCATCGAATTGCGCTAATACCGTCGGGCTGGCCGCTGGCAGCAAGAGCTGACTGAGTTTTAGCAGCAGTCCTTCATTGCTATCGTCAGCCTCTTCGTCGTGAGCCACCTCTTTATACAGCTCCGCCAGCACATCTTTTAGCTCGGTCAGATCGCGTGGCGCAGGGTTGATTTTTTCGTACAGTCGGCTGGACAGCTCGCGTAAAAAACCGCGCCGGGAGAATACGCCCAGACTGACCAAAGCCGGATACAGATGCACCTGACAGAGCCAACTTAGCAGCGTATCGGCGATCTGACGTTGCTCGGCCGGATACAAGGCCAGGGTTTCCAGCAACTTTTGCGCTCTTTTGCGGCGCTCAAAACTAAAACGTGGCCCCTGTAGCCACTTAACCAGGGTTTTTAACAAGGCCAGACCATCTTGTTCGGTGGCCAGACTTTTTAGCAGCATCAGAGCATTAGCTTGTTCCATTGATTCCTTGTTCCGATGATTCAGTCGCGGTTCATTGTCAGCTAAGAGCCGGTTCACAGTAAAAAGTTGCATGCTTCTGGCTGAGCGCGGCATACTGCCGGCAGTAAACCACAGAATCTAAGGAATAAAAATGGAAAAATGGTTGTTACTGACGGTATTTGCCCAGGTATTACTGACCAGTGGCGTAATGATCCTGATGGGGCGGCGGCGGTTTCAGGCGGCCAAAAATAAAGAGATTAAGATGGCGGCGTTTCGCACTATGGACCTGAGCGGTGCCAACGAGCAGGTGATAGCGACCAGCCGTAATTTTGATAATCAGTTCCAGATGCCGCTGTTATACATTGCCGCGGTATTGTTTATTCTGCAGTTCGGTCTTGCCGATCTTGGCTTTGTACTATTGGGTGCAACCTTTGTGGTACTTCGCTACTGGCATAGCCTGATCCACATTGGCAGTAATGTGCTGCGTAGCCGCTTTCGGGTATTTTTACTTGGCTGTCTGGTGCTCTGGATTATCTGGCTGCGCTTATTGCTGCTGGCCTTTATCTAACCGACAGCGCCAGCAGGGCGTAGCATCAAACTTGAAACTACGCCCTCTCTTATCTGACTGCCTTGCTAAGGCTTCGTTACTCGTAGCGAAGTGCTTCTATCGGTTGTAAGCGCGAGGCTTTGCGCGCCGGATAATAACCGAAAAAGACGCCGATTAAGGCCGAAAAGCCAATACTCATTAGTACCACTTGTGGCTCAATAATAGCGGTATAGCCCAAAAAGTGCTCCACCGCCCAGGTGGTGCCCAGGGCCAGCGTCAAACCCAGGGCGCCACCGAGGGCACAGAGCAGCACGGCTTCAATCAAAAACTGGCGCAAAATATCGGCCGGTCTGGCGCCAACCGCCATCCTCAGGCCAATTTCCCGGGTCCGCTCTGTTACCGATACCAGCATAATATTCATAATGCCAATGCCTCCCACTAATAACGAAACTGAGGCTACAGCCGCTAACAGGCCATTAAAAATCTGCATGGTTTGGGCGCGGGTTTCGACCATCTCGGATAAATTACGGATCCGAAACGGCGGGTCGTTGGCGGTGGTGCGCAGCCGCTGTCTGAGCAGGGCATCCAGCTCCTGCTCCACCAGTGGCATATCCCGATCGGAGGCCACCTGCACTACGATGGAGCGTACGGCTTTCGGGCTCGACAGCGTGATACCGGAGATCCTTTTACGCACGGTATCAATCGGCATAAAGACGATATCATCCTGATCGTTGCCCTGGGTATTCTGCCCTTTGCCGTTTAATACGCCGATAATGGTGACCGGCACTTTGTTAATGCGCACGGTTTGCCCCAGCGGATCACTGGCACCAAATAGCTCACGTTTTACGGTCTGGCCAATTACCGCCACCCGCCCCGCGCTGCTTAATTCGGTTTCAGTAAAGGTGCGGCCTTCGGCCAGTGACCAGCTTTGGGCCTGATAAATCTTATTATCGACACCGAGGATACTGGGTGCCCAGTTCAGGTTGCCGTAGATCACCTGTCCAGACGATTGCACCATGGGCGCGGCCACTGTCACCTGCGGGATCTGATTTTCAATGGCCAGGGCATCCATCTCGGTCAGGCTCTGACCGGTGCCACCTTGCTGGGCGCCGCCCATAAAACGCATCCGGCTAAACACAATAAAGACGTTACCACCGAGGTTCTTGATCTGCTGGTCCACTTCGTAACGGGCACCGGAGCCCAGTGCCAGCATAATAATAACCGCGGCGACACCAATAATAATCCCCAGCATGGTCAGAATACTGCGCAGTAAATTGACCCGCAGTGCCACCCAGGCTACGTTTAACAGCATCAGACTATTCATTTCAGTGCCTCCGCCAATCGGTGTTGCCTGAACTCTGCCAGTGCTTGCTGCGCATCCAGTGGCGAACTTTGCCGATCGGTCAGCAGTAAGCCATCGCGAAATACCAGTTGCCGGCTGGCAAAGGCGGCGATATCCGGCTCGTGGGTAACCAGTACCAGCGTTTTACCTTGCTGATGCAGTTGCTGGAATAAAGCCATGATCTCAAGCCCGGTTTCAGTATCGAGGGCCCCTGTGGGCTCATCCGCCAGAATAATATCTGGTTCATTTACCAGTGCCCGGGCAATCGCCACCCGTTGTTGCTGACCACCAGAAAGCTGTGATGGATGATGGTCAAGGCGTTTACCCAGACCAACCAGCTCCAGACAGTGCCGGGCCCGCTCCCGGGCTTGTGCCCTTGGCATAGCGGTATAGAGCAGTGGCAGCATCACGTTGTCCAGTGCAGTGGTGCGTGGCAGTAAATTAAACTGCTGAAACACAAAGCCGATATGCCGGTTGCGCACTGTCGCCAGTTCAGCGGCGCTCATCCTAGTAACATCAGTGCCTTTCAGTAATATTTGCCCGCTGCTCGGAGAGTCAAGACAGCCGAGCATATTCATAAAGGTGGATTTACCTGAGCCGGAAGGCCCCATCACCGCAACAAAATCACCTTGCCCGATACTGACACTGACCCCTTTTAAGGCTTTAAGTACCTGCTCACCCATCCGGTAGTGCTTTTCAACCTTCAGGGTTGCCATCACCGCGTTTTGCATTTATTCCACCCTGACTGCACGGACTATCACCTTGTCGCCCTGGCTGAGTTCACCGGACAACACCTCGCTGTACTCGTCATTGCTAAGGCCAACCCGCAGGTTGATGGCCTTGGGTTGTTGCTTACTATCCAGTACCCAAACAGTGGCTGCCGTACCGCTGTCACCCTGGCCCCGTTGCTGGCGGCGCTGGGCGTTTATTTCGCTATAGCGCTGATACTCCTGCTCCGACAGTACCAGCTGTAACTCATTGTTTAGCTTTTGTCGCAGTTGCTGCATCTGCGCCCGCATATCAGTCATCGGGTTATTGGCACTGGCGCTGCGCGCCTGCTGTAAGCCACTGGTAAAGTCAGCAAAGACCCGGCGCACCGCACTGGCTTTATCGCTGCTTAATCCCAGCTCCCGGATCAACTCAGCAGCCGGATCCGGTTGCGAAGCTGCGGGGTTGGCCGCGCCGGCGGGCCGAAAACGCAGCGCGGCATTAGGTACCCGCAGCACGTCAGTTTGCTGGCCACGAATGACATTGATATTGGCTGTCATGCCGGGTAACAGTAATTGCTGTTGGTTTGGTGCATCGATAATCACTTTGTAGGTCACGACGTTGGAAACGTTGGTCGCAGCTTTGCGTACCTGCGACACCTGGCCACTAAACTGGCGGTTCGGATAAGCATCGACCTGAAATCTGACTTGCTGGCCTTCAGCTAATTTACCGATATCGGCTTCGTCAACGTCGGCTTCAATCTGCATCTGCCGCAGATCCTGAGCGATGGTAAAGAGGGTTGGTGCTGACAGGCTGGCGGCAACGGTCTGCCCAATATCAACCTGACGGTCAATAATGGTGCCATTGACCGGGGAGCGGATTTGGGTGCGATCCAGATCCAGTTTAGCCTGCTCTAACTGCGCCTCCCGTTGCAGCAATTGCGCCTGGGCGCTGCTTATTTGAGCGCGGGCGACGCTGATTTGCGCCCGTGCTGTTTCAAAATTAGCCAAGGCGGTATCCAGTTCACTCTGGTTGGTTAGCCCCTGGCGCATCAGTTGTTGCTGGCGTTGGTGGGCACGCTCAGCCCGGCTTAATTCCGCTTCGGCTTTTAGTAAGCTGGCCTGATGTTGCTCCAGATTGGCTTTGGCCATTACCACATCAGCCTCAGATTGGCGTAATCTGGCCAGATAAGTACGGTCATCGAGGCGCGCGATCAGCTGACCCTGAGTCACATCGTCATTAAAGTCAGCCAGTAATTCGGTGATCAGGCCCGAGACTTCAGTGCCGACCTCCACTGTGACCACGGCTCGGGTGGTGCCGGCGGTATTCACCACGCTCTCAATATCACCGCGGCTAACGCTTTGGGTTTGATATTGAATTTGTTCTTTATTATCGGGCATCAGGTACCAACCCAGCCCGGCCAGCAAGGCGACAACAATCAGGATCTGCCAAAGGCGCATAGAAATAACTCCATAAAATTTCTGGTTTTACTATAACCAGTTGCGCCAGACTGACAAAGAGGGGGTAGGGTAAAGGTTGTGTAAAGCCGGCTGAGAAGGCGAAAAAATACGATTAATCGTGGCTTTTCGCTGGCTGCGGCTGGAGCAAGCCTAAAAGTTACTGCTATGATAGTGAGATAAGATAAGGCGCTGTGTTGGTGTGAACGGCGTTAACAAAATAAATAACCTGAATAAGCAACCAGAAGTTGCCGAGGTCCCAGTGCTGAAAAGAGTCTGTAGTCTGGTGTTACTAATCACCAGTAGTCTTGCCAATGCCGCCGTTCCCGAACCATTGGTACGGGAGTTTGAGCAGTTTTTTCAACAACAAATGGCGGAGCAAAACATTCCCGGCGCCGCCTATGCCATCGTTTATAAGAACCGCATTATCGCTGCCAATGGTTATGGTGTGCGTGAAGTGGGCTCGAATTTGCCGGTAGATGCCTATACCGTGTTCCGGATTGCGTCCGTATCCAAAACCTTTGCTGGCGGTCTGGCGGCGATACTGGCAGCGCAAGGCCATTTTCGCTGGGACGATCCGGTAGTGCGTTATGTACCGGAACTGAGCTTTAAAACCCGCTCGTTTAACAATAAGCTGAAAGTTGAACACCTGTTATCGCAAAGTACCGGGGTGATAGCCAATGCCTATGATAACCTGATTGAGGCTAATTACCCGCCGGAACGGATTATTCCGCATTTTAGTAAGCTCGATCCGCTGTGTAATCCGGGGCAATGTTATGGCTATCAGAATGTGTTGTTTAGCCTGATTGAACCGGTGATGCAGCAAACGACCAGGCAGGACTATGCTACCTTGCTAAAGCGAAATATTTTTGAACCTTTGAAAATGCCGACCGCGACGGTGGGGTTGCAGGGCTATCTGGATAGCCCAAACCGGGCTACACCGCATGTTAAAGCCCGGGGCCAGTGGCATGCCCGTGCGGTGAATGAGAGCTACTATCGCTTTGCGCCGGCAGCGGGTGTTAATGCCAGTGTGGTTGATTTAGGCTACTGGTTGATTGCCCAACTGGGATACAACCCTGACGTGCTGCCTGAACCCTTGTTGGAGCAAATTACCAGCCGTAAGGTCAGGACACCGCGCTACTTAAATCGTCAGATGTGGCGGCCCCACCTCAAGGATGCACACTATGGTCTGGGTTGGCGCCTGTATAAGTTTGGGCAGGAACAACTGGTATATCACGGTGGCTGGGTGCAGGGCTTTCGCGCTGAGCTGGCCTATTCCAGGGAGCGTGAACTGGGGCTGGTGATCCTGATGAATGCTGAGTCCAGAGTGATCACCGAATTGACAACCCATTTCTGGTCCACCATGTTTACGGCACTGCAGCAGCAGGATCGTAAGCTGATGTTGGCCGGGTGCAAGGCGCCAAAGTCCCAAGCCAAAGCAGCATCGTCTCAAGTCAAAGCGGCAGATTGTTAACTGTTAAAGCGCTGCTGCCGGTTCAGGGCAGCGGTTTTTGATAGCGATCCAGATAAAAGTCACAGCTTATCGCCGGTGCGCCGGCGATAAAGTGCTCCAGCGCCGACGGACTGAATTTCCAGCCCAGTGGTACCATGGTAATCAGCGCCTTTAGATCATCGGCCGGCAGCTGTAAGCTAAAACTTAGCCGCTGTCGCTGCACATGTTGTAAGCCATCGATGGCGACCACCTCAGCACTGTGCAACCTTACCTGCGGGTAAACCGCTGCCTTGATTTCCTTTAGATGCTCCGGCGCCGGACTGACACTGAACAAAGCGCCACCGTCACGTAATACCCGACACAGCTCTGCATCCAGCGAAGGGGCGTAGATGCGCAGAATGGCATCAAAACTGGCGGCTGCGAAAGGTAACTGGTAACTGCTGGCAACGGCAAAGTGAACTTGCGGATACTGTTTGGCAGCGGCTTTAATTGCTGCTTTAGAAATATCTACGCCATTGATTGCCAACGCCGGCAGTGCTTGCTGCAGTTGACCGCTATAGTAACCCTCACCACAGCCTAAATCTAACAGTTCGCTTACCGCTAAGGCCGACAACTGCTCAATCAGGGCTGTTACGACAGGCTGATACCAGCCTGCTTGCAGGAACTGACGCCTGGCCTGCATCATTAACTGATTATCACCGGGATCTTTAGATTTTTTTTGCTGTACCGGTAGTAAGTTCACATAGCCTTCGCGGGCCAGATCAAAGCTGTGGCGCTGTGGGCAACGAAACTGCTGTGCCTGTTGTAGCAGTGGTGCCTGACAAAGTGGACAGATATACATAACCAAGCCTGTAGTTGGGAGCGGAGCTGCAACCCTGTTGTCCCGCAACCTTGTTAAAAGTCAGATCCGCAATGTGTATTGCCGGCAATTATACACCTATTGCCAGTTTGATAATGTGTTGTTTGGTGGCAAAAGCTGTTCGCACCGGGCAGCAGTGTTATACTGAGGTACACCAAGCAGGAGACAAAGATGCAACATGTAGAACTCTGGTCGCTGGATGAATTGTGCGACCATGCCTTTGATATTTTTGATGAACTGGCGCCGGATAATTTAAGCGCCAGTGATTATCAGACCTATCAGCAACACTATGAAGACCGTAGTTATGTCGATTTGCTGCCGCCGGGTGCCGGCTGGGAAGAATTAGCCGGCGGCGAGCTGGACCCTGAACTGCATTTTGAGGCGCAAATTGGTCTCAGTGGTGAAGCAGGCGCGGAAGATCAGATATTAGCGCGCATTCTGCTAAGCCGTGATAAAGACGAAACCCTGTGTCATGCCTTGTGGCGCGGTCAGTTTTAAGTTAGCTGTTTTAAGTCAGCCGAATCAGTTCAGGAGTACTTCATGTTACTTAACGCCGGACAAAGTCAGCTACTGGTCATTGATTTACAAACCAAACTGGCTCCTGCCATCGACTTGACTGATGAAGTGGAACGCGCAGCGATTTGGTTGTTACAGGTCGCCGGTTTATGTCAGGTGCCGGTACTGGCTACTGAGCATTACCCCAAAGGCTTGGGACACAGCTTACCTTCGGTACTGGAATGGCTGACACCAGATGCGGTGCTGGAGAAAATCCATTTTAGTGCCTGGCGCGAAGCCCATATTCAGCAGCGCCTGGCAGAGAGTGGTCGCCGTCAGGTAGTGGTAATAGGCACCGAAACTCATGTCTGTGTGCTGCAAACCGTTATGGATTTGCTGACGGCAGGCTATCAGGTGTTTGTGGTGACGGATGCGGTAGGCTCCCGTACCGCGGAGAACAAGCAACTGGGGTTAAACCGGATGCAGCAGGCGGGTGCAGTGCTGGTGAGTCGTGAGATGGTTGCCTTTGAATGGCTGGAGCGGGCTGGTACAGAGTTATTCCGGCAAATTAGTAAAGGCTGGATCCGCTAACAGCGACTTGAGTGATTTTAGGCATCTGCCCCAAAACAGGCTTGAGGGGCAGCTGCCATAAGTCGAGCTAGTCGCCCAGTATCTGTTCCAGCACTAATGCCAAGCGCACTGCTGCCTGCTGCAAGCGGGTTAGCAGCACGCCCTGGTATTGTTCCAGATAGGCATCGTCAATCAACATGCCTGGCCGGTAATGTTGATAAATATCATAGGTAATGGCCGCCGACTCATTGGCCCAATCCAGTACCTCGCCCTGTTGCCAGCTGGCGCGCTGCTCAGCGGTAATTTGTTCAAATAACTGCTCCTGCAGCAGAAAATCTTCGTCATAGCCAAGCTTATTCAGCATATTGCTATCCCAGACGCCATGCAGATTGGTTGGCAGTTCATGGCTGTAGAAATAGACGGCAGTGCGGTTGCCGCCAAGGTCATCAGCATAGCTGACATGCAATGGCTGATGCAGATCGCCCAGGTGATGTGCTAAAAACAGCAGGGCTTGCCAGTCGTTACTATCGGCGCTCAGGCGCTGCTGCATCATGCTAATCGCCGATAAAATGCAGCCCTGCTCCGGGCAATATTCGGCCTTCACCTGTTTTTCGCCGCGTGGCATATTGACGTAGTGGTGCGGCGCCGTCCAACGAAACTCCTCCTGGCTGCGCACTTCATCCGGCCAGGCACAGGCGGCACCAAACTCATGGTGCGGCGAGGCTTCAACCAGGCTGGCGACGTGCTGCTGTGCCTTAGCGGACAACAGCTGCAAGGCCATATCACACACCATGGCATGACCGGTGCGGCCAAAGCCATAGCTATAGCTACTCAGGGTTAACAATAAAACGGTAAGCGCCAGGCGCATGGTTATTCTCCAACAAGTTGCATAATCTGATAATGACTATCTGGGCTGCCCAGCTGTTGCTGCACTTCAGACAGCGCCGGCGCCAGGCTTTGCGCCAGGGTATAGGGCGGATTAATCACCAGCATACCGCTACCGGTCATACCATGGCCCGGGCTGTCGGCATGCAGGTTAAATTCAATCCGCAGCTGATTCTTAATGCCGGTGGTGACAATGGCCGCGATAAACTGTTCAATACTATGGCGCTCAATTACCGGATACCAGATAGCATAGGTTGCTTGTGGAAAGCGTTTATAGGCTTCCTGCAGGCCTTTAATCAGATCCTGATATTCGGTTTTTAGCTCATAGGGTGGATCGATTAATACCAGGCCGCGTTTAACTAAAGGTGGCAGCATCGCCTTAATCCCGGCGAAGGCATCAATATTCTCAATCCGCGTTAAACGGCGCTGTAAAAACTGGCTTTGCAGCAGCGGAAAATCACTTGGATGCAGCTCGGTGGCCTGCAGCTGATCGCCCGCGCGCAGCAGCATGGCGGCAATCTTGGGTGAACCGGGATAGAAATTCAGTTCGCCATCCGGGTTTAACTGCTTTACGAGATCCAGATATTTGCCAAGTAGCGGGCTTTGCGGCTGATAGTGCCACAGCTTGCCGATACCCTCAGTATATTCGGCGGTTTTCTGCGCCTGGCTGCTTTGCAAGCTGTACAAGCCGGCACCGGCATGGGTGTCGTGATAGCACAAGGGCTTATCTTTTTGCAGCAGGTAATCCAGAATGGCAACTTCGGTCAGATGTTTTAACACATCGGCATGATTGCCGGCGTGAAAACTGTGGCGGTAACTGAGCATGCATTAACCTTAGATCGGGTTCAGGCTGGCAAGGATACTGCGTTAGCGTAAAAAAACAAGTATC
>DAIOUM010000007.1:37814-57843 GCA_036759505.1 Alishewanella sp. | reverse complement strand
CAGCGAATGTTGTAAAAATTGCGGGATAGCGCTGACATCGACGCCTTGCAGCATCACTGCTGTCATTTGCCGCGGTGACTGGATCAGGGCTTCGGTTTGTAGCAAGCGACTGACGTCCAGTACCGGATACTGTTGTTGTAAGTGTTGCTGCCAGTCGCTGTCTGGCGCGGCAGGCTTTAGCAGAATATGCGGAATAACGCCGAGAATGCGTTTTTTAAGTTCGGCTTCAAAGCCATTCATCACCGAGCTGACAATGGTCAAGGCCATGACGCCCAGCAAAATACCGGTAACCGAAAACAGAGTAATAAAGGAGATAAACGCATTGCCTTTTCGGCTTTGGCTATATCTTAGCCCTATGTAGAGACTGACTGGCAGATGCATGTGATAATTCAGGACTTTGAGCCGGTTAGATGATAAATTAGCATTCAGACTGGTGCCGATGATAGAGACTATTCGGCACAATAACAAGCGGCAGCCTGAGGTAACAACTATGGACACCGAATTGCAGCAATTGACCGAGGCCTTTTCGCAGTTTTTTAAAGTGGAACACGCCATCGCCATCAATATCCAACCGACGCACAGTCCGCTGCCGGATGAAACACAATTTCAGGCGGCAATTCCGGAGCCATTTTTGTTGGCCGGTAATATCGGACAGCTGAATATCAGCGCCCTGCGCTCCTTGCAGCGACTGGGCGAACTGGCAGAAGAGCTGGCGCACTATCTGCAGCAGCAGGCGCATAAGCTCGATCTGCTGTTACATTATGTGCTGCGGCAACAGGATCTGGCTGAGTATCGCTACCAGACGCTAAGCTATGGTGGTGCCGGCCTGACCTTTTTGGCACGGGAAGCACTAGTGCCGCTGTCGGTGCTGGAGATCAAACTGTTTTTGGCCGACAACGCCGGTGCTGTGTTCTGCTATGGGCAGGTGCTAAGTTGCGAGCCTGATGCAAACGGCTATCTGACTCAGGTTGTGTTTATGCGGATCCGGGACGAAGACCGCGAACTGCTGGTTCGCGCCAGTTTGCAACAACAAGCCCGGCAACTGAAACAAAAAGCCGCCGAGCGTTGAACGAAACCCAAGCGCTTAACGTAAGCAAGCAACCGGCAAGCCGGGGCTCGTGATTTGGCAATAGCCGCGACCCGCCCCGTTTTTAAGAAATAACAGGTTTAAACTTCAGATGCAGCTTTTTTCGACTATTCCTGCCCTGGTCAACGCCAGCGAACCGCAAAGCCTGGGCCAGTTAACGGGCGCCGCCCTACCTCTTTTTATCAGCGAATTATTGCAACAACAGCCCGGAGTTACGCTGCTTATCGTGCAGGACACCCCTGCTGCCCTGCGTCTGGAGCAGGAACTGGCGGTGTTTCTGCAGCAGAGCCAGTGTCCGTTACTGACCTTACCGGATTGGGAAACCCTGCCCTATGATGTGTTCTCACCGCATCAGGATATTATTTCACAGCGGCTGGAAACCCTGTATCAGCTGCCACGCCTGAAACAGGCGCTGGTGATAGTGCCGGTCAGCACCCTGCTACTGAGAATTGCCGGTCGGGAGCATCTGGAGCAACACAGTTTTTTGATCCGTGAACAACAGCAAACGGATCTGACAGCACTGAAACAACAGCTGGCGGCCGTCGGGTACCGCCATGTAGAACAGGTGATGGAGCATGGCGAGTTTTCTGTACGTGGCTCGCTGCTTGACCTGTTTCCGATGGGGACCCATACCCCCTATCGGATTGATTTTTTTGATGACGAAGTCGAGGCCATCCGCACTTTCGATCCGGATACGCAGCGCAGTCTGGACAAAGTGCCGCACATCGCGCTGCTGCCAGCCCATGAGTTCCCGACCGACAAGGCAGCCATTGAACGTTTCAGGCTGCGCTATCGCGAACGTTTTGCTGCCCGCAACGAAAAAGAATCGCTGTATCAGCAAGTCAGCCAGGGCATCCTGCCAGCCGGGATAGAGTATTATCTGCCTCTATTTGCCGAGACGACCAGTAACTTATTTGCCTATCTGCCGGCCGATAGCCGGGTATTGATCTGTGGTGATATTGAACACAGCGCACAGCAATTCTGGAGCGAACTGAAGCGCCGCTATCAGGACAGAGCCATCGATTTACTGCGACCAATTCTGCCGCCGCAAGAGTTATATCTGGCGGTAGATGAGCTGTTTGGCCTGCTTAAAACCCTACCCAGGCTGAAACTCAGCCGCGCCAGCCTGCCGGCCAAAGCCGGAATGCACAACTTACCGGTGGCCGAGCTACCGGCACTGAATATTAATCATCAGCTCAAGCAGCCCCTGGACGCCTTACTGACGTTCTTGCTCAGCCTGAAGCAGCAAAAAGGCCGGGCCCTGTTTCTGGTAGAAAGTGAAGGCCGGCGCGAAAGTCTGCTGCAACTGCTGCATAAAGCTGCGGTGCATTTACGCGAATACCCCAGCCTGACCGCCTTCTGGCAAGCTGATGATGATCTCGGCGTGATGGTGGGTAATCTGGAGCAAGGCGCTCTGCTACAGTTAGCCACACCGCTGGCACTGATCAGCGAAAACGAGCTGTTTGGCCAGAAGATCAGCCAGCGCCGGCGACGCAAACAAAGCCAGCAGATTTCTTCAGAAACCATTATCCGTAATCTGGCCGAGCTGAGCCTTGGTCAGCCGGTGGTGCACTTACAGCATGGTATTGGCCGTTATCAGGGTTTACAGGTATTAGACGCCGCCGGCATCAGCGCCGAGTTTGTCACTATTGAATATGCCGGTGGCAGCAAGCTCTATGTGCCGGTGACCTCGCTGCATTTATTGAGCCGCTATTCCGGCAGTGATGCCGAGCATGCGCCACTGCATAAACTGGGTAACGATACCTGGGAAAAGGCCCGCAAGAAGGCGGCAGAAAAGGTGCGCGATGTTGCCGCCGAGCTGCTGGATATATACGCCCAGCGTGCGGCACACCAGGGCTATGCGTTCAAACTGGACCAGGAGCAGTATGCCGCCTTTGCCGACAGCTTCCCGTTTGAAGAAACCGCGGATCAGCTCGATGCCATTAGCGCCGTGCTGCAGGATATGCAGCAGCCGCAACCGATGGACCGGCTAGTGTGCGGTGATGTTGGCTTTGGTAAAACCGAGGTGGCGATGCGCGCCGCCTTTGTGGCTGTTAACGATGGTAAACAGGTCGCGCTACTGGTGCCGACTACCCTGCTCGCGCAGCAGCATTTTGAAAACTTTAAAGATCGCTTCGCTAACTGGCCGGTACGGGTTGAAGTGCTGTCGCGCTTTATCAGCAGCAAAGCGCAAAAAGTCATTCTGGACGACCTGAGCCAGGGTAAGGTCGATATTCTGATTGGTACCCATAAATTGCTGCAGGACGATATTAAGTTTGCCGATCTGGGCTTACTGATTGTCGACGAAGAACACCGCTTTGGCGTGCGGCAAAAAGAGAAGATCAAAGCGCTGCGTGCCAATATCGATATCCTGACGCTGACCGCCACCCCTATTCCGCGCACCCTGAATATGTCAATGTCCGGCATGCGCGACCTCTCCATTATCGCCACACCACCAGCCCGACGGCTGGCTGTGAAAACCTTTGTCCGCGAGTTCGAAAATGGTCTGTTACGCGAAGCCATCATGCGCGAAATTCTGCGCGGCGGTCAGGTGTACTTTCTGCATAACGATGTCGCCAGCATTGAGAAAATGGCCAGCGATTTGCTGGAGCTGGTACCGGAAGCCAATATTGCGATTGCCCATGGCCAACTGCGCGAACGCGAACTGGAGCAGATTATGGCCGATTTCTATCATCAGCGTTATAACCTGCTGCTATGCTCGACCATTATTGAAACCGGTATCGATGTCCCCACTGCCAATACCATTATTATTAACCGCGCCGACAACTTTGGTCTGGCACAACTGCACCAGTTAAGGGGCCGGGTCGGTCGCTCGCACCATCAGGCCTATGCCTATCTGTTAACGCCGCCACCGAAGCGTTTAACCAAGGACGCGGAAAAGCGGCTGGAGGCGATTGCCAGCCTGGAAGATCTCGGCGCCGGCTTTGCGCTGGCTACCCACGATCTGGAGATCCGCGGGGCTGGTGAACTGCTGGGCGACGAGCAAAGCGGTCAGATTGAAGCGGTTGGTTTTACGCTCTATATGGAAATGCTGGAAGAAGCCGTGCACGCTTTGAAAGCCGGCCGTGAACCCAGTTTAGATAGCCTGCTTAGTCAGCAAACCGAAATTGACTTAAAGATCCCGGCGCTATTACCTGATAGTTATATTCCGGATGTTAATTTACGCTTGTCGTTCTATAAAAAGCTGGCCAGCGTGCGCAATGAGCAGGAACTGGATGAGGTTCAGGTTGAATTAATCGACCGCTTTGGATTATTACCGGACGCCGCCAAACACCTGGTACAGCTCAGTCAATTTAAATTGTTAGCACAGGAGCTTGGCATTAAACGGATTGAAGCCAATGCCAAGGGTGGTGTGCTAGAATTCGCAGAGCGGACTTTGGTGAGTCCGGCCTATATTATTCAGCTGATCCAGACTCAGTCGCGGATCTTTAAGCTGGAACAGGGTCAAAAGCTGCGTTTTACTATTGCCGCAGCGGACTACAAAGATCGGTTACAACTTATCAGTAATATGCTGGCCGAACTGGCCAAACATAAGGTAGGACATTAATGAAATTTCGGCTGTTACTTGGCAGTTGTTTACTCGTCAACGCCCTGACACTGCAAGCCAACGAACGCTGGTTTGAGGTAGAAATGATTATTTTTGAACGCACCGGCGACAGTGCGCTGAAAGAACATTTCCCTACCCAGGTGACCCCAATCAGACTGGGGCGGCATATCGATTTACTGACGGAACAATTTTATATCCCGCTGCCGGTAGATCCTGAATGTCAAACGCCGGACGCTGTCGATGCGACAGGCTTAGCCATACCGGGTGACGCTGCACCGGCAGCAGAGTGCACGCCGCAGCCGACAGAACAGACACCGCTTGCGAGTGACAACACTGATGCCTTGCTGGCTGCTGTGCTGGAACAAGCTACCCCACATCAATACTGGCCAGAACAACTGCCGGTACGGATCTTTGGCGAAGGCCTGCATCAGCCGGTGCCCTATCTGGCGGACGAAAACGCCTTTCAGCTTAATGAGGTGGTGAATCGGTTAAGACGACAGCGCCAACATCAGATATTACTGCATACGGTGTGGCGTCAGGCACCGGTAACAGAGCGCCGGGCGATCCCCAGCCGCTGGTTTGCCGGCAAAAACTTTAGCCAGCAATTTGATTACTGGGGCCAGCCGCTGCCGAGTGAAGTGGACAGCAATCTGGCGTTTGCCACAGAAGAGCAGCAGGAAGCCGATTTACTGGCCCAGATCGCCAGCCGGCGGCAACAACTGGCGGCCGGTGTGGCGCTGACCCAGCCGGAAAGCAGCACAGACGAACAGCGGCGGCTGGAGCAAAGCGCAGCTAATTTACCGTCTCAGGTCTGGCAGCTGGATGGCCTGTTTCGCTTACATTTGGATCGTTATCTGTTTGTGAATACCGACTTTAACCTGCGCCGCCCTCAGGCTAACAGCCTGCAAAGCATTAACGTGAAACAAAGCCGGCGCTTAATCAGTGGCGAAATCCATTATCTGGATCATCCCAAACTGGGCATTATTTTACAGATCCGCCGTTTTGATCCGGCGACGGCACGCTCTGATGCCAGCATCATCGAGTAGTCTAGGAAAATTATGCAACTGAAAGTGATTGATAAAGCGCTATACCGTAAACGCCTGAACCGGATTACGGTACTAAGTATACTGGCGCTGCTGATTGTCAGCCTTGCCAGTTCGACGCTGTTGATCAGCCTGCTATCGGACGGCAGCGGCTCTAATTTCTGGCTAAACTTCGCCGGGGTCGTTATCGGCTGTATCCTGGTTGGCAGCGCTTTGAAAAAACTAAAGCGTCACCCCTACTTTAGTGAAGTCGCCTATATCTGGGATCTGAAACACGAACTGAATTTAATTCAGCGCAAGCTGCGGGCAATCCAGGCGGCGGCCGAACAGCATAACCCAAGCGCACTGCTGATACTGGCATACAGCTATGCCGGCTCCAGGCTGATCTGGCAACTCGACGATAATACGCTGATGATGTCGGAGCTAAATCTGGCTGATAATCAATTACAACAGCAGATAGCCGAGCTGGGACTTAAACTGGACCCAGCAGATTACCGGCGCGAGCTGCTGGACCAATTTTAACCTTATACAGGATACCCCATGTCAATTAACTGGTTTCCGGGCCATATGCATAAGGCCCGCAAAGAAATCGCAGAGGTGATGCCACAGGTCGATATTATTATCGAAATGCTGGATGCGCGGATCCCCTTTTCCAGCGAGAATCCGCTGGTGCCGCAACTGCGCAAAGATACCCCCTGTATCAAGGTATTAAACAAAGCCGATCTGGCCGATCCTGCCCTCACCGCGCGCTGGGTTGACTATTTTGCCGAGCAAAAAAATGTCCGCGCCATCCCGATCAGCCAACAGCAACCAGAACAAATCAAAGCCCTGCTGGAGCTTTGCAATAGCATGCTGCCGGAGCGCAATCTTGAGGTGCGCGCCGCCCGGGCGATGATTATGGGTATCCCCAATGTCGGAAAATCCACGCTGATCAATACCCTGGCAGGCCGTACTATCGCTAAAACCGGTAACGAAGCCGGCGTGACCAAGGCACAGCAAAGGATCAAGCTGGAAAATAACGTGATCTTAACCGACACGCCGGGCTTTTTATGGCCCAAACTTAGCCCGACGACCTGTGGTTACCGGCTGGCGGTGACCGGCGCCATTAAAGACACGGTTTTTGATTATGCCGATATCGCGCTCTTTGCCGCCGACTATCTGCTGCAAGCCTATCCGGCAGCAGTGATGGCACGGTTCGGACTGACTGAGCAGCCAGAGAACGATTTGGCGCTGCTGGATGCGATCGGCATGCGCCGCGGTGCAATGCGTAAAGGCGGCGTGGTCGATTTAGAAAAAGCCGGTGCTATTCTAATTACGGAGCTGCGATCTGGTAACCTTGGCCCCATTACGCTGGAAACACCGGAAATGGTGAGTCAGGAGCTGATTGACGCCAAGGCCGAAGAAGCCGCGAAAGCAGCCGAAAAAGCCGAACGCGAAGCCGAACGGAAACGTAAAGCACAAAAGCGGTATCGCTAAGGAAACGCTATGTCCGAGCCCTTGTTGCAGTTAACTTACATCAGCGATGTAGCCCCCGGACTAGGCAGCGAGCAAATCGCCACTATCCATCAGCAAGCCGAGCGCAATAATCAGCGGCTTGGGATCACCGGTGTATTATTGGTTACCAGCCGGCATTTTTTGCAGTTACTGGAGGGCCCCGCCGAGCTGGTAAAAACCCGCTTTAAGTTGATTGCTGCCGATCCGCGACATCAAAGTGTACGGCTGGTCAGTGAGCGGCCGGTGCAACAACGGCAATTTCCGCACTGGCAAATGGGGTTAAAACGTTTACTGGATCAGGACGAGCACGCTGACTTGCAGGCCGTTATTCATCTATATGGACAACAACAAACGTTCTCAGAGCAACATGCCGATGCCATCGCCTTGTTGCTAAAATCACTTTAAGCGCACAGGGGTGTCGACTTTTTGGCCAGCAGCCGCTGTTACTTTGCCACGCTTCAGGTATAATGCGCGCCCGGTTTTTTCCTTTAACCAGCACAGGCAATTATGAGCGTTCAGACTTTCGATCCCAGCCAGACCACAACCCTGGATACCCCGGCCAAAACCTTAGCCGCCCAAGACAGCAATGGTACTGGCAGCAAAATAGGCTTTGTTTCGCTCGGTTGCCCGAAAAACCTGGTCGACTCAGAACGGATCCTGACCCAGTTAAAAGCTGAAGGCTACAACATCGTACCTACCTATGACGACGCCGAGCTGGTGATCGTCAATACCTGCGGTTTTATTGACTCTGCAGTGCAGGAATCCTTAGACACCATCGGCGAAGCGCTGGCGGAAAATGGCAAGGTTATTGTCACCGGCTGTTTAGGCGCCCGGGAAGATGAAATTCGTGAAGTACATCCTAATGTGCTGGGTATTACCGGCCCGCACAGCTATGAGAATGTGTTAAAGCAGGTGCATGAGTTTGTGCCGAAGCCGAAATATGATCCCTTCACCATGCTGGTGCCGGACCATGGTGTCAAGCTGACACCTAAGCACTATGCCTACTTAAAAATTTCCGAAGGCTGTAATCACCGCTGTACTTTCTGCATCATTCCGTCAATGCGCGGTGATTTAGTCAGCCGACCGATTGGCGAAGTGCTGGATGAAGCGCAGCGCCTGAAAAACGCTGGCGTAAAAGAGCTGTTGATTATCTCGCAAGATACCAGTGCCTATGGCGTCGATGTTAAACACCGCACTGGTTTTTGGAATGGTCAGCCGGTAAAAACCTCAATGCAATCACTGTGTGAAGCGCTCGGCGAAATGGGTATCTGGGTGCGGCTGCATTATGTTTACCCCTATCCGCATGTCGATGACATTATTCCGCTGATGGCGCAAGGCAAAGTATTACCCTACCTGGATATCCCGTTCCAGCACGCCAGCCCACGGATTTTAAAATTGATGAAACGGCCGGGACAGGCGGAAAAGGTGCTGGAGCGGATCAAGAAATGGCGGCAAATTTGCCCGGATCTGACTATCCGCTCAACCTTTATTGTCGGCTTTCCGGGTGAAACCGAGGAAGATTTCCAGATGTTACTGGATTGGCTGCAAGAGGCGCAGCTGGATCGGGTTGGCTGCTTTAAGTACAGCCCGGTCGACGGCGCCAAAGCCAACGAGCTGCCGGATGCGGTGCCAGAAGAGGTAAAGGAAGAACGTTATCATCGTTTTATGCAGCTACAGCAAGCCATTAGTGCTGAGCGCTTGCAAGCCAAAGTCGGCCGCACCATCAGCGTGCTGATTGATGAAGTGGATGAAGAAGGCGCTATTGGCCGCAGCTTTGCAGACGCACCGGAGATTGATGGTGCTGTGTATCTGAATGGTGAAACCAGCCTAAAACCAGGTCAGCTGGTGCAGGCACTGGTCGAACATGCAGATGAATATGACTTATGGGCCACGGTCGCTGAATAAGGCGCCGGGCCAAAGAACTGACAATGACATCGAAATTTCATTTATTTCACTGATTTTTTTTCGGGCAAACTGAAAAAAAATCCTGTATATTGTCGCCCTATTTTCAAACCCAAGCTTATAGAGACTACTATGGCCGCTGATTTATCGTTATACAGAAACATTGGTATCTTCGCTCACGTTGATGCCGGTAAAACCACTACCACCGAACGGATCCTGAAACTGACCGGTAAAATCCATAAGCTGGGCGAAGTTCACGAAGGTGAATCGACTACTGACTTCATGGTACAGGAAGCTGAGCGCGGTATTACTATCCAGTCAGCTGCTGTTAGCTGTTACTGGAAAGGTCACCGTTTCAACGTTATCGATACCCCGGGTCACGTTGACTTCACCGTAGAAGTATACCGTTCACTGAAAGTTCTGGACGGCGGCATCGGCGTATTCTGTGGCTCTGGTGGTGTAGAACCACAATCAGAAACCAACTGGCGCTACGCGAACGACGCTAAAGTATCACGTCTGATTTTCGTCAATAAGTTAGACCGGATCGGTGCTGACTTTATCCGTGTTACTGAGCAGGTTAAAAAAGTACTGGGTGCTAACCCGCTGATCATGGTGCTGCCAATTGGTCGCGAAGAGACCTTCGTGGGTGTGGTTGACTTGTTAACCCGTCAAGCCTTCGTTTGGGACGAATCAGGTCTGCCAGAAAACTTCAAAGTTACTGATATCCCAGCCGACATGGCTGATGATGTTGAAATGTACCGTCAGCAACTGATTGAAACAGCGCTGGAAATGGACGACGATCTGCTGATGGCTTATATGGAAGGTGAAGAGCCTTCAATCGAAGAAATCAAGCGTTGTATCCGTAAAGGTACCCGCGAACTGGCATTCTTCCCAACTTTCTGTGGTTCAGCCTTCAAAAACAAGGGTATGCAACTGGTTCTGGACGGCGTAGTAGATTACCTGCCTGCCCCGACTGAAGTTAACCCACAGCCGCTGACTGACGAAGAGGGTAATGAAACTGGTCAGTATGCTATCGTTTCTGCTGACGAGCCATTCCGTGCGTTAGCATTCAAGATCATGGACGACCGTTTCGGCGCCCTGACCTTTATCCGTATCTACTCTGGTGTACTGAACAAAGGCGATACCATTCTGAACTCGTTCACCGGCAAAACCGAGCGCGTTGGCCGGATGGTTGAAATGCATGCTAACGACCGTACTGACCTGACTACGGCTCAGGCCGGTGACATCGTTGCGCTGATCGGTCTGAAAAACGTACAAACCGGTCACACCCTGTGTGACGTGAAAAACCCATGTACGCTGGAGCCAATGGTATTCCCTGAGCCGGTAATCTCTATCGCAGTACAGCCAAAAGATAAAGGCGCCATCGAGAAGATGGGCGTGGCTATCGGCCGTCTGGTATCTGAAGATCCAACCTTCCGTGTTGAAACTGATGTCGACTCAGGTGAAACTATCCTGAAAGGTATGGGTGAACTGCACCTGGATATCAAGATTGACATCCTGAAGCGGACCTATGGCGTAGAGCTGATCGTAGGTCAGCCGCAGGTTGCTTACCGTGAAACCATTACCCGTGAAATCGAAGACAGCTACACACACAAGAAGCAGTCTGGTGGTTCTGGTCAGTACGGTAAGATCGACTACCGCATCCGTCCGGGCGAAGTTAATACCGGTTACACCTTTAAATCAACCGTAGTGGGTGGTAGCGTTCCGAAGGAATTCTTCCCGGCTATCGAGAAAGGCTTTAAAGAAATGATGTCTACCGGTCCGCTGGCAGGCTTCCCGGTACTGGACGTTGAAGTTGAGCTGTTCGACGGTGGTTTCCACGCTGTTGACTCATCAGCTATCGCGTTCGAAATCGCTGCCAAGGGCGCTTTCCGTCAGTCTATGCCGAAAGCCGCTCCTCAGCTGTTAGAGCCAATCATGAAAGTTGACGTTTTCACACCAGAAGACAACATCGGTGACGTGATCGGTGACCTGAACCGTCGTCGTGGTATGATCTTAGGCCAGGAATCAGGCGCTATGGGCGTTCGCGTTAAAGCGCACGTACCACTGGCCGAGATGTTCGGTTATATCAGCCACCTGCGTACTATGACATCTGGTCGTGGCCAATTCTCAATGGAATTCGATCACTACTCACCATGTCCAAACAACGTGGCTGAAGTCGTTATCGCCAAAGAAAAAGAAAAGAAAGCTAACAAGTAATTGTAGCGTTTCGAAACAGCCCCGCCCCGTGCGGGGCTTTTTTATGGCTGCGACTTGATCGTTATCAGCTTTGCGCCGCGCAAAAACAGCTAAACTGGAGCTTTACCGCTCAGTGGAGACCCTATGCGCTGCGAAACCGCCGAACAGGCTTTAAGTATTCTCACCGACCACGATCAAATCTGGTGTCAGTCGATGGCCGCCACCCCGTGGTTTTTATTGCGGGGCCTGGCGAATATCGCCCCCCATTATCGTAATCTAACGTTATTGCAGTTACACACCGAACACAGTGATATGCTGTGCGATCCGGCGTTACAGGGCCATCTGCGGCAACGTTGTTTCTTTGTCGGTGGCAGTACCCGCAGTGCTATCCAGTGCGGTCAGGCCGACTACGTGCCGTTATTTCTGTCAGAAATCCCGAAGTTGTTTAGAAGTGGTGAGCAGCCATTGAATGCAGCGCTGATCCAGGTTTCACCGCCGGATAAACATGGCTACTGCAGCCTGGGCATTTCGGTTGAAGCCACCCGGGCAGCCCTACAAATGGCAAAAAAAGTGATCGCCTGGGTTAATCCGCAAATGCCACGTACCCATGGCGATTCTTTTATTCATCTAAGCCAAATAGACCGCTATGTCGAATTTAGTGCACCGATGCCGCAGCATCTGCCGGCAGAATTGGATCCGGTGACCCGGCAAATTGGCCAGCACGTTGCCAGCCTGATCCGCGATGGCGACTGTTTACAAATGGGCATCGGTGCTATCCCGGATGCCACCCTGGCCTGTCTGGGCTCACATCAGCAGCTGGGTGTACATACCGAGATGTTTTCCGATGGCGTGTTACCGCTGCTGGAAAGGGGCATCATTACTAATCAAAATAAAAAGAAACATCGCGGCAAAATTGTCACCACCTTCGCGATGGGCTCACAAGCCTTGTATGACTTTGTCGATGACAATCCGCAAGTGGTATTCCTGGATGTCGAATATACCAATGATACCGCGGTGATCCGCCAGAATCCGCAAGTGGTGGCGATTAACAGTGCGCTGCAGGTTGATCTTAGCGGTCAGGTTTGTGCCGATTCGCTCGGTACCAAAATTTATTCCGGTGTCGGTGGCCAGATGGATTTTGTCCGCGGTGCCAGTCTGTCCGAAGGTGGCCGGGCGATCATTGCCCTGCCCGCTACCGCCGCTGCTGGCAAGGTTTCCCGCATAAGCTCCTTGCTGGCTCCTGGTGCTGGTGTGGTGACGACCCGTGCCCACGTCAACTATATTGTGACGGAGTACGGTATCGCCCAGTTGCGTGGCCGCAGTTTAACCGAACGGGCAAAAGCGCTGATCGCAATAGCAGCGCCACAGTTTCAGGAAACCCTGGCGCGACAAGCCCGTGATGATTGGGGCTTATCGGTATAACAGGTATAAAAAAGGGGCCAGCATGGCCCCTAACATCAGCAACAAAGGTTTAGTAGCTTAGAAGCGGAAGCTGGCACCAATGTGGTACAGATCGTCACCGGTTTCCAGGCTATCAAAGGTTACACCAGCGCGTAACGCCAGATTTGGCATGGCATACCACTGACCGCGAACCGTAAAGGCATCAGACTCAGAATTAAATACGCCCTTGCTGGTCCAGTCGTACGCCAGTCCCAGTGACAGGTTACGACCGAAATAGTAATCACCCGCGACACCGAAACGGCCCAGTGAGCTATTGGCCTGATCCATATAGCTGGCTTCAACACTGATAAAATCGCCATGTGCCAGCGTCATTAACTTTTTGGTGCTCACACCGTACTGGGTAACACTGCCATCGCCATCAGGGCGCAGGTGTTCTACATCCAGTTTCAACAACCAGCTCGGATCCAGGTAATAACCCAGACTAGCCTGACCAACACGGTCATCGCTATTGTTTAGCTCAGTCCATAATAAGCTGGCATAGAAGTTATGGCTAACATCACGGTATTCACCACCCAGGCTCCAACCACTTAAACTGGTTTTGCCCAGATTACCGAAGTCGAACTGGTTGTAGCTGTAACCAAACTGCAGGCTGCTGCTGCGGCTTAAAAAGCCGGCTTCGGCCAATGGCATATTGTTGGCAGCCTGCACCGGATTTAAATAGAACTGGTGTGACAGATTGTAAGAGCGCAAATCAGCATTCAGGATATCGCCCCACTGATAGTCCAGATTAGTCTGATGCTGGAAGCTATTGGCTAGTACGCCGGCAGAGCACAGAGATAAGGCGGTTGCGATTAAAGTACGTTTCATAGTTGACCTCACTTAGTCAGTTTTCCGTTGATATCGTGCAACTGAGCGCATCTTAGGCGTTGCAACTTAATGAAAACTGAATAACCCCATGAAAACGTTTAGACTTTAAGCAATCACACCTTAATCTGCCGGTAATTCAAGCAATAATAGCTTTAGTTGGTGGATCTGATCCCGTAACGCCGCCGCCTGTTCAAACTCCAGATCGCGGGCATGCTGCAGCATTTTTTGCTCCAGTTGCTTAATTTCCGCCTGCAACTGATAAGGCGTTTTGCCCTGGCGCAACCGGCTTTGTTCCGCCACCTGCCTTAGCTTCGGATCCATCGGTTGAGGTGCCTGCCCCAGATCCATCACATCGGCCACTTTCTTTTTAATCGCTTGTGGCGCTATGCCGTGCAACGCATTAAAGGCTTGCTGTTTTGCCCGCCGCCGCTCCGTTTCCGAAATCGCCCGCTGCATGGAGTCGGTGATGCGATCGGCATACAGGATGGCGCGACCACTGAGGTTACGTGCCGCCCGACCAATGGTTTGAATTAACGAGCGTTCCGAGCGCAAGAACCCTTCTTTATCGGCATCCAGAATGGCCACCAGCGACACTTCCGGAATATCCAGGCCTTCCCGCAGCAGGTTGATACCGACCAGCACATCAAACACTCCCAGCCGTAGATCCCGGATAATTTCCATCCGTTCGACGGTATCAATATCTGAATGCAAATAACGCACTTTGATTTGATGTTCGCTCAGATACTCAGTTAAATCCTCGGCCATTTTCTTAGTTAAGGTGGTGACCAGTACCCGCTCATTCCGCTCTGCCCGTTGCATCGCTTCCGACATCAAATCATCGACCTGGGTCGCCACCGGCCGGATCTCAATCTCTGGATCCACCAGGCCGGTTGGCCGCACCACCTGCTCTACCACCTCACCGGCCGAGTGTTCCAGTTCATAGGCCGCTGGTGTTGCCGACACATAGATCCGCTGCGGTGCGATAATTTCAAACTCTTCAAATTTCAGCGGCCGGTTATCCAGAGCCGACGGCAGCCGGAAACCATAATTCACCAGGTTTTCTTTGCGCGAACGATCGCCCTTATACATGGCGCCAATTTGTGAAATGGTGACGTGCGACTCATCAATAAACATCAGGCCATCACCCGGGAAATATTCCAGCAGCGTTGGCGGTGGCGAGCCGGGCTCCCGGCCAGACAAATAGCGCGAATAGTTTTCAATACCCGAGCAGTAACCCAGCTCGACCATCATTTCGATATCAAACTGGGTGCGCTGCGCCAACCGCTGCTCTTCCACCAGTTTATTGGCCGCCAGTAACTCCTGACGCCGCTCGGCCAAATCTACTTTAATTTGCTCTACCGCCGCTAAAATAGTCTCCCGCGGTGTCACATAGTGGGTTTTCGGATAAACAGTAAAACGGGTGACAATTTTCTCAACAGCGCCGGTCAGGGGATCAAACAAGCTGATACGCTCAATTTCTTCATCGAACAGCTCAACTCTTACCGCAATATCATCCGATTCCGCTGGAAAGATATCGATCACCTCACCACGCACGCGGTAAGTGGCGCGTTCAAAGGCCAGATCATTGCGGGTATATTGCAGCTCCGACAGGCGGCGCAGGATAAAACGCTGATCGACGATATCGCCCTGCTTCAGATGCAATAACATTTGCATATAGGACTGGGGATCACCCAAACCATAGATCGCCGATACCGATGCGATAATCACAACGTCGCGGCGCTCCATCAGCGCCTTGGTGGCAGATAAACGCATCTGCTCAATATGCTCATTGATCGAGGCATCTTTTTCAATAAAGGTATCTGTCGAGGGTACGTAGGCTTCAGGTTGGTAATAATCGTAGTAAGAAACAAAGTATTCGACGGCATTGTGTGGGAAAAACGCCTTCATCTCGCCATACAATTGCGCGGCCAGGGTTTTGTTATGCGCCATAATCAGCGTCGGCCGCCCCACTTTGGCAATCACATTGGCCATGGTAAAGGTTTTACCGGAGCCGGTGACCCCAAGCAGGGTTTGATGCGCCAGTCCGGCTTCCAGCCCCTCGACTAACTTACGAATGGCTTCAGGTTGATCACCGGCCGGTTGATAGTCTGATACAAGTTCGAAAGCGCGCGACATAATATTCCCTACTGATAACGTTGTATAACCTGCCTAAACCAATAATAGGCCAGACTGGCGGTCAGTAAATTGCCAACCATAGCCCCGATAAATAATCCCGGTACCCCGGCGATTTGAGCACCCAACCATGCCAAAGGGATATAACAGATAAAAAAGCGTACTAAACTTAATATCATTGCTTTCGCTGGCAGATGTAAAGCGTTGAACGAGGAATTGGTTAAGATGATTACGCCCTGCAAGCCATAACTGAGTGGCAATGACCAGATAAAGTAGCGGATATAGGTCGCAACCTGTTGATCCTGGGTAAATAAGGCTGCTATCGGATAAGCCAGTACTGCCAGCAATAGAAATACGCCTGCCTGCCACTTTAAAACAAAATGACAAGCGGTAAAGTAGGCTTGTTGCACCCGCCCCAACAGCCCTGCACCAAAGTTCTGGCTGATCACAGGGGGTAAAGTCATCGAGAGCGCCAGAACTACCAAACAAGCAATACTCTCAAGGCGCATCCCTACACCAAGCGCAGCTACTGCTTCGGGGCCATAGCCAGCTATCATTGCTGTTAAGATAGCCATTGCAACAGGAGTCAACATATTTGCTGCCGCAGCCGGCATGCCAATGTGCAGAATCCGCCGCCAGATAGACCAAAACACAGTCCAAGGCAATATGAAGCGATCTAACAACTTGCGCCGCACAGCCAACCAATACAGGATAAAGACAAAGCCGGTCAGCCATGAAATCACTGTGGCCAGAGCGGCGCCTTGCATACCGAGTGCCGGAAAAGGTCCAAGACCGAATATGAGTAAGGGATCGAGTACCGCATTTACCAAGCCACCAGCCGCCATGACCAAACTGGGGATTTTAGTTTCCCCGGCAGCGCGTAAAATAGCATTACCAATCATCGGTGTTACCAACAGCACCGAGCCGGCTAACCAGATATACATGTAGTCACGTATATAGCCTAAGGTAGCGTCGGTTGCACCAAGCAACACAAACAGCGGATCCAACGCCATTCCTATGGCGATTGCCAGCAAGCACACCAATATTGCAGCAAGCCAGAGTGCGGCGATACTGTCCGCTTTTGCCGAATCTGTCAAACCTGCGCCTAGCGCCTTAGCAATTAACGCAGATGTTCCGATACTCAGCCCAATTGCCAGGCTGATCAGCGTAAAGGTTACCGGGAAGGTAAAGCTGATCGCCGCCAGCTGTGCGGTCCCCAGCAAACTAATAAAGAAAGTATCAACCAGGTTAAAGCTCATTAGCGTCAACATGCCGCCCAGCACCGGCCAGGTCAGTTGTTTTAATAAAGGCGCAATAGCCGTATTTAACAACGGATTCTTGGTATGAATACTTGTTTCAGACATGACACACATCAGCGGATAAGGGCACGCCATTGTAGTGAAGATCGGTGGGCAGTGCCATGCCCAGAGGCAAATTACGCCAGTCAGCATGAAAAAGTGCACAATAAAGACAAATCGTTGCTTAAAGCAACACTTCGCAAAATCGCATCACCCAACTAACCGGAGCCAATGCTAAGATCATGTTTTAAAAGGAAATAAATTTTTGTCGCAAACCTATTGACCCAGCGGAAACGCAGCACCGGCAAGGCTTGGCTACAACAGATAACGGATAACTCACAGAGTTATCCACAGCTTCTGTGAGTAACTTTTTTAATGCCTTGCCAGACATGAATTGCAACCCAGATCGGGACCCTGGCACTTTGCTCACTTACTAATTGTGGCATCTGAAACACAGAATAAATGCTGGCAAAAGCAGCATACTGGCGAAACTCTATGCAAGTGAATCATTGTGCTGAAAATCCCATAGCCAAAGTGTTGACAGGCCGATGTGCTGGCATTAGTATTGCGCCCCGTTGAATGCTGTTCCCTAGTAGCTCAGTTGGTTAGAGCGGCGGACTGTTAATCCGTAGGTCACTGGTTCGAGTCCAGTCTGGGGAGCCACACGCTTTCATCATCCGCTTATCGCAAATATCATACTTTTTGGTTATTTATTTATTTTTAAGGTTTTTTTTGCTTTAATATAAAGGATTAAGGAACTCTCTACCTGCGCACAGGAACTTGGCTCTGAAGGTGGCTCAGCATGATCAAAAATTTTCGTACACTGCTTATCGCGCAACTTGTCTCTGCCCTGCTGTTAATCCTGATTTTAATGATTACATTCTTACACCAGAGTAAAAATGTACTTCAGCAACAAGAACTGCAAACCAAGCTAGTAATGGAGCAGTTGCTGATATCGCATGTTGGTGTTGATGGTAAAGCACTTAGCCGTCAGATTGAACGCAGTTTCCCTTTAAACAGCCTGCAAATCAGTAAAACTGATGGCACTATTCTTTATGAATACAACAATCCACAGCGTAGCAGCAGCATCCTGCACGCCTTGAACGGTCTGGCAGGACACAATTTCACCGCCCAAGTTGTCAGAGACGATGCCCAAGAACTGGTTGTGCGCTTCGAGCTAAACCCCCAGCAGCTGTTAAGTACACAACAAAGCTTTTTTTGGCTACTGTTAATACTTCCCTTATTACTGGGCTGGTTACCAGTATTCTTTGTAAAAAGCAGCCTGGAGCGAAAATACCTTCGTACCAGTGAAGCAGTCAATCAGGCAATCGAAGGTTTCCTAAATCAGCAACAACCCGATGTTAACGCCTTTAAGAAACTCCCTGCGGAGTTTTCTGATCTTGCGCAGTCTTTACAACGGCTGGCGCAACATACCCGTCAACAGTATGAAAAAATGACCGCTGACGCTCAGCAAATTGCCGAAGAAGCTTACAAAGATCCAGTAACCGGTCTGCCAAATCGTAACCGCTTCGTACAGGGGTATGATGAACTGATCCAAAACGAAGATTTGAATAAATTTGGTATTTTTGCGATTACCCGTTGCACCGAATTACAAAGTATTAACCAGAGTCGCGGCTTCCAGGAAGGTGACAACTATGTCGGCCAGGTTGCAGAGATCATTAAAAAAACAATCGCAACTTACAAGCATGCCCGCTTATATCGGCTTAACAGCTCAGATTTTGGCTTGTTATTACCTCTTGTCACGGCAAAAGAAGCAGAGAATTTTGCACTGCAACTGCAAAGTCGTTTTAACGAGCTGCAGCAGTTGGCGGAGTTGGAATCCGTCGCTTATACCGGCCTGGTTAGCTACGAAACCGGTAAACCTCTGGGTGAGTTGCTGGCAACAGCCGATACCTCGATTAGCCTGGCGCAAACCAAACAGCCTAACGCCTGGCATCTGCAGAAAGACAGCAGCGGTCTGGAAAATGCCAGCAACAGCTACGGCAACCAGAATTGGCGCAATGTAATTGAGGAAGTGTTAGCTAACAGCAGAATCAGCTTGTTAGTGCAAACCATTCAGCCTTCCAGTCGTGCGGCCAAAGCCTATTCCGAGATTCTAGTGCGCTTTAAAACGCACGAAGATCAGATTTTACCCACTGCATCCTTTTTAGCGATGGCAGAAAAACTGGATAAAATTATCTCAGTTGATCGGATGATTATTGAAACTGCGCTGACAACAATTAAAGAGCGCAGCATGCAGGACCAGTATTTTGGTATTAACTTGTCTCCGCGCACTGTGCACGACGACCAGTTCAATATCTGGCTGGAGCGGCGCTTGTTAAAAGATGCCAATATTGCTTCACGTTTGGTATTCGAAGTGACCGAGTTTGGTCTGCAACAAAACTTAAAAACTAGCAAACGCTTTATCGATATGGTGCACCGCGCTGGTGCCCGGGTAACTGTAGAAAAGTTTGGTGTTGGAATTACGTCATTTAAATTTTTCCGGGATCTGAAACCGGATTTCGTTAAGATGGATGGCAGCTATACCCGCCATATTGATAATGACAAGAATAATCAGTACTTTATGCGTCTGATGATCGACCTGGCACATCGTATTGGCGTCGGTGTTTTTGCGGAGTGTGTTGAATCTCAGGAAGAGAAACATATGCTAGAGTCGCTTTTTATTGACGGCACCCAAGGTTATTACATCGGTAAACCCCTGCCGTTGTAGATCAGTCCGTTTCGCTTTACAGCCAGGGTTTTACTGTGAGGTAAAACCCTTTGTTTTATCAGGTTGTAAGCCTTAGCCCAAGCTTGCATAATATAGGGCCTATGCTGAGTACATTACCCTTATGACTGAATTCTTGCTGCTGTTAATCAGCACAGTACTGGTGAACAACTTTGTACTGGTCAAATTTCTTGGCCTCTGCCCCTTTATGGGGGTATCCGGTAAGCTGGAGACTGCTATTGGTATGTCGCTGGCGACAACCTTTGTCTTAACCCTGGCCTCGATTTGCAGCTATCTGGTCGACAGCTA
>DAIOUM010000007.1:0-37714 GCA_036759505.1 Alishewanella sp. | reverse complement strand
GCCATTGCGATGATTACCGCCGGTCTGATGTCGCTGGCCTTTATGGGTTTCAGTGGTCTGGTGAAAGCACTATGACCTTACTCAATGCATTACTGGCATTAGGCACGCTGGCTTTAATTTTCGGCGCACTGCTTGGCTATGCGGCAATCCGCTTCAAAGTGGAGAGCGACCCACTGGTAGAGCAGATTGATGATATTCTGCCGCAAACCCAATGTGGACAATGTGGCTATCCTGGTTGCCGGCCTTATGCTGAAGCCATCGCCAATGGCGATGACATTAATAAATGTCCCCCCGGTGGCGAGGCAACCATTAAAAAATTAGCGGAGCTATTAGGGGTCGAACCTAAACCGCTCAACGCTGCGCAGGAAGTCGCCATCAAAAGGGTAGCTTTTATCCGTGAAGATGAATGTATCGGCTGTACTAAATGTATTCAGGCCTGTCCGGTTGATGCCATCGTCGGTGCGTCAAAACAAATGCATACGGTGATTGCCGATGAGTGCACCGGCTGCGACCTCTGTGTTGAGCCCTGCCCGGTCGATTGTATTGATATGATCCCGGTTGCCGACTCTGTGGAGCGCTGGAAATGGGATCTGCAGGCCATACCGGTTAAGATGGTGGAGTAACAACATTTGCCAACCTTATTTCAGCAAATTCAGGCCGGCACTCTGTGGGACTTTCACGGTGGCATCCATCCGCCGGTACGGAAAAGTCAAACCAGTAGTAAGCCGGTGGCGCAGTTACCGCTGCCTGACCGGCTCTATCTGCCATTACGTCAGCACATTGGTGTTGCCGGCCGTTTGATTGTGGCTGTCGGACAACGGGTACTCAAGGGCCAGGCGTTAACCAGCGCCGATAATTCTATGGCGGTACCGGTACATGCCCCTACTTCAGGTATTATTCATAGTATCAGCCAGCATACCAGCGCTCACCCTTCAGCCCTCCCTGAGCCGGTGATAGTCTTAGTTCCGGATGGCAAAGACGAATGGCGCGAGCGGCGGCCACTGAATATTGCCACCAGCAGCCGGCATCAAATACTGGAGCGGATCCAGGATAGCGGTATTGCTGGCATGGGTGGCGCTGGCTTTCCAACGCATTTAAAAGCCGGAATGCAGCAACCGGTAGATTATCTGATTATTAATGCCGTGGAGTGCGAACCCTATATCAGTGCCGATGATGCCCTGATGCAGGAAGCGCCTACTACCATCGTCAAAGGTATTGATATTCTGTGTCAACTGCTAAACCCCAAGGCAGTACTGATTGGGATTGAAGCGGATAAACCTATTGCAATCGCCGCCCTTAAAGCCGCCTGCAGCCAACGCGAACACTACTATGTACGGGAAGTTCCGGTTAAATACCCGTCTGGCGGTGAAAAGCAGCTGATCCAGTTGCTGACCAATAAAGAGGTCCCGGCTGGTCGTCGGCCAGCTGATATCGGCATCGTAATGCAAAACGTCGGCACGGCCTTTGCCATTGCTCAGGCAGTATTGGATGATCAGCCGTTAATTTCGCGAATTGTTACGGTGACCGGCGAAACGCTGCGCCAGCCACAAAATGTACTGGCACTGCTGGGTACTCCGGTCAGTGCCTTGTTGGATTTTTGTGGCTTTCAAAGCGAAGCACAGCAGAAAGTCATTATGGGTGGCCCGATGATGGGCTTTACGCTACCGGATCTGGCGGTACCCATTGTGAAAACCACTAACTGTATCTTGGCACCAACCCGCGACGAACTGCCGGATAATGGTCCTGAACTGGACTGTATCCGCTGCGGCCAATGTGCTGATGCCTGCCCGGCTACGTTGTTACCCCAGCAGTTGCTCTGGTACAGCAAGGCCCGGGATCCGGCAAAGCTGCAGGAATACAATCTATTTGACTGTATAGAGTGTGGCGCCTGCGCTTACGTTTGCCCCAGTGAAATTCCGCTGGTGCAATATTACCGCGTGGCCAAGGCTGAAATCCGTGAGCAACAACGCGAAGCCCTAAAAGCGGAGCAGGCAAAAGCCCGCTTTGAAGCCCGCAATGCCCGGCTGGAGCAGGAAAAACAGCAGCGCCTGGCGCGCAATCAACAATTGGCGGCCGCCAGACAACAGACGCAACCCAATCAAAACCAGACTGTCGCCGAAGCTCTGGCGCGGGTTAAAGCCCAGCAAGCAGAAAAAGCAGCGCTGCAGGCAACCGATAGCGCCAAAGATCATCAACAAATTCTGGCCGAACGTGAGTTAAAAAAACAACAAGCCCGCGAATATCAGGCGCAGAAACAGGCTACAGCCGCAGCCAGTGCGGCAGACACCACGTTGGCCAGTACATCGGACAGCTCGGTAGACAGTAAAGCCGCTGCCGTCGCCGCTGCCATCGCTCGCGCCAAGGCGCGTCAGGCAGATGCCGCTTCCAGTCCTACTGTGGAGCAAACCACAGCTGCTGAGCCAACAACACAAGATACTGCCGATCCGCGCAAAGCCGCTGTTGCCGCCGCTCTGGCCAGAGCCAAAGCCCGACAAGCCGGGCAGACCAATAGCGCCATGGCAGAACCTTCTGCCATCGCTGCCGAGCCCGAACAACAGGATCCGCGTAAGGCAGCTATTGCTGCAGCGTTGGCCAGAGCCAAAGCCAAACAATCAGTAACAACGACAACAGCAACAACAGTGGCAGAGCCTGTGACCGCAGATGCAGCTGCGATGCCGGAAGATCCGCGTAAAGCGGCTGTTGCTGCTGCACTGGCCAAAGCCAAGGCGAAGCAATCGGCAGCAGCGGCACAAGAAGCCCCCATACTAGAGCACGCAGCACCAAACGTCGCTGCGACAACGGCGCAGCAAAGCCAGTCGCCTGATACTGCGATACAGCCTGACACTGCCGGCAATGAGGACCCGCGTAAAGCCGCAGTCGCCGCCGCCCTGGCCCGCGCCAAAGCCCGCAAAGCGCAGCAGAGTACTGAGCACCAGACTACTGAGCAACAGCTCAGTGAACAACGAGACAGTGAAGAGAGTAAAACAGAATGAGCTTTAAAATAGCCAGCTCACCACACCACCATAACCAGCGCACTACCAGCAGTCTGATGCAATGGGTGGCGCTGGCTGCCCTGCCCGGTATCGCGGTACAGGCAGTCTTTTTCGGCTACGGTGTGCTGGTGCAACTGCTGCTGGCTATTTGTACCGCCTGGCTTTGCGAAGCCCTGATCCTCCGGCTGCGTCAGAAAGCGGTATTGCCGCGCCTGCTTGATCATAGTGCCCTGGTAACCGCGGTACTGCTGGCGATAGCAATACCGCCCTATGCGCCCTGGTGGTTGATTGTGATAGGTACGGCCTTTGCGATTGTGATGGTAAAGCAGCTGTATGGCGGCCTGGGTAACAATCTGTTTAATCCGGCGATGGCCGCCTATGTCATGCTGCTTATTTCTTTTCCGGTACAGATGACGCAATGGCTGCCGTCGGTCAGTTTACAGCCGGTCGCGCTCAGCCCGCTCGATGCGTTTTGTATGGTATTTACTGAGTACAGCTGCAGTGGCTTTAGTTTGTCGCAGCTACAACAAGGCATTGATGGCAGCACACAAGCGACGCCGCTGGATAGTTTGCGCCAGGATCTGGCGGCCGGGATGACACTGGCAGAGAGCTTACAGCGGCCGGTATTTTATAGCTTTGCCGGTGCCGGCTGGTTATGGGTGAATCTGGCTTACTTACTGGGCGGATTGCTACTGATCCAACAAAAGGTGATTAGTTGGCGGATTCCGGCGGCCGTGCTGGCTGGCCTGGCTGTCCCCTCGCTGTTGTTCTGGCTGGGTTCAGCCGGTGCCAGCCCAAGCCCGCTATTCCATCTGTTTAGCGGCGCGACTATGCTGGCGGCTTTTTTTATTGCCACCGACCCGGTTTCAGCCTCTACTACCGATAAAGGCCGCCTCTGGTATGGCGCTTTAATTGGTCTGTTGGTCTATCTGATCCGTAGCTATGGCGGTTATCCGGATGCCTTTGCCTTCGCTGTGCTGCTGGCCAATATGAGCGTCCCGTTGATTGATTATTACACCCGGCCCCGCACCTATGGCCACAAAGCAAAACGGGACCTGAAATGATCCGCTTTATCAGTAAAAATGCTCTGATCCTGGCACTGGTTGCCCTGCTTTGTGTCGCTATTCTTGGTACCATAAACCAGCTCACGGCAGAGCGCATTGCCGAACAACAGCTGTTAAGCCGGATGAATACCCTGCAGGAGGTGTTGCCCGAGCCAGCCGATGTTCGCACCTTACTGGCCGATTGTGTCCAGGTAACGGCACCTGAGGCGTTGGGGCGCAGCACAGCACAGGCGGTATACCGTTGGCGCGATCAGCAACAGCTAAAAGCCTTTATTGTCGAAACGACAGCACCAGACGGTTACAGCGGCAATATCGATTTATTGGTTGCAGTAACGCCTGGCGGCGAAATATTAGGCAGCCGGGTACTGAACCATCAGGAAACACCGGGGCTGGGTGACAAAATTGAGAGCCGTCGCAACAATTGGATTTATGCCTTTAGCGGCCAGAGCGCAACCGAAGCTGATGCCAAACGTTGGGCGGTAAAAAAAGATGGCGGTGACTTTGACCAGTTTACCGGCGCGACCATTACCCCCCGAGCAGTGATCAATGCCATCTACCGCACCGCCCGCTACGTGCAGCAGCACCCGGAACTGGCAGACGCCACGGCGAATTGTGAGATCATGCCATGAGTCAATTTAAAGAGCTTAGCCTGCAGGGGCTATGGAAAAATAACCCTGGCCTGGTGCAGTTACTCGGGCTCTGCCCACTGTTGGCGGTAACAGGTACCCTGACCAATGCGCTGGGGCTGGGCCTGGCAACGCTACTGGTGTTACTCGGTTCGAATATCGTGGTATCTCTGGTACGCCAACACGTACCTAATGAAATCCGGATCCCAATTTTCGTACTGATTATTGCCAGCTTTGTGACAGTGGTGCAGCTGCTGATGAACGCCTTTACCTTCGGGCTTTATCAATCACTGGGGATCTTTATTCCTCTGATTGTTACCAACTGCGCCATTATCGGCCGCGCCGAAGCCTTTGCGTCGAAAAACCCGGTGTTACCGTCCGCTATTGATGCGCTGATGATGGGGCTGGGCTTTTTACTGGTGTTACTGGTGTTAGGCGGCATGCGCGAGCTGCTGGGTCAGGGCACCTTGTTTGACGGTGCTGAGCTATTGTTGGGCGACTGGGCCAGAGTACTGCGAATTGAAGTATTTCACAGCGACAATCATTTCTTACTGGCGATGCTGCCGCCAGGCGCCTTTATTGGTATGGGGCTGCTGATTGCGTTAAAGAACAGTATTGACCAGCGCCTGGCTAAGCGGCAGATCATTGAAAAAGGCAGTATTGCCCGCGCCCGGGTTACCGGCTCGGTACAATAAGACAAACAACGCATGAATAAAAACAAACGTATTGCTATGTTAAGCCGCCTGCGTGCGGCCAATCCAAACCCGACTACTGAGCTCGAATACAGCTCACCTTTTGAGTTACTGATTGCGGTCCTGCTTTCAGCGCAGGCCACTGATGTGGGCGTTAATAAAGCCACCCGTAAACTGTTTCCGGTCGCACGTACGCCGGCCGCGATGCTGGCACTGGGCGTAGATGGCGTAAAAGACTATATTAAAACTATTGGCCTGTTTAATACTAAGGCTGAGAATGTGATTAAAACCTGCCGCATCCTGGTCGAGCAGCACAATGGCGAAGTGCCCGAGGATCGCGAGGCACTGGAAGCACTGCCGGGTGTCGGCCGAAAAACGGCCAATGTTGTACTAAATACCGCATTTCGCTGGCCAACCATAGCAGTGGATACCCATATTTTCCGGGTCAGTAACCGCACCAAGCTGGCACCTGGTAAGAATGTCGACGAAGTTGAGCAGAAGCTGCTTAAAGTGGTACCGGCAGAGTTTAAGCTGGACGTTCACCACTGGCTGATCCTGCATGGCCGCTATACCTGTGTGGCACGAAAGCCACGCTGTGGTAGCTGTTTAATCGAAGATTTGTGTGAATTTAAAGAAAAAACCGAATAGGAGTTAGACATGCGTATGTTACATACGATGTTACGGGTCGGTAACCTGGAAAGGTCGATCGCTTTTTACACTGAAGTGCTGGGAATGCAGCTGCTGCGTCAGTCAGAAAACCCGGAGTATAAATATACACTGGCCTTTGTTGGCTATGGTGATGAAAGCAGTAATGCGGTGCTGGAATTGACCTATAACTGGGGTGTAGACAGCTATGAGCTGGGCACGGCCTTTGGTCATATCGCGCTGGAAGTAGATAATGTTTATGAGGCCTGTGACAAAATCCGTGCTAAAGGCGGCATCATTAGCCGTGAACCCGGGCCGGTGAAGGGGGGGACCACAGAGATTGCTTTTGTCAGGGATCCGGATAACTATGCCATTGAGCTGATCCAGAAAAAAGCCAGCTACACCACGCTATAACCCGCAACCGAATAGCGCTATAGCGCCGCGAGTCGAAGCAGTATCGAGCTAGTTAGCACCACGCCGTTGCAAGGACTTTGCCGCGGCTTGCTCTAATCTGTTGATCAACTCTTCCGGAAAGTCTTGCTGATAAAGACGGCGCACCGAACCATCTAAAAACATCTGATCCAATTGATATTGCCAGCGCTGAATTTCCTCATCACTAAAGTCCAGTGAAAACGCCAGATATAGCTCCACATTACGAATGGGGTGCAGTGGCGCCAGTTCGACGCCAAAGGCACTAAAGCGCTCGCCATAGCGTAAACGGTTTAATGGTGTTAGCTCCGCCCGCCCAAGCTTTAACATCTGGATACAATCGCCAGCCCTGGTCATCAGAACCAGATTTTTTTCATCATCAAATCCCATGGTTTCCAGCGCAGCGTGATAAGAGGCACCGCGGTAGCCACAAGCAATATAGCGCTGGCTGAGCTCAGCGGCGGTTAAGCCTAATCCCGCAATATCAGACGGTCCATACAAGTACATATCATAAAACTTAACCGGACCAACCCATTTAAACAAGGCTTCGCGTTCGGCATTACGCACTGTCTCAAACAGGATGCTGCGTGGAGTTTGCTGTGCACGCTGCATGGCTCTGGCCCAGGGCATCAAGTAATAGTATCCGCTCTGCTCCATCCGACGGCTAAGCTCTTTAACCAGCTCGACAGTAGGACCTGCCGGCTTACTCTCTGCATCCAGAAAAATGCCAGGCATACTGTGCTCGGTAAGATAGACGACCTCTCTGCCAGGCTCTGCCGCGCAGAGCTTTGTGTATACTAAGACACACAACAGGATCGGCAGAACTGGCTTAAGCATAAATTACATCCTGTAACCAAATAAGCATTCGGGAGATTTAATCAGTGTAACGTTATTCTTCAAGTTCAATCAGTACTTTTTCATTCAGCGACATCGCCAGATTATTATCATAGTAAGCCGCCTCATTAATAAAGGTCGGATATACCACCTGTTCGCCCTCGTACTTTACGATAGTACCATCAAACAGAGTAAACAGCGGATCACCGGGATAAATCGGTTGATAATCACGGTCCTGCACATTTTTGTGTACCATGCCTATACGCTCACCACGTTCGTTCATGGGTAACTTGATACTGTACAGGTAGCGGAAGGCTTCAGTTTGTTTTGGCAAAGCCGGCAACGCATCATTATTGTACAGCTCAACAAAATCCAGAATATGCTGCGTCATCCGATGCATCAACTCCAGCACGTCTTGTCGCAACACGGATTGCGGCTGCGGCCCAACCTCGACCAGCACACCATAACGCCCCAGTGTGCACATCAGCGCATGGTCTGCGGCGGCAAAATGGTCCTCGTCACGCGAGATAATGGCTTCCGGCATTTTCATTTTGACGTAAGCAGCCAGCTTATTATAAAACGGGCCGGCCTGAGTCAGGATTAAGCAGGCGCCCATATTGCTGGTGGTATTATGTAAATCAATCAGCAGATCAGTGCGGGCATTACCCTTGGGCCCCAGTTGCGCATTCAGCACCTTGGCGCGGCTTTGCTCGTAATTGCAGAGGTTGGGATTGGCCAAATCGACAGTTTTAAACTGACGGTTCAAGTCACTGTGCAGATACCTTTTATTGGCATAGTGCGCTTCCGGATTGGCCCAAACGGTTTCGGTAGTAAAGCTGCGACGACTGACCTGCTCCGGCTGCTGCTGATACTGTTTTACCAGATAGATGCCGGAAAACTCGTTACCATGCACACCACCGACTATCGCAACCTGCTTGATCTGATCCATTTGCTACTCCTGACGAGAGATAAAATGTCTGTAACTAAAAAACAAAAACCCTGAGTAAAATCAGGGTTTATTATGGCGGTGTTTAACCAGAATGAGAATAACTAAAAGGCTGAGACTGCAGTTTAATTATGGCTCAGGCTGCTGGCTTGGCCAGACTATCGATTAACTGCTGCTGTTTCACCAGCTCATTATGTAGGATCTGTTGTGCCTGGCATACGCACTTACCGCACTGACTCGCTACGCCCAGCTGTGCCTTTAAATCACGCATAGACTCAGCACCATCAGCAATCGCTTGCTTAATCGCTTTATCCGTTACCGCTTTGCAAATACAAACAAACATGGCGCAGCCTCTTCTCAGAAAACTGCGCCATAATAATATTATTGCGAATCGTTATCAATAGCTTTTTGATACTGATCGATAAAAAGTCTACCGTTACCGGAACAGCACCTTTTCCTGTTGGAACCAGTGCACACAGAACGCAATCAAGGCAGCGGCTAGCGCCACTGTCGCCCCGAAGATCAGCGCGATCATACTGCCATCGGCGGTGCCCTTAATCAGCTCTTTAATGGCCAGAGCCACATTCATCACCGGGATCATCGCTGTCTTGGTGCTCAGCTCTACCCCTGGCATCATGGCGGCAGCCAGCGGCACAAACATCAGAATTGACAATGGGCTCATATAGTTCTGCGCTTCTTTAAAGGTTTTGGCATAAATAGAGATCGCTAACAATAAAGAAGCGAAAATGGCAGAGGTGGGTACGATCATCAGGAAAATCAGCAACAGCTCGACGGTCGCGATCGCTCCCATCGCTTCCTGCACCACGGCAAAACCGGCAAAGGATCCGATAACGGCACCCCAGATCCCGAAACTGGCGACGGTAATCAGTGCCCCGGCCAGACCGGTAGTCAGTACCGTTAAGAATTTGCCCAGTACAATGGCCGAGCGGCTAACCGGACAGATCAACAGCGTTTCCAGGGTTCCGCGCTCTTTCTCACCAGCGCCCATATCAATAGCGGGATAGGAAGCGCCCAGCAAACACAGCGGGATCAGGATATAGGCGATCAGCGCGCCAAACTTCTCACCGATATTTTCGCGTTTATCCGCAGTATCCACTTTCTGTACCGACACCGGTTTTAAAATAGCAGTCAGTTTTACCGGATCGACCCCCAGCGCAGATAAAGACTGACGCTGTAGCTGGCCGGTATAGTTTTCCAGTAATTCATTAAAGTAACGCGACATAAAATCCAGCTGACTGGACTGATTATAAATCAGCTGCCACTGGCTTTGTTCCACTGCATTTTGTTTAGCCTGAAAATCCTCCGGGATCACCACCGCCACGGCAAACTCGCCAGCGCGGATAGCAGCAATCAGATCCTCCGGCGCGGTCAGAGCCGACTCAACCCGCTTAAAGTTCTTATGGTAAAACAAGGCTTCAGCGAATTCCGGCGCTTGTTCGCCATTTACAATCACGTATTTGTGTTGCTCCTGCATCGCTTTGGCCGTGGTAGACGATAGCACCAACCCCATCACGCCGAAAATCACCGGGAAAATAAAAATTGGCAGTAAGATCACAAAAATCAGGGTTTTGCGATCACGCATCAGTTCAGTTAATTCTTTTAAATAAACCTGCCACATCAGGCTGCTCCTTGCTCGCGGGGTTGTTGTTTTAGCACGCTTAAAAAGGCGTCACGTAAATCGCCAGCCGGCGCCAGGGCTTTAAATTCCGCCAGATCGCCGGAAAATGCGCTGATCCCTTTATCAATTACTACCACCCGATCACATAAGCTGGCTACTTCATCCAGATGGTGAGTGGAGAAAATCACCGGTGTACCGGCTTGCTTTAAGCCTTTAATAAAATCCAGTACCGTCTGTACCGTCATAATATCCAGGCCGGTGGTGGGTTCGTCCAGGATCACTACCTTTGGTGAATGCACTACGGCGCGGGCAATGGCAGTTTTTTGTTTCATACCGGTCGACATATTGTCAGCACGGCGGCTGGCGAAGTCATGCATATTCAGCATAGTGAACAGCTCATCAATACGCTGTTTTAATGCGGCCTCTTTCATCCCGTGCAGGCGGCCAAAATAGGCAATATTTTCATAGGCACTCAGCTTGCCATAAAGACCGGTATCCGCCGATAAAAAGCCGATTTGCTTACGTGCTTTGACCGGTTCGCGCAGCACATCGACACCGTTAATCAGTACCGAGCCAGCATCCGGTTTCAGCGCTGTAGAGAGCATCCGCAAGGTGGTGGTTTTACCGGCGCCGTTAGGGCCTAATAAACCCAATACTTCACCCTGCCCACAATGAAAACTGACATCACGTACTGAGCGGAATTCCTTGTCGGCATAGCGCACATCCTGCTTTTCCGTCTCGGATAACTTGCTGCCTTTACCAAGGGCAAATGCCTTGGCCAGATTTTTTATTTCAATCATCTGCCTGTCCTGTTATGGCCTTCTACGTGGACGAAAATAATCCGTATTTGCATAAAACTCCGCCTGTTGATTTGCGGCGTACCAGCCTGGTACCCCCAGCAAGGGTAGCGGTGTTAGCTGCAGATTATCAAGCAGTAAGTGATTGTTAGCAATTTGCAGCGCCAGCTTTTCATCGAGAAAAGTGTAAGCATCTGTTAAAGACCACTGGCTAAAGCCAGCTGGCACCTCGATAAATACCGCCTTAGCCGTCAACCCGAGAAAGGGCGCAGTCGCCATTTCATAGATGGCATGACCAAAGATCAGCGGCCGCACCCCCTGCCACCAGTCAGCTCGCTGCAGCCAAAAGCTTTGTTGCCACTGGTGGTCGCGCAGTAAGCCGGCATGTGCCAGGGCGGAGGGTTCCAGACACAGTACCACTCCACACTCATCAAATAGCGTCAGCTTATTACGCAGCTGAGTGCGTTGCTTTTGACCATGCCTGGCAATTTCCGCAATATGCAGTTGGTTTAACAGTGCCTTAGTGCGGGGCAACAAACACCAAATCAGCGCCCCAAAAAAGTCATGCCAGTTTGCTGCCCGGGTCGGAATTTGCCGGGTGGCAAAAATAAAATCTTCATAGTAACGGCCATCTTGCTCCAGTAAGGCATTTTCAACAAAGCCAAAGCGGGTATCGCTGCGCCAGTGGTTAAGCTGAGCTGGTTCAGGCCACTGACTCTGGTTTTGCAGAGGAAAACGCGCCACCAAATCAGCGAAGATTGGATTGGCCGTTAGTAAGGCGGCAGACCAGTCGGCAGGTGGAGTGAAACGGCTTTTTGATGAATTTTTCAGCATTGTTGACTTTCAGTAATCGGAGCAGTGATAAATTTCGCCCAGCAGCCCAAAAAGCACTTGCAATTTTAAGCGGGCATGGCACAGTCAGGGGGTACGTTTAGACGTACATACTGCCAAACTATGTGTTATTAATTTGATTATCAGAGGTTATCATGTGTTCGATATTTGGGGTGCTTGACATCAGAACCGATGTTAAAGCATTGCGCCAGCAGGCGCTGCAGTTATCTAAGTTATTACGTCATCGTGGCCCGGATTGGTCCGGGATCTGGAATAACGACAATGCCATTCTGGTGCACGAGCGCCTGGCCATCGTAGATACTGAAAATGGTGCCCAACCCCTCATTAATGATAATCGAAATCACATTCTGGCAGTGAATGGCGAGATCTACAATCACAAACAACTGGAAAAAAACCTGGCCACGCCCTATCCGTTTAAAACCAAGTCGGATTGTGAGGTCATTCTACCGCTGTATTTAGAGCATGGCGCTGAGTTTATCGACAGCCTGCATGGCATGTTCGCTTTTGTGCTATATGACGCTGAACAAGACCGCTACCTGATCGCCCGTGATCATATTGGTATTATTCCGCTGTACTATGGCTATGACGAGCATGGTCAGTTGTTTGTAGCGTCAGAGTTAAAGGCGCTGGTGCCGGTGTGCAAGCAAATTAAAGAATTCCCACCGGGTCATTACTTTGACAGCAAAATTGGCGAACTGCGTAAATACTACCAGCGTGACTGGATGCAGTTTGACGCGGTAAAAGATAACCCGGCCAGCGAGGCGGAGTTAAAAGCCGCGCTGGAACACAGTGTTAAAACCCACCTGATGTCAGACGTGCCCTATGGTGTGCTGTTATCCGGTGGTCTGGATTCGTCACTGATCTCGGCCATTGCCCAGCAATTTGCCAAGCGCCGGGTGGAAGATGATGATCAAAGCGAAGCCTGGTGGCCACGGCTGCACTCTTTTGCTGTCGGCTTGCCCGGCTCACCGGATCTGGCGGCTGCGCAAAAAGTTGCGGATGCCATCGGTACTGTGCATCACACCATCCATTTTAGTGTGCAGGAAGCCTTAGATGCGCTGCGTGATGTGATTTATCATTTAGAAACCTATGACGTTACCACCATCCGCGCTTCTACCCCGATGTATCTGATGGCCCGGAAAATCAAAGCCATGGGCATTAAGATGGTGTTATCGGGCGAAGGCTCGGACGAAATCTTCGGCGGCTATCTGTATTTTCATAAGGCGCCCAACGCCAAAGAGTTCCACGAAGAGACGCTGCGTAAGCTCGAGCGCTTACATATGTTCGACTGTAACCGCGCCAACAAAGCGATGTCAGCCTGGGGTATTGAAGCCCGGGTGCCCTTCCTGGATAAGGAATTTATGGACGTGGCGATGCGTTTAAACCCGCAAGCGAAAATGTGCGGTGGTGGTAAGATGGAAAAGCATATCCTGCGTCAGGCCTTTGATGGTTTATTACCCAATGAAATCCTGTGGCGTCAGAAAGAGCAATTCTCAGATGGCGTTGGCTATAACTGGATCGACAGCCTGAAAGCCCATGCTGCGAAAGAGATCAGTGATCAGCAGATGGCAACTGCCAGCTTCCGCTTCCCGGTCAATACGCCGGATAGCAAAGAAGCCTATTACTATCGGGTGATCTTTGAAGAGCACTTCCCGCATGCTGGCGCCATTGCCTGTGTACCGGGCGGTAAATCCGTCGCCTGCTCGACGCCGGAAGCGCTGGCCTGGGATGCCAAAATGGCCGAGCTGACGGATCCGTCTGGTCGTGCCGTGCGCGATGTGCACGCTCAGGGTTATTAGCCGCACAGCCAGGCGTAAACCCAGCCAAGTGCTGACAAACTAAACCCGGTCCGCCGGGTTTTTTGTTGCCACTAGCGCAGCAAAACTTGAATTGTCATCCGACACTGGCAGAATACGCTTTTTATTTCCGGACTATTCGCTAATGAAACGCGCTGTTACGTCTTTACTTTTCGCCGCTGGCTGTACTCTAAACCTTGCTGGCAACCTTGCTGGCAGTCTTGCTGTCGCGGCAGATACGCCTGCGCTATGGTTAACCGAGCAGCATCTCGCTGGCCAATGGCTGACCGATGGCAATGGGCAGACGATCCCGGACCCACAAAGCTCAGGGTTAACCTACCGCCATGGTGAACTGGTACATATTGGCGATAATAGCGCGACCCCAGCACTAAGAAACAAGCTGCTGCGGATCAACCCGGCGACCGGGCAGCTGGTCGCCCCTCCCCTCGCCATTAGCGTTAACCCAGCGCTAAAACAGAGCTGCTTTGCCGAGCTGTTAGCCGGCGAGCCGGACTGGGAATCCCTGACCTGGGATCGCCTGGATGACAGCACGCTAATCAGCGTAACCGAAGACTCCAGCAAATTTCACTTAAACGGGGAATGTGCCCAGCGCTTCGGCGTTACCCATGCCACCGCCTATCCGACCTTACTGGTAAAAATCCGAACCGACAAAGCCTTAAGCTTTGCCGAAGTCGTAGCGGTGCGGCCAGTACAGTTCCCGGCGGCAGCTCAGGTTGGTAACTTCCCGAATGATGGCATTGAAGGCCTGGCGTTTGATAATCAACGTAACCTGTATCTGGCACTGGAGAAAAATCAGGCCAATGCGCCGATGATCTTTGTCACGCCCTATAGCGACGATTTCTGGCTCAGCGATGATTTTGTTAAGGTTGCCGATCTTAAGTTGCCGCTGCCGGTACCGGATGCCAAAGATCACCCGATCAATGGTCTGGACTTTCTGCCGGCCAGAAAAGAGGGGCATCCCGGCTATCTGCTGGCTGCGGCACGCAATGATGATCAGCTCTGGGTGCTGGATTTAAGCCGACAGCAACCGGCAAAGGTGGTTCCACTGCGCTTTTACGCGCCTACCCGTCCAGACAGCAGCTGCCCGGCCTATGAACCGCTGGCTAATACCTCAATCGAGGGTGTTGCCGTGGTAGGTGATCGGGTGGTGCTCGTCAACGACCCATGGAAGCGGCATTATCCGGAGAATATTCAATGTCCGGATAATGCGGCGGCGTTTCAGCAGTTTTCGCCACTGCTGTTTAAACTACAGCTTGACCCGCGTTGGTATTAAATTGCTGCTGCAGCCTAAGGCTGCAGCTCTTCCTGCTCAGAAACGGGTTTAGGGGCCAATAGGTCTTCGCGGCTTAGTCCGAGCAACACTGCCACACCGCTGGCAACATAGACTGACGAATAGGTACCCACGGCAATACCAAACAACAGTGCTGTCGCAAAGCCGTGGATCAAAGCCCCGCCTTTGAAAAACAATACCACCAGTACCAGCATGGTCGTCAGTGAGGTAATCACTGTACGGTTCAAGGTGGAAGTGATCGCCTGATTGATGGTCTCTAACACCGTTTCGTCACGCAGCTTGCGGAACATCTCCCTTACCCGGTCAAATACGACTATCGTATCGTTAATCGAGTAGCCAATCAGCGCCAAAATGGCCGCCAGCACTGTCAGGTCAAATTCCAGTTGTAACAGCGAAAATAGCCCCAGGGTGAGGATCACATCGTGCGCCAGCGACAAGACCGCGCCTAGCGAAAGCCGCCATTCAAAACGAAAGCCAACATACACCAGGATCCCCAGCAATGCGACCAATACGGCCAGGCCACCATCCTGTTTTAACTCTTCACCCACGCTTGGCCCGACAAACTCGACCCGGCTCAGCGTCATTGCCACCTCGCTCTGCGCCTGTAAGGCACGAAACACCTGGTCCCCGACTTGCTGCTGCACTGCGCCCGCTTCTGACGGTAACCGCACCAACACATCATGGGTACTGCCAAAAAACTGCACTACCGCCTCGGCATAGCCGGCCTGCGTCAGCTGTTGCCGCAGCAGATCAAGGTTAGCCGCCTGCGCGAAACTGAGCTCCAGCACAGTACCACCGGTAAAATCCAATCCCCAGTTCAAACCGCGGGTCAGTAATAACACCACAGACAACACCACTAACAGGCTGGACAGCACCACGGCCAGCCAACGCCAACGCATAAAATTGATCGACAGATCATTACGAAATAGCTGCATAACAGCTCCATCAACATAAACCCAAGTACAGGCAAACCCAGAGGGCGCCCAATATAGATATTTAACGATAAGGATTAGGGTTGTGGCGGGGCACGGGCGCTAAAATACCGATAAAATCCGGCAGCAGCAAAAGTAGGTAAGGCACTGACTACCGGCGGTGCGGTAACAGCCGGGGCGACGGTTTCGCCACCGCTGACAACGTCATCATTGTCATCCGCAGCAAGAGTGCGTTCATTTAGGCTATGCAGTTTGGCGGTAACAGCTGTCAGCTGCTGCTCGGCCAGTGGTGCCAGGCGTAAATCGTGCACCACAAAGCCTTGTGGCGTGCACAATACACTCAGATACAACAAAATGGCTAAACCACTGAACCAGCGCATCACTTCCCGCCAACGACAACAACTGCAGCAGATTGCAGTTATGCTACTTATGATGACGGTGCGCCCGGCGATAAACAAGGGGGCGATTTAAAAAAACTCCTGCTATGTGCTGAGCAGTGCAATCTGCTATGATCAGCCCTTTATCATAGCTGCGCGACAGATTAGCGACGCAAGGCGCTTAACCGTTAGCGATCTGAGGAACCACAGCGATGCAAAATCATTTTCGGATCCTGGGCGTAAAAACGAATGCCAGTGACGAAGACATCAAAAAAGCTTACCGGCGGCTGGCCAATAAATATCATCCGGATAAACTGCATGGTTTGTCGGAAGATGAACAACAACGTGCAGCAACACAGCTGCAGCAGGTAAAAACCGCTTACGAGGTGCTGTCCGATCCGAAACAGCGCAGTGCCTTTTTAAAAGACTTTAACAACGTTATTGTGAATGACCCGGCCGCGGCAATGCGCGAGCTGTGGGACGAATATTACGCGTGAGACCAAGATGGCGACCAAACTTAATCTGGCGAAAATTAAACAGCTAACAACCGATGCCCGGGAAAATATGGACTCCTATATCGATCCCGAGCAGCCGAAAGCATTGGAACAATTTACCAGCAAAATGAAAGCCGTATTGCTGGCCGATCCCCAAATGCTGGAGTCGGTACCGGAATACCTGCCGATGGCACTGTTTGGCCGGGTGCAGTTCCCCCCCGCCGCTAAGCTCAAATGGCAGCAATGGCTCAGCAGCGGCAAGGTGCCGTCCTGGGATGAGTTTAAAATCTCAGTTGCCTTTAATAATGCCGATCTGGCCTTAGTTAAAGCCATTCGGGCGTACTCAGAAAGCATCTTAATTGAGGCCTGCGCTGCGCTGTATTTACTTAGCCAGGATAAGCCTTTGCCTGCCAAAGCGCGCCAGCATGATCAGGCAGATGACGATAGCGCTGATGATGCAGAGCTGGACGTTGAGGATTATGATGATCCCTATGCCGATGAAGAGGATAGCGATGAAGAAGGCTACGACGATCAATACGATGAAATCCGCTTTAAGCACGAGGGCTAATAATGAGTACTGAGCTGATTAAAATCGCGGCTGATGAAATTAAACAACTGGCGCTGGTGGAGCCGAAGCAAGCCAGCGAACGCTTCGAGATCATTGCCAATACCATGAGCGATGAGCAGCTGTCCGAGGTCATTGAACAAATTGATATCGTGACCCTGACGCAAATTAACAGTCAGCATGATCTCTCGTTCCCTTCGATTATTTCCGAGCTAATGACGCCGGAGAAAATCCGCGACATCGTCTGCCAGCAACCGCTGTATTGGGAAGAGAAAATCAAAAATAACGCCGAAGAGCTAAAGCAACATACTTTCGACTTTCTGACCTACCTGATCCGCACTCAGGACAACGAAGAAAAACAGGCAGAAATTCTGGAATGCATAGCCGAAGATCCGGCGGGTCTGTTTTATCTGTCAATCCCCTTTATTGAGATCTATCGCGGTGAAATTCTTGAGTATGAAAACTACTGGGAAGATAAGCTGTATGAAGATGAAGAACATCTGGAAGAAGCCGAAAGCTATACAGAGCGGCAACTGGCGGAAGATGCGCACAATATTGGCTATGATGATCCGAAAAGTTTACTGGCGCTGATCCGGCAACTGACCCCTAAGGTGGAAACCTCGATCAAAGCCTTGATCCGCGATGAGAAATCGGGCTGGGAAGCCATCATCAGCAAGTTTGCCACTGAACTGGTGATGCAGGCGAAAGAAAAGAACAAGGTCGAAGATGAGTTTGCCGAAGTCGACGATATGTTCAGTTTTCTGGATTAAAGGACTTTTCAATGCAGTTAGTAGTACGTGAGCAGGGTGCCGGCCCGTTTTTAAGCCAGGTCCTGACCTTAGCACGCGCTGAGCAACAACTCAGTGCCGAACAGCTGCAACAGATCAAAAGCAAAGCCGTGCTGATGAGCCTGAAGTTTGCAGATAAATTCTACAATAAGTACAAGATGCATCTGTTAGAACAGGCCGCGCATGATGTGATTGGAATTACCAGTCTGGGCCTACAGGCATTGTCGGATGGCGATGCCAGACAGGCGCTAGCTCTGCTGTTAAGCCCGGAGGGTGTGGTTAAGCCCTTTCAAAAAGGCTGGTCGATGTTAAGCCTAGTCAGCAAGAAAGTACCAGGCAAGGCCTCGCTATATGGCGACGTCGATGAACAGCTATTACAGCAAGTCTCCTCGCCGCCGGATGCCGAAGACTGGCCAGGTTGGCAGGCTTACCAGCAAGCCCTGACTGAACATCACCGGCATCAGGCGATGCAGCTGTTACGGCAACATTTTTACCAGCAGCAGGTTTTTGACGAATTTGAACACTTTAGTCTGGAAGAAGTGCTGGCCGAAATCGTGCTGTACCGCGCACTGTGTAGCGGCGACAAAGTAAAGCAGGATTTGAAAAAACGCCTGCGGCAAATCAGTCTGGCCGAACATTGGTTTAACGATACCTACCTTAGCTTACAAACCGAGGCAGTGCTATCGGCCTTACCCAAGGCTAACGCCGACGCAATCCGCGCTGATCTGGGCCAGCATTTTATTCCGGCGCTGCTGCGTACCCTACATTTTTGCCGCGACTATCAAAAATTGCAGCAAACCGATGCCAGCCCGGAAAAGCTGGATGCGTTCGAACATAAACAAGGCCTGCAAAGCCCGCTACTGGGCTGGCCGCACTATCTTGAACTCTAAGCTTGAACTCTAAGCGCAAAACTCAAATGGTGCTCAGACCGCACTTCGCTGCCGGTCTGACTACCCTCCACTCTGTTAAGGCCACATTATGAGAACGCCAGCCCGCTTACACCCTCTGCTGGAGGAAGGCTTAATTGATGAAGTGCATTATGCCTTAATGAGCGGCAAAGAGGCGTCCGTCTATGTGGTGCAAAGCGCCGGGCGGATCTGCTGTGCCAAAGTCTATAAAGACGCAAGCCAGCGCAGCTTTAAAAAGGCCGCCCAATATCAGGAAGGCCGTAAAGTCAGAAACTCGCGTCGCGCCAGAGCGATGGAAAAAGGCTCAGGTTTTGGCCGCGAGCAGGCTGAAGAAAGCTGGCAATCGGCTGAAGTCGATGCTCTGTTTAAATTGGCCGCTGCCGGTGTCAGGGTGCCGACGCCTTACGGTTGCTATGATGGCGTGCTGCTGATGGAACTGGTGGTCGATGCCGAGGGTGATGTCGCGCCACGCTTAAATGACATCAGCTTAACGGCAGAACAGGCACGGCAAGACCATCATCAGATGATGCAAGCCATACTGCAGATGTTGGCAGTAGGCCTGGTGCATGGCGATCTGTCTGAGTTTAATGTACTGCAGGGCAGCGAGGGGCCGGTGATTATTGACTTACCCCAGGCGGTGGATGCCGCGGCCAATAATAATGCGCGCTGGATGCTGAAACGCGATGTCGACAATATTACCGCCTACTATGCCCGCTTCGCGCCGGAGCTGGCGGCAACCCGCTATGCCGATGAAATCTGGGCCTTATTTGAAGCCGGCAATCTCGACCCCGAGCACGCCTTAACCGGCTGCTACAACGAGCAGCAAGGCGCTGTCGATCTTGATGCTATCCTCAGTGAAATTCAGGCGGCCAGTGACGAAGCAGCGCTACGTCGCGCCAGACAACAAGCCGAACCGGAATAAGCCGCTAGCGCGGCGGACCGTAGCGGCGAACGTACCAGATGGCCAATGGCGTTTCCAGGATCAGATAAGTCACCAGAGTAAACCAGAACCAATTAGTATGAAAACCAAAGAGTTCAAAGGCTTGCTCCGTGCCCCAGAAGCGGGAGCCGACAATCAGCAACGCCAGCAGCGTTATCAGGGTATCAAATACCGCCACTTTACGCAGATCAGCGCCGGCTACTCTGGGATACCACCAGAAGTAGGCCAGCAGCAACAACACCGCATTTAACAAAATTACTGCCAATTCTACTGTCAACATCTGTCTCGCTTCGTTTTATCCTTACAGCATCTTTGCATTGCGCTTAACTGAGAAGTTTAATGGCCTGGGTTAACCCTTCCAGCGTTAACGGCTGCATCCGCTGCTGCATAATGTCTTTAATAATACTGATTGACTGATAATGCCGCCACCACTGCTCAGGTTGCGGGTTTAGCCAGACCGCTTTTGGATACTGTGCCAGCAGCCGCTCTAACCAAAGCCGGCCCGGCTCCTGATTCCAATGTTCGACGCTGCCGCCCGGGTAATCAATTTCATAGGGGCCCATAGTGGCATCGCCGACAAAAATCAGTTTATAGTCACTGCCATAGGTATGGATCAGATCCAGCACACTGACTTGCTCGGTATGGCGGCGTTGATTGTTGCGCCAGACGCCTTCGTAGACACAGTTATGAAAGTAAAAAAACTCCAGATGTTTAAACTCGGTGCGCACGGCAGCAAAGACTTGCTGACACAGCTCAATATAATCATCCATCGAGCCACCGACATCAAACAGCATCAGCACCTTAACCGCATTATGCCGCTCTGGTACAAAACGCAGATCCAGATAACCGCCCTGCTCAGACGTAGCCTGAATGGTGCCATTCAGATCCAGCTCGGTCGCTGCACCGCTGCGGGCAAAGCGTCTTAGCTGACGCAGCGCCAGTTTAATACTGCGGTTATTCAACTCGCTTTGGCTATCTAAATCTTTGAATTCGCGTTTATCCCACACCTTTACCGCGCGCCGCGCACCACTGCCTTGTTGACCAATCCGCACCCCTTCCGGATTAAAGCCGTAAGCGCCAAAGGGCGAGGTGCCACCGGTACCGATCCATTTATTGCCACCGGCATGGCGCTTTTGCTGCTCAGCCAGACGCTCGCGAAGTTGCTTCAATAACTCTTCTAAACTACCGAGCCCCTGCAAGGCCGCTTTATCCTCAGCCGAGAGCTGGCGAATAATATCCGGGATTAACCAATCATCCGGGATCTGGCTGGCCAAATCTATCGCTGCGACGCCCTCGAAATACTCGGCAAAAGCCCGGTCAAACTTATCGTACTGGCTTTCATCTTTGACCAGTGTCAGCCGGGCCAGCTGATAAAAAGCTTCGGTATCGGCAAAAATCACCTGCTGCTGCAACGCCTGCAGTAAATCCAGCAGCTCAGTGATACTGCTTTTCAGGCCATATTTGCGCAGCGTAAAAAAGAACTCGACCAGCATTTAACGCCCTTGCCGCTTGGCCAAAAAGGCAAGCTTTTCAACCAGCTGCACATCCTGCTCGTTCTTTAACAGGGCACCAAACATCGGCATCAGGCCGCCCTGCTGTTGCTTTTGCTGTAACACTTCAGCCGGGATCTGCTCTGCCAGTAACAGTTTTAACCAATCCAGTAATTCAGACGTCGAGGGCTTTTTCTTTAGCCCCGGTAGCTCGCGTAGTTCAAAAAAGACGTCCAGCGCAGTACTAAGCAGCTGCTGACGGATCTGCGGGAAATGCACTGCCACAATCTTGCGCAGAATGTCGGCATCCGGAAAGCGGATATAATGAAAAAAACAGCGGCGCAAAAAGGCATCGGGCATCAATTTTTCGTTGTTTGAGGTGATCAGTACAATAGGCCGCTGCGCGGCACTGACCTGCTGCCCGGTCTCATGCACATAGAAACTCATCCGATCCAACTCGTGCAATAAATCGTTTGGAAATTCAATGTCAGCTTTATCAATCTCATCAATTAACAACACCGGCCGCTGCTGTGCGGTAAAGGCCTGCCACAGCTTGCCCGGCTTAATGTAGTTGGCAATGTCATGCACCTTGTCACTGCCGAGCTGACTATCACGTAACCGCGATACTGCGTCGTACTCGTAGAGGCCGTGCTGGGCTTTGGTTGTGGACTTGATATGCCACTGGATCAGCTCTGCGCCCAGGCTCTGGGCCAGCTCTTCCGCCAGCCGGGTTTTACCGGTACCCGGCTCGCCCTTTAACAGTAACGGCTTTTGCAGCGTCATAGCCGCATTTACTGCCAGCGCCAGTTCATCGGAGACAATATAATTTTCAGTACTCTGAAATGACATAACTTCCTCAGCTTATAACTTCCATAGCTTAAAGTGCAATCCGCTATAACTTATAGCCAAATGCTTCTTCAGTTTTTTATTAAGACGCGTATTCTTATAACCAATATCTTCTGATTCTGGAGTTTTTTATGGCAAATGTATACGCAGATAACTCATTGTCGATCGGCCGCACCCCGCTGGTCAAATTAAACCGCGTGGTTAAAGGCGCGAATGTCTATGCCAAGATTGAAGCTCGCAACCCCAGCTTCAGCGTCAAGTGCCGCTTAGGCGCGGCGCTGATTTGGGATGCCGAAAAACGTGGCATCTTAACCGCTGACAAAGAGCTGGTAGAGCCTACCTCGGGTAATACCGGTATTGCGCTGGCCTTTGTTGCCGCCAGCCGCGGTTATAAACTAACCCTGACCATGCCGGCGACCATGAGTTTAGAACGCCGTAAGCTGTTAAAGGCACTGGGCGCCAATCTGGTGCTAACCGAAGGCCCGAAAGGGATGAAGGGCGCTATTGAAAAAGCCAAAGAAATTCAGGCTTCTAATCCGGATAAGTATTTAATCCTCGGCCAGTTCGATAACCCGGCCAACCCACAAATTCACTTTGAAACCACAGGCCCGGAGATCTGGCATGATCTGGATGGTCAGGTTGACGTCTTTGTCGCCGGCGTCGGTACCGGTGGTACTATTACCGGAGTCAGCCGGTTCTTTAAACAGGAAAAAAATCACCCTCTGGTCAGTGTCGCCGTGGAGCCAGTGGAATCGCCGGTGATTACCCAGGCCAAAGCCGGTGAAGAATTAAAACCAGGTCCGCATAAAATCCAGGGCATTGGCGCCGGTTTTATCCCGTCGGTGTTAGAGCTGGATTTAATTGACCGCGTTGAGCAAGTCAGCAGCGATGACGCCATTGCCATGGCGCACCGTTTGATGAAGGAAGAAGGCATTCTGGCCGGTATTTCCTCAGGTGCGGCCGTTGTGGCCGCCGCTCGCCTGGCGGAATTACCAGAGTACGCGGGTAAGAATATTGTCGTAGTACTGGCCAGCGCGGCTGAGCGTTACCTGACTAGCCCATTGTTTGCAAATGTGTTTAGTGAACAAGAACTTAGTGCATAGTCATCGTTACTAATCATGCAGGCTTAACGCCTGCATAAGTAAAAAGGCCGCCTTAGCGGCCTTTTTACTTTACACCCAGCTTAAATAGTCGCACAATTTTGCTAGCGAAAAACTGCAGGCTCAGGCTTGCCCTTACAGGTGAACACATAATGCTAAAAAAATATTGCCTGCTGTTATTGGCTGCTTTGCTGCTATCAGGTTGCGACGGCAAGACTCAACTGAGCCCCCAACAGGGCAACCCGGAGAGCGTAGCTGAAGCCTTTTTCGACGCTATTTATAACGCGAAGGATTTAGACAAAGCCAAAAGTATGGCGACTGCTGATTACGCAAAATTGCTGGCATCTTACGGTACAGCGCGACAAGCTGGGCGCATCTTATACAATATGAATTTTGATAGCGTGCAAATTAATGTCAACCGCAGTGGCCGTAACCTGCGCGAGCAATATCAGAACGATGCCAATATCCAGCTAATTCTGGATGGTGAGTTCGATGGTAAAAGGGTGCAGGAAGTGCGTACCGTACAATTAGTCCGCCAGCGCGGTAGCTGGTTGGTCAGCGAAGTGCAGGCAGATAAATTCAGTACCAGCATCCGTTAAGCGCCGCGCGCCGGCCCCCCTGCCGGCGTCTGCTTGTCACTGTCTATTTTCTGCTGAAGAAAGCCTGTAATCGTTGCTGACAACTGTCGCTTTGCAAGAGCTGCTGAAACTCGGCCAACTCCGTCGCTATCGCGTGTTCTGTTTGTTTACTATTGGCTTTTAACAGCGCTTTGCTAACCAGTACTGCCTGCGCCGGTAACGCCGCTAATGCTTGCGCTTTGCTGGCTGCATGCGCCAGTAACTGCGCGGCGGGCACAATCTCATTTACCAGGCCAAAGGCTGCCGCCTGCTCACTGCTAAAAGCCTCGCCTAACAGTAAATATTGTGCCGCACGCTGGTAACCGGCGATTTGTGGTAACAACAAACTGGAAGCTGCCTCAGGACATAGCCCCAACTGGGTAAAGGGCAATTGAAAACGACAGTCCGGCGCCGCGTAAACCAGATCACAGTGTAGTAACACCGTGGTACCGATCCCAATCGCTAACCCCGCTACTGCAGCCACCAGCGGCTTGGGAAAGGCGGCGACGGTATACAGAAACTCCACCACCGGATGCTGGCGATTTAATTCGCCGGCCGATAAAAAATCTTTCAGATCATTACCGCTGCTAAAACAGTGTTCGTTGCCTTGCAGCAGCACGACCTTGATCGCCGGGTTTGCCGCCGCACTTTGTAAAGCCGCAGATAACTCGCGGTACATCTGTAAGTTCAGCGCATTTTTCTTGTCAAAGCGTTGCATACTCAGGATCAGTACGGCATCCACTTGTTGTTGCTGTATCATAAGGTATTCCTTGTTAAAATCCGGCTACCCGCCCTTCACGTCTGGGATCGGCAGCACCTTCAAGCTGGGTTGGCTTGACCTCAATGGCGTGTAAACCACTATTCAGATCCTGCAGTTGTACCTGATAACCCAGCTCCTGCAGTGCCGGCGCTAGTTCTACCAGCTCAGTACCGGCTTCCAGCGCCAGATAATCATTGCGATGGGTAAAGCGGGCTAAATTCAGGGCTTGTTGTACATCAAGCTGCCAATCCAAAACCGCAACCAGACTTTGCGCCACATAATTAATTATCCGGCTGCCGCCTGGCGATCCTATCACCAGTTTCAGCTGATTGTCGGCATCAAACACCATCACCGGCGCCATGGAACTGCGCGGCCTCTTGCCACCCTCGACCCGGTTAGCAACCAGCATGCCGTCAACAACAGGCTCTAAACTAAAATCGGTTAGCTGATTATTCAGCAAATAGCCATTCACCATTAAGCCCGAGCCAAAGACGTTTTCAATACTGGTAGTCATACTGACCGCATTGCCGGCAGCATCGACAATTGACAAATGGCTGGTATTGGGAAATTCCACTGCCTGGCTGCTGGCCAGCGGCTGGGCACCTTCAGGTTGACCGGCGCTAAATGCCTGGTCACGACCTGTTAGTAACGCCGCGCGTTGCTTCAGATATTCCGCAGCCAGCAAACCCGCCACCGGTACAGGCGCAAAATCCGGATCAGCCAGATAACGATCTCGATCGGCAAAGGCGGCGCGCGATGCCTGACTGATCAGATGCACAGCTTCCAGACTGTTAGGTTTAAGCGCTGCCAAATCAAACTGTGCCAGCATACCCATAATTTGTAGTACCGCCACTCCACCAGAGCTGGGTGCGGTCATCGAGCAGATCTGATACACCCGGTACGGAATGCAGAGGGCATCCTTTTGCTGGGCCTGATAATTGGCAAGATCCTGTAACGTCAAAGTACCAGGATTGACCGCAGCCTGATTGACAGTGCGCACCAGCGCTTCGGCATTCGCGCCCTGATAAAAGGCGCTGACACCTTCGCTGGCAATTTTTCGTAATAAGGCCGCATACTCGGGATTTTTTAATAGGGTACCGGCAGCCAGTGGCTGATTATCCGGGTAATAAAACTCTTTTGCCGGTGACAGCTGCCGTAATCCCTGATTCCATCCCAGCGCCAGTTGTTTCGCCATCCGCTCATTAACAATAAAGCCCTGCTCTGCCGCGGCGATGGTATCGGTAAAGAGCGCAGCCCAGGGCAGCTTACCAAACTGTTGATGGGCATCAGCGAGCGCCCGTAACACTCCCGGTACGCCAACAGATTTACCGCCGACATAGGCTTCACGCCAGCTTAGAACTTGCCCTTGCTCGGCAAATAACCAGGGGCCGGCGGCAGCAGGCGCCGTTTCACGGCCATCAAAGCTGGTTAACTGGCCGCTGTCAGCCTGAAAATGCAGGATAAAGGCGCCACCGCCGATCCCGGAGCTCTGCGGTTCAACCAGACCAAGCATTAACTGGGTGGCAATGGCCGCATCAATAGCGCTACCGCCAGCTTGCAGGATCCGCTTGCCCGCCTCCGCTGCCAGCGGATGCGCAGCAGCGACCATCGCATTGGCATGACGGGTCAGTTGCTGTTGCACCAGCCCCGTAGCCGCTTCCGGCTCTCGGGTTTCCTGGGGCGTTACCGCCACACTTAGCGCGGGAAGTAGCGCCCAAAGTAACAGATTTAAAGCAGTGAGGGATTTTTTCATCGTCAGGACTTTACTAATTAACGGCTCCCTGACACCCTAACCAGTTCTTAGTGCAAATTCAACCATCTGATGCCCATACTAAAGCTAAAGTCTGATCTACCCTATCTGTTGTTGGCCAGCTGCTGTGTTTTGCTGTTTTTATTGCCTCCAGCCTGGCAACACGCATTAGAATACAACCAAACAAAGATCTGGCACGGCGAGCTCTGGCGCCTGCTGAGTGGTCAACTACTGCATAGTAATGTTTATCATTTGCTGATGAATTTGGCAGGGTTAGCGGTTTTGATGATACTACACGGCCGGTTGCCGAGGCGTTTAGCTGTAGGCTGGCAGCTCCTGTTATTGCTGCTGGCCACAGCATTGGCCTTATTACTGCTTGCTCCCGGAATTGACATCTATGTCGGATTATCCGGCATGCTGCATGGCTTACTCTGTTATGGTGCCGTGGCCGATCTGCGTCAGGGCTATCGCTCCGGTATGCTGATTCTAATCGGAGTAAGTGCAAAACTGGCGCTAGAGCAATGGCAAGGCCCTGATCCGGTGTTAGGGGCGCAAATCGCAGCCGAAGTCGCGATCGATGCGCACCTGCTCGGTGCGCTCTGTGGGGTATTGCTGGCGCTGCTTAGCTGGCGTCAGATCAAACACCAGTGAGCTTGCGTCCGCCTAACTTGTACACCGCGTAACTGCTAAACTCTGCGGTCAGTTTACTGTAAAAATCCAGGTTTGACAGATTAACGGTAAAAAAGCAGTTTAAACTGCAGTTTACCGGCCTCAGTGTCTGGCTGCTGGCCGCACCAATGCTGGCGTCCAACTGATATTCCGCGATCAGCCGGCTAACGCGCCAGCTATGAAAATCACTGGTGATAAAACGAATTTGCCGCTGCTGTGCCAGTCGTGGCGCCAGACTGGCAAACTCCTGATAGGTATTGTCACCGGCATCAAAGCAGTCAGCAACCACGGCGGGGAGTTGCTGTTGCAGATAATCCAGATAAGGCTGGCAATAACGGGTGGTGATTAAGACCGCCACAGGCCCCGGCTGTGCGACTTCTGCGTTAAGTTGCTGGATCCGGGCTCTGGCACAGGCGGGTAGCTGCGTTGCTGAACCACCACAACCCAGCACCACATAAAGGCTGGCCGGGGCTGTGACGCTGGAAATGCCCTGTTGGTACCAGAGCCGGGCGTGATTGGCGATATAGGTATTGCCAACCAGATAGTAAAACCCCCACAGCAACCAAAGGCCTTTTTTGCGATACAGCAGACACGCGAACAGCAGGCCATAAAGCAACAGGTTTTGCGGATATAAAAAGGGTTCCAACAGATCCTTCATCTTGCCTCCCTATCTGGCTGAACGACTGGCGTCGACGCCCCGCCAATCGTCTGCGGCATGGCTGTAGTTAACACTGACGGCGTACGATTTACCAGTACCGCGGCGTTAATCAGTGCCCAGGGCAACCATAACATACCCGAGGTCAGGACATGCCCGGCTAGCAAAGCCACTGCCAATAACAGCAGATTGAGCAAAGCTAACGGCAACACCAGCTCACTCTTTGCCATGCGACTCCACAGCAAACTAAACAGACGCAGAAAACTTAAGCAGAACAATAAAGCACCTGCCACCCCATAAAACAGCAGCAGATCGAAAAAATCCAACTCAATAAAGTACTTTTTCAATAGCAGGCGTACGCCCCCCTGACCAACGCCTAATACCTGTAACCAGTGCGGATAGTGTTCAGCAACTAACGCAAAGTTACGTTGCAGATAAAAATCGCGCGATGATAACAAAATGCCGCTCAGTCCACGCTGTTGATAGGCAAACTGTAGCTTGTCATACAGCCCAACCCACTGCAGCAAGGCGGTCAGATGATAGAGCAGCAAAGCGGTGAGTACGACTAATACCAAGCCAGCGGCCAGCAGATAAGGCTTAGCCTGTTGCCACTGCCTTTTATCCATTAATAGTAGGGGCGTCAGCAATACCAACAGCAGGATGCCAAATAAACCGGTTTTGGTCAGCATAAGTGCCGCGATAAAGAAAGCTGCCAGCGCAATCAGTGGGTAGGCCCAGCGCCGTCGTTGCCAGCTGCGGCAAAGTAACCAGCCACTTAACACTAATAACAAGGCTGAGAGCTCGTTAGTAGAAACAAAGTACCCCTTAATACCAAGGAATTTTTGACTTACCTGCTCCATCGGTTGATAGGCAGTACCGCCGTAGCCGACAACACCAAGCACAGTATTGAGCAGTAACAGCATAAAGGCTGCCAGTACCACAGCATCTACATAACGCAGATAGTCTTGCTGCAGTGTTTTCGCGCGGGCAGCAAAGTAGGCCAGTGCCAGTAGCATGGCGCCAGCTTTGGCTATCAGTTGCAGGTCGCTCAGCAAATAAGGATGACCGGTCAACCATTTGATATACAAAGGACCGGGTAGCATCAGTACCAGCAGAAGTAAAGGTAAACGCAGCTCTCTGCGACACAACTGCCAGCCGCGCCACAACAGTAGCGCCAATAACAGGGCTTTAAATGCTGCTGACAGCGGCAGCAGGCTGCCCAGACTGTGACGCAACAGGCCATTTAGCCAGTCGACCAGCACAAAAAGTGCCGCCATCACCAGGATCAGCCGATCCAACAGTTGCGGCGACACGAAAAGCAGCCGGTTTTGCCAGTTCATTTTTTGAGCAAACCCCGGATACCTTTGTTCATCAACCGTAAACGGAGCGCGCTAAACCAAGATAACTTATGCTTTAAAAAATAACGCCATTTCAGATTTAACAGGCCATAGCGACACTGGCGGAAAAACTCAGTCAGTGTCAGAGGTTTCTTTTGCATCGTTAAGCGGTAAAACATCTGATTCTGCAGATTACGCTCGCTCATCAGTGGCCGGTGTTTGGCAACAAATTGCTGATGTGCATCCAGTCGTTTTGGCGAATCGGTGATCCGGCCGAGCTCATGCCCGACATTCACCTTATAGCTGGCATTGGCAATCCGCTTCGCCGGGCCATAGGCCGCGACCACCCGCACCCACATATCATAATCCTGAAACGCCGCCAGACCGGTATCAAAACCACCCAGCGCTAACATCCGCTCTCGGCGCACCAGCGCCTGATTTGACAGCGTGTGTAAATCCAGTAATTCACTCAAACTTACCGTAGCTTCATCGGCAAACAAGGTTTTGCTAAAGGTACCGTAATCCCAGATATAGGCGCTACAGACCATGCTGAACTGATCATCATAGGCCGCATAAAGGCTGCTGAGGCGCTGCGGTAAGAACTCATCATCATCATCCAGGCCGGTGACAAAGTCGCCACGGGCCTCATTAATGGCTCTGTTACGGGCGGCGCAGGCGCCCTGCCCCTGTTCCTGCCGCAGGATCCGTACCCGCGGTTCGTTAGCATAACGCTCGCTCAGCTGCTCATAGGTCTGATCTTTTGACGCATCATCCACCACGATCAGCTCAAAGTTCGGATAATCCTGCGCCAGTACCGAGTCGATAGCCCGGCACGCCATCTCAGCCCGGTTATAGGTAGGCATATAGACACTGATTAACGGTAATGCACTCACCCTTTGCTCCTTAAATTTTTCCAATCAGCACCCACCACAGGTACCTGAATAAGCGTAATTGGCGACCAATGCGGCTTGGTTGCGCCAATAAACGGTAAGCCCATTCCAGATTAAGCTTACACCAGAGTGCCGGAGCGCGTTTTACGTTGCCGGTAAAGACGTCATAGGTGCCACCGACGCCCATATAAAAACAATCCGGATGGACTGCCCGGATGCGCTGGATCAGCAACTCTTGCTTGGGCGAACCCATCGCCACGCTGACAAAGCGGGCGCCACTGGCTTTGATCGCCTGCAGCAATTGCGCTTCATCTTTAAAATAACCATCGGTCGCGCCCACTACCGGCACCCCAAGCTGCTGCAACTTATCGCGGGTTTGCGTCAGCACTTCGGGCTTGGCACCAACCAGATAGACGGGAACCCGATACTCTGCCGCCCGCACCATCAACGCCTGCCATAGTTCACAACCCGGGATCCGCTCCACCGGTCGCTGCAGACGTTTTTGCATCACTTTAACCACCCCAATTCCATCGGCATAGCGCAGATCGGCTTGTTGGATCACGGCTAACACCTGCGGGTTCTCCAGTGCGGTCAGAATTTTCTCCGGATTAATGGCAATGGCCGAACCGGCATAGACGGAGCCATCAGCACGGATAATATAGGACAGCAATTGCGCCATATTGGCAAAGGCCGACACCTGAACCGGACCAATACCGACTTCAGCGATAGCAGTCGAGGATGTGCTCGTCATAACATAAGTTCCTGATAATGTTTACACAGTTTATTCACGATCACGGGCAGTAAGATTTGCTCAGCCTGCATCCGGCCCTGCTGTTGCAACTGCCGGTAGGCGGTCTCATCCAGCGCCAGTAATTGCCTGATCGCAGCCAGCAACTGCCGCTGGCATAAGGCTTCATCCTGTTGTGACACAGCATAACCGGTGACGCCCTGCCGTATTTGCGCCCTGGCACCATCAGTATCGGTCGCCACAACAGGCGTATAACACGCCATCGCCTCAGCCATTACCAGACCAAAAGATTCTTTGCGCGATAAACTGATAAAGCAACGGGCGCGCTGATACAGCGCCAGCAAATCCGCACCGCTTTGTGGGCCAAGCAAGGTGATATTGGGATAGGCGGCAGTGGCTTGTGCCAGTGCTGCCTGCCAGGGCCCTGAACCGGCGATCACCACGCGCCAGGCTTGCAGCTGTGGCAACATAGCCAGTAAGCGATCCATCCCTTTATTCTGGTCCAGTGTACCAACATAGAGCAGATCAATATCTTTATCGGCTTTGCTGTGCCAGGTCGCGCTAGCATAGCGGTTATCAATACCAGCCGCCAACACCTGCGCCCGCTCTGGCTGCATAAAAAATTGTTGCGCCAGCGCCTCACTACTAAAGATCCAGCTATCCACCTGCCGCGCGCACCAGCGATACAGGCGCCCGGGTGGCTGATAATGATAGATATCTGAGCCGTGGCAGGTGACGACAATTTTCGCCTGCGGATTGCGTAACCAACGGTATACCAGCGCTAGCCAGATTGTCGGATAAAAGAAATGGACGTGCAATATCTGATAGCCTTGGCGGCTAAACAGAAAACGCCGGCAAAAATCGAGGAAAAAAACCGGATACTTCAATAACCTGTTCAGCCAAGAGTCACGGTGCCAGCGCATATAATGATAGGCAGGCTGCAGACCCTGAGCCTGTAATGCCGTGACCTGGGCGCGCACAAAGTTGCCCTGAAACGGTGATGAGGGTTTAGGACCCATATTAGTGATCACGAGGACCCGGGGTTGTGTTGCAGTCACCCTGTGCTTTACTCCTGAGAAGACGGATAATTGCCGGTTCCGTTAATTTATTTGTCAGGACCGCGGCCAGCTAGTCGTTTATTGTCGCACTAAGCAGTATCATTACACCAGAGTGCTGCTGACAGCCAGCTGAATAAAAAGATGATGAAAAAGAAACCACTATGACAACTCAGCTTCTATTGATGATAACGGCGTTTGCCGGTTGCCTGCTTGCCATTTTAAGTTTTTATCCGTTATCGCAACGTATTGGTCTGGTCGATATTCCGCGTGGCCGTAAGCAACATCAGGGCGCCATTCCGCTGATCGGCGGCTTATCGGTATTTACCGGCATGCTGCTTGGCTTTGTCTTGTTTCCGGTTGCGGACTTACATGCCGGCTACTACCTGACACTTGCCGGTGCGCTGGTGATCCTCGGCGCCTTTGATGATTATCTGGATCTAAGTGTGAAATTACGCCTGGCGGTGCAGTTACTGCTGAGTGCAGCCATGGTCTATGTACTCGATCTGCACCTGGCAAATCTGGGTAATTTATTTGGTTATGGCGATGTCAGGCTCGGTTTTCTCGGTATCCCTGTCACCCTGATTGCGGTGATAGCCGCCATTAACGCCTTTAATATGACTGACGGTATCGATGGCTTAGCCGGCATGCTCAGTCTGGTTAGTTTTGTTGCCATTGCCGGCTTTATGTTGTTGTGGGGTCAGGTTGAACAGGCGCTGCTACCGATGGTACTGATCTGCGCTATGCTGCCGTATCTGGCGTTTAATTTACAGCTGGTGCCCGGTAAAAAGATCTTTATGGGCGATGCCGGCAGCATGTTAATTGGTTTTTCTGTGATCTGGCTGCTGATCGTCGGCACCCAGAGTGAAAGTGCCAGTTTCCGGCCCGTTACTGCACTGTGGTTAATTGCCATACCGCTGATGGATATGGTCGCTATTATGGTGCGACGGATCCGCAAAGGCCAGTCCCCCTTTCAGGCCGATCGCGAACACTTACACCATATCTCGCTGCGTCTGGGCCTGAACTCCCGCGAATCGTTAACGCTGATTACCGCTCTGGCTTGTATCTTTGCCTGTATCGGCATTATCGGTGAGTATCTGCTGATCCCGGAGGGCATTATGTTGTTGCTATTTTTGCTGCTATTCGCCGGTTATATCCAGCTATTGCAGAATGTCTGGCGCATTCTATCGGCGCTACGCCGCCGTTTACAGGGAGCCAAAGGTTGAAACTGCTTAAAAAAATCTTACTGGCCCGCGCTACGGCGATGCTGGGTGACAAGCTGGTTAAACTCAGTGCCGGTGCAGTACTGACGATCTTTGTCGCCCGCATGCTGGGTGCCAGTGAGCTGGGTATATACTCTATCGTGATGGCGTGGAGTGCCTTTTTAGTGCCGCTAACCAGCATGGGACTAAATAATCTGGTCGTGCGGCAAATGGTTAAGCTAGATAGCGGTCAGCAAGCCATGACGATGCTCTACACCGCCGTCAGTATCCGGCTGGGGCTGGGGCTAGTCGGCGGCGCCCTGATGCTGGCACTATTCTACCTGCTTAATGGCGAACTCTTTAGCGGCCATTTAAGCTATACCATACCGCTGCTGTTTATGTTGCAGGCGTTTTTTGGCTTTCTGTTGTTTGAATTTTATCTGAATTATCAGGGAACTTTCCGCACCCCAGCCTATGTTAAATCGATAATTTCACTGGTAAGTTTTGGCTTAAAACTGGTTTTGCTCTATCAGGGCTTCGGTATTGCCAGTTTATTGCTGATTTACGCCGGCGAGTTTTTGATTGTCGCGCTGGCCCAGTATTGGATCTATCGCCAGAGACACCGGCCTTTTAAAGAAGAGCAACAGCGCTGGCCGGGCTATCACCCAAAATACTTTAGCCTGGCCTATGGCAAGCAGTTGTTACAACGCTCATCCTGGCTGTGGTTATCCGGCATTGTCTCTGTTATCTATCTGAAAATTGATATTGTGATGCTGGGTGCAATGGCCGGCACTGAGCAAGCCGGTATCTATGCCGCGGCCAGCCGTTTGTCGGAGCTGTGGTATGTGTTTCCGGCCACGCTGGCCGTGCGCTATTACCCGGATATGCTAAAAGCCTATGAAAAAAGCTGGGACGGTTATTTAATCAAGCTACGCCGTTTTGCGCTGCTGTTTTTTAGTGCTGCCCTGGCGATCGCGGTGGTGATGAGCCTGACAGCAGATTGGATAGTGGTGCTATTATTTGGTGAAGCCTTTAGCGCCGCAGTAACCGTATTACAAATTCATATCTGGTCCGGCTGTTTTATCTTTGTCCGTTATCTGATTGGCCAGCACCTGGTGATCACCGAACAAGAGCCGCTATCACTGTTTAGCCATGGTATGGGCGCGCTTTTAAATGTCGGGCTGAATTTATGGCTAATCCCTCAGTACGGCATTGTCGGTGCCGCCTGGGCGACGCTGATTTCTTATGCCTATGCCTCTTTCTTCTTTTTATTTTTCGCCAAGCGCACCCGCGAACAGTTCTGGCAACTGCTGCGGGTAAAAGCCTGATCAAGGAAACCTTATGACTAAACCCTATTTTGTCGAAATTAAAGGCGTGCAATTCCGTAACAAAGGCGCCTATCTGATGCTATTGGCCTGTTTACAGGGCCTGAAAAAACTGAATAAATCCTTTGAGCTGGTGCTGTCTCCCGGCCCCAATCTGCCTTACCCGGAGCGTGCCCGCCATGGCGCCTGGCAAAAACTCTCATTCCGGCGCAAAGGCCTGGATCTCACCGGTGTTCTGGGCAAACTACCCGGGCCTTTACTACGTTTATTTAAACGTTACGGTATGGTTACCGAGCGCGATGTCGATCTGATTCTGGAGGCCAGTGGCTTTGCTTATGGTGACCAGTGGCCGCTGACTTTCTTGCAGAATACCGCCAAAGAAGTGGTGCGTTTTAGCAAAGCCGGTAAACCCTTTGTCTTTATGCCGCAAGCCTTTGGCCCCTTTAGCTCTAAGGAGAGTAAAGCGGCAATGCGCGATATTATTCAGCACGCACGGCTGATTTTTGTCCGTGATCCGGTCTCACTGCAACATTTACAAAGCTGTGTCGATGTCCTGCCAGAGCATGTGGTGTTAACCCCGGACTTTACCGTCGGTTTAAGCGCGGAAGCCAATGCTGAGGTGCCACAGCTGAATGTGCCTTTCGCAGCGCTGATCCCAAATTCCAAGGTCGTCTCCAAGTTTAATCATGCCAATGCCGAAGCGATGCGCAGCGACTATGTTGCGGCTTTCGCTGCTGCGGCCGATTATCTGACGGCATTGGGCATTCAGCCGGTGCTGGTCAACCACGAAGGTAAGGAAGATGCTGAGCTATGCGCCGAAATCGCCGCCCGTTCGCCCTGCGGCCTGGTACAAATCGAAGATCCGCTGGCGGTAAAATATTTTATTGGTAAGGCGGAGCTGGCGGTCAGTTCACGTTTTCACGGTGCAGTAAATGCACTAAGCCAGGGTGTCCCCTGTATCGCTACCAGCTGGAGCCATAAATATCATGCGATGATGAGTGATTTTGGCATGGGTGATTTTTGTGTTGCTGAACTGTCAGAGCAAAGCTTATTAGATGCCTTAGCGCAGCTACTGCACGAAAAAGATGCCTTAGCTGCAGTGGTGGCAGAGCGGGCGGCTACGCTAAAACAGCGTAACCAGAAAATGTGGCAGCGTCTGGCGCAAGTCATCTAAGCAATTAAACACTCAGCACAGGCATGGCGCCAGTAGCGCCCGGCCTGTGCTGAAATAAACAGCTTCATCTAACCGGTATTAGTCCAGCTGGAGCCACTCAGACCCAAAGCGGCACTTTTAAAGTGTTGTCAGTCTTTTCCGGGCCACCACACATCTCGTCGTAGGCCGACTGATGCACCAACCAGGCCTGGCGCACGGTACAATCACTCAGCGATTGCTTAACCTGCTCCACACTGTGAAACCGCTGTGGATGATTGTCATCATTAACCAAAAAACCACGGCGACCATCGTAGTCGGCCTCGACCAGATAGACCCCCATTTCGTAAGAATGCACCACCAGCTCGTCAATCCGTACATCCTGATGATTAAGATGCTCTGCGCGATGATAAGGCATAATTAGCTCCTACTTTGCTAGACAGCTCGTTAGTCTAGCTTAGCTTACGCTCAGAATTTTTACTCAGATCGCCGCCTGGCAAAACTTTATTTAATCCAGCTTACGGGTGGCCTGCCAGTTTACTGCCTGCCATTTACCATTACGTTTGACGAAGGTGCCGCTATTTAAAAAACGTAAGGTTTCCTGCGCTGAGGTACCAACCAGGGTAAAAGCGACCACTGCAGTATCGCCATATTGCAGGATCTGCAGATCTTCACTGCTGTAACGCATGTTAATCTCAGCCGCTGGCAGCTCACCACGACTATTAACCCCTTGCATTAACTCGGCTTTGCCAAAACGCCGCCCGGCCGAACTGGTATAAATGAGTTCTTCCGCCCAATACTTATCGTGTACCGCAGGGTCATTACGGGTCGCGCCATCCAGAAATTCGGCCAGTAAAGCAGTCAGATCGGCCCTATCATCAGCATAAGCAGTAGAGGACATTAATAATAACAAGGTTATAAAGATAGCTCGCATATAAACTCCGTACGCCGGTTAAGGTAGCCATAACTCTAATGATTGAGAACCTATTATTGCCATAATTTCAATTATTTGCCCATTAATACGAAAATAAATATGGTCACGACCACAAAGACAGCGTCTATATCCTGGTCTTATGTGATCAATCGTTTGAAATAAAAAAGGATTTTCTGCTATTTTCTGAAACATCTGAAAAAATTCATAATAATAAAGATCCGCTTGCGAAATATCATAGTTGCAAATCCCGAAAGCATAGATCCGTTCTAAATCAGCGACTGCTAATTCTGATAAGCGATATTGATAAAACTCAGTCATTAATCAGCAGCTTTTTTTTAAACTCTGCAAGTATTTGCTCCGCACTTTTATCAGTAAAGCCGGCCGCTTCTGCTGCCGCGAGTTTTTGATTGATGGCATCAGCTCGCCTCGCGTTGCGGATTAACTCGTTGATCAGCTCACTTTTACTGTTGTATTCATGAGCATTCTGCACCTTTTCTTGTAGCCACTGCTCGTTCGCTTGGCTAAGTGTTACACTCTGTCTCGTCATTGCGCGCCCCTGGTGCAAAAGTGATGCGTTATTGCACCACAAAATATTAAATCTCAATATAAATACTGCAACTCAATAATGCAATTAAAAAAGGCGCCGCAGCGCCTTTTCTATAGCAAAGAGAAAACAACGGTTTAGAAACTGATACCACCATCAATTTCTACCACCCGGCCGGTAAAGAAATCGTTTTCAAAGATATACTTAGCTGTATGCGCAATCTCTGCAGCTTCACCTAAACGGCCAACCGGTTTCATTTTTTCCAGGCGCTCGCGCGCTTCAGGCTTCATGGCATCGGTCATGGCGGTGCGGATCACGCCAGGCGCAATAGCGCCCACGCGGATGCCATAACGGCCTAATTCACGTGCCCAGGTCACAGTCATCGCCACGACCCCGGCTTTAGAGGCAGCATAGTTCGTTTGCCCCATATTACCGGCACGGGCCACGCTCGACATATTGATAATGACACCCTTACGACCGTGTTTAACCATCAGTGCCGCGGCTTCACGGCCACACAGGAATACACCGGTCAGGTTAACATCAATGACCGATTGGAACTGTTGTAATGGCATCTTGGCAACCAGTTCACCGTCTTTAACTTTCAGCAGCAAGCCATCGCGTAAAATACCGGCGTTGTTAATCAGGCCATCAATGCCGTTAAAATCGGCATCGATTTGGGCAAAAGTGGCTTCGACCTGCGCCTCATCCGCCACGTTAGCAACGTAGACTGCCACCTGGGTTTGCGCTGACAGCTCCGCCTTCGCCGCTGCCAGCTGCTCCGGGTTCATATCCAGTAACGCCAGTTTGGCACCCTCTGCAGCACACATCCGCGCCATTTCCAGGCCTAAACCCTGGGCGCCACCGGTAATTACTATTGTTTTATCTTTTAAGTTCATAATAAATTCACCACTTCTATCGGGCTACGACAGATGTTTAAAACCTGTCTCAGATGAAAATTTAAGGGTACATCCGTAGTAAGCGGGATGGCGGATGTACTTTTTTCTGAGACCGTT
>DAIOUM010000006.1:0-63333 GCA_036759505.1 Alishewanella sp. | reverse complement strand
AACCAACAACGCCAACCCTTAGATCATCTGAATACGGTATGGCTGTTCGGTTATGGTTCTTTAATCTATAAAGCGGATTTTCCCTATCTCGCTTGCCGGCCGGCCTGTATTTATGGCTGGCAGCGCCGCTTCTGGCAAGGTTCGCACGATCACCGTGGTACGCCAGAGGCACCGGGCCGGGTTGTTACTCTGGTGGAAGCGGCCGGTAAGCGCTGTGTCGGTATGGCGTATCAGGTAACACCGGATACCTTTGCCCATTTAGATCAACGGGAGAAAAACGGCTATCTGCGCTTTTTTACCGAACTACACTGGCTGGATAACGCAGGTCCCCACTCCACAGCGGATAGCTCAGGCATCGAGCAAGGCGTGGTCTATATTGCCAATCCGGATAATGCCGCCTATTTGGGTCCGGCACCGGAAGCGGTGATTGCCCGGCAAATCGCCACAAGCCATGGCCCAAGCGGCCCGAATAGCGAGTATTTGCTGCAGCTGGCACAGGCACTGCGCCAGCTTAACGAACAGGATGAACATGTGTTTAAGCTGGAGCAGCTGCTGTTAGATTTACCGCAGCAGCCAATAGCTTAAGGCTCAGTCCCGCTGAGCGTCAGCGCACTTAGCCAGGGCTCGGCAAAACGGCCATAGCGCAGCTGAGCCTGAAAGCGGATTTTCTGTTGACGATTGGCATCCTGTGGCAAGTGTTGCGCATAAGGCTTAGCCACATATAACGACTCCACCGCCAAGCGGTTTACCATTACCTCGGGCTGTTTTGCTGTTTTATCGTCCTGACACCAGGTATAGCTAAGCTGAATATCTGCAGGCACTATCAATAGCTGACCGGCAGTAGGCCCACTATGTTTTGCCAGTGTTTGCTGTAATAAGTTGCGATCAGCGGCGGCATCAATCACAAACAGCCGGGTTGCCTCCTCCCGCGCTGCTCGCCATTGCTCTTCAGCACGTTGTTGCTGTTCATGCCGGCGTTTTGCTGCTTCTTGCAGCCTGTCCTGTGCCAAGCCCGTATTTAACTCAGCAGCCGCTTCTGCTGCCAGCCGTTGCTGTAACGCAGCATAATATTGTTCTGCTTGTCTCAGGTAATCCTGATAACTCTGACCATTAAACTCCAGCAGTACCCAACCTGAGCGCTGTTGCCGCTGATAGCCTTCCGTACAGCTACCGAAACGAAAACTGGCAAACTGCGGCTGCTGCAACCTTAGGATACGTTGTTGCTGCCGAGACAAATATTGCCATTCATCCTCGCTTGGCATAGGCCCGGGTGTGGTCCAGGCGATATTTAGACGTAATGATGAATCTTCTTTAGCCATACCCCAGTGGTATGGCAAACCTAGCTCCCGCTCACTCAGCGTCAGCTCAGCCACAACCAGACTGCGGTTTAGCCAGACTTTGCCAAGGATAAAGGCGTTGACGCCCAGGACGGTTATCACAGCTAACAGTAGCAGCTTTTTTGCCCCAGGCTTAGACATGGGCCACCTCATCTGGCTTGGCTGCGGTTTGAACCACCAGGCGTAACCGGTTAAAGATTAACAGTGCCAGAATGGCCGTCAGCCCCAACAGGAAAAAGAACAGGTACTTCGGTAACCAGTCCCACCACCAGTCAAAAAACTTGGTATACAGGAACAACGCAAAGAACACATTACCGGTGAGCATTAACTTTGCCGCCTGTTGCCGGATACCGTACAGCACCAGCAAGGCGCTACAGACAAAACCCAGCACCTGATACAGCCCTTCAATGACGCTATGCGACCAGGGTAAATAACTGACACTGCCCCAGTTCGCCAGGATCAGTATCGCGATAAAGAACACTACTGCCGCGAGGATCTGATAAATGGCAGCAAAACCATCGTAGTGCTGCTGCTTAAATTTAAGGGGTAATAAAAAGAACAACAGGCTGGTTAGCAGAAAATGTTCCGGATATTCGCCGGTCGACACCCAGTAACTGCCCATCCAGCTACCAAAGCGGGCGCCAAGAAAAATATAACTACAGAGCATACCCACAGCTAACAATAACCGCAGGTTCAGTAAATACGCCAGCGTAAAGGCATAGAGCGCAAAGACGGCAAAGGCATTTGGCGATGCCGGCAAATTAAAAATACTGCCCAGCATCACGATATTCAGCACCCAGGCAGCGAAGGACACCAGAGCCGCCAGCTTGGCATAGTAACCGCTGGCATCGATACGCATGAGCCACCCAACCAGACCCAGGCTTAACAGCGGCGCACTGATTAAGAGTCCGACCTGGGCTGCGGTACCAAAGAAACCCCAATACTGATAGAACAGAAAAAACAAACTGGCAGCCAACGCCAGTGCACCCAAGAAAGAAACGATTTGCATGCCCAGCGAAAGATGCCGGGCCTTAGTATTCAGATCGATATTCAGGCTATGCTGAAACTGCTGTAACAACGCATCGTGATAGTCGCGCACCTTGCCGGCCTGCAGCTCGGGCGGTAATAAGCCTTGTTCGGCCAGCAGTTGTTGCTCGGCGCGAAACGCCAGAATTTGGTCGACACGCTCTTGTGCCTGGGTTTTATTCAGCGGGGGTGAGCTACTCAATGCATCTGTCCCTGTTAGCGATGGCCGGGCAAAATTGCCACTGTTGCGTCCTTGCAGCATAGGCGAACTGTTGCCGGATGCAACAGTTCGCCACGACTTTACTCTAGCACCACATCAATAAAATACTTCACTTCACCGTCAACCGTTTCCCGTACTAAACCGTGCACGTCGGTTTCAAAGCCCGGGAACTCGCTGTTAAAGGCGCGGGTGAATTTCAGATAGTTGATAATGGTTTTATTAAAGCGCTCGCCCGGTACCATCAGTGGAATACCCGGTGGATAAGGCGTTACCAGCATAGCAGTAACCCGGCCTTCGATATCATCAATCGACACCCGCTCAATTTCGCGGTGTGCCATCTTGGCCCAGGCATCGGCTGGCGTCATCGCGGTTTCGATATTCGACAGATACATCTCAGTCGTGACCTTAGCCACATCGTACTTACGGTACATATTGTGGATGCGCTGACACAGATCACGCAGGCCAACTTTCTCATAGCGCGGGTTCTTGGCGGCGAATTCCGGCATCACCCGCCACATCGGCAGGTTCTGGTCATAGTCGTCTTTAAACTGCTGCAGCTCGGTCACCATCGAGTTCCAGCGCCCCTTGGTAATACCGATAGTAAACATAATAAAGAACGAATAGAGGCCGGTTTTCTCAATAATAATACCGTGTTCGGCCAGGTACTTGCTGACGATAGCGGCCGGAATACCGGTTTCATCAAACTGACCATGCAGGTTCATGCCCGGCGTAATGATGGTGGCCTTGATCGGATCCAGCATATTAAAGCCCGATTCAATCTCGCCAAAGCCGTGCCAGCTGTCCTGCGCGTGCAGCACCCACTTCTCGCGGTTACCGATGCCCTCTTCCGGCAAACGATCCGGGCCCCAGACTTTAAACCACCAGTCATCCTCACCAAACTCGGCATCCACTTTGCGCATGGCACGGCGAAAATCGATCGCTTCCAGTAAGCTCTCTTCTACCAGCGCCGTACCACCCGGTGGCTCCATCATCGCTGCGGCTACGTCACAGCTGGCAATAATTGCATATTGCGGGCTGGTAGAGCTGTGCATCAGGTAAGACTCGTTAAAGCGATGGGTATCTAAGCTGCGCTTTTCGGCATTTTGCACCAGAATTTGTGATGCCTGCGATAAACCGGCCAGCAGTTTATGCGTCGACTGGGTAGCAAACACCAGCGTATCTTCTGACCGCGGCCGATCTTTACCGATGGCATGCATATTGTGGTAGAACTCGTGGAAGCTGGCATGTGGCAGCCAGGCTTCATCAAAATGCAGCGTATCGATGGTCGAGCCCAGCTCCTGCTTAATCTCTTCCACGTTATACAGAATACCGTCATAGGTACTCTGGGTAATAGTTAGAATGCGTGGCTTTTTATTTTTCGCATTGCGGGCAAAGGGATTAGCCTCAATCTTCTTTGCAATGGCTTCGGGCGAGAACTCACTTTTCGGGATCGGCCCGATAATGCCGTAATGGTTGCGGGTCGGCATTAAAAATACCGGGATCGCACCGGTCATAATAATCGAGTGCAGAATGGATTTATGACAGTTACGGTCAACCACTACGATATCACCCGGCGCCACCACGGAGTGCCAGACCATCTTATTCGAGGTGGAGGTACCGTTGGTGACAAAGAACAGGTGATCGGCATTAAAGATCCGCGCCGCATTGGCTTCGCTCTCTGCTACCGGGCCAGTATGGTCCAACAGCTGCCCCAGCTCATCCACCGAGTTACAGACATCGGCGCGCAGCATATTCTCACCAAAGAACTGGTGGAACATTTGCCCCACCGGGCTCTTTAAAAAGGCCACGCCACCGGAGTGTCCCGGGCAGTGCCAGGAGTAAGAGCTATCCTGGGCATAATCCATCAGCGCAGTAAAAAACGGTGGCGCTAATGCATCCAGATATTTACGCGCTTCGCGGATAATATGCCGTGCCACAAACTCCGGCGTGTCTTCAAACATATGAATAAAGCCGTGCAGTTCACGCAAAATATCGTTCGGGATATGCCGGCTGGTGCGGGTTTCGCCATACAGGAAGATTGGAATATCGGCATTGCGTTTGCGCACTTCCTTCACAAAGGCGCGTAGCTCAGCCAGTGCCACATTCACTTCCTGCTCACTGCCGCTGCCAAACTCTTCATCATCAATCGACAAAATAAAACACGAGGCCCGGCTGGCTTGCTGGGCAAAGGCGGTCAGATCGACATAGCTGGTGTAGCCTATGACTTCAAAGCCATGGCTGCCGATGGCTTCTGCCAGATCACGGATCCCTGAGCCAGAGATATTCTCAGAGCGGAAGTCTTCATCTATTACAATGACCGGAAAACGAAATTTCATCGGGTGATCCTTAGTTCTTCTGTGCCAGTTTTTGCCGCGCTTTTAACAGCCGCTCACGCTTATACTTCTGCAGAGCCGTTTCCGTATTTTTCTTGGTTGGCGTAAAGGGGTTTTCGCCTTCGCGGAATTCAATGCGAATTGGCGTGCCCATCATCTGCAACGCCTTGCGATAATAGTTCATCAGATAGCGCTTATAGGAATCCGGCAGATCTTTTACCTGGTTACCGTGAATCACGATAATAGGCGGGTTATAACCACCGGCATGGGCATACTTTAACTTCACCCGCCGTCCGGCAACCATTGGCGGCTGGTGATCTTCCTGCGCCATTTTCATAATCCGCGTCAGTAGCGAGGTACTGACCCGTTTGGTGGCAGAATCAAACGCCTCCTCCACCGACTCAAACAGATTGCCGACACCCGAGCCATGCAAGGCCGAGATAAAGTGCAGCCGGGCAAAGTCGATAAAGCCCAGGCGGCGGTCCAATTCACGCTTAATCTCATCTTTCACGCTGTCGTTCAGGCCGTCCCATTTATTGACTGCCAACACTAAGGAACGACCAGCATTAAGCACAAAGCCGAGGATGCTTAAATCCTGATCGGAAATGCCCTGCCGCGCATCCAGCACTAATACCACCACATTGGCATCTTCAATCGCCTGCAGGGTTTTCACCACGGAGAACTTTTCTACCATATCATCGATCTTGCCGCGACGACGTACGCCAGCAGTATCAATCAAGGTGTAGTTGCGGTCATTGCGCTGCATCGGAATATAAATCGAATCGCGGGTGGTGCCGGGCATATCATAGACCACGACCCGCTCTTCACCGAGGATGCGGTTAGTCAGCGTCGATTTGCCGACATTAGGCCGGCCCACAATCGCCAGTTTAATATGCTCGGAACGCAAGCGCGCCGCTTCGGCCTCGGCCTCTTCCTCTGTCATCTCTTTAAAATCGGCCGATTCTGCAAACTCAGCGTCTTCCTCGGCTTCGCCCTCAACTGCCGCGGGCAGTTGCTGCTGTAAGAACGGCAGTAACGCCAGTTGCAGTAACGAGGTGACACCGCGACCGTGCGCCGCCGCAATTGGATAGACCTCACCCATACCCAAACTATAAAAATCTGCTATTGCGGTGTCGGCATCCAGGCCATCGGTTTTATTGGCGACCAGAAATACCGGCTTTTCGACCTTACGAATATGCGCCGCGATAGCCGTATCACCAACAGTGGCACCGGCACGGGCGTCAACCATAAACAGCACCACATCCGCTTCGGCAATGGCTTTTAATGACTGCTCAGCCATCTCCACTTCGATGCCTTGCTCATTGCCATCGATACCACCGGTATCGACCACGATAAACTCCATGCCTTCAAACTTTACCGAACCGTATTTACGATCGCGGGTCAGCCCCGGAAAATCCGCCACCAGGGCATCCCGGGTGCGGGTCAGGCGGTTAAATAACGTCGATTTGCCAACATTGGCTCGCCCTACCAGGGCCACTACAGGTAACATGGTGTCAACCTCAAAAAATAACAAAACAGGCCTGACTCAGGCCTGTTTTCAGTTTAAAAGCGCAACCCGCCTGTTTTAAGGCGTTTGCAGTACGGTCAGCTCGCCATCGCGGGTACTGATCACCAGCACCTCGTTATTGCTGACCGGCTCACGGAAAAAGCCGGAGCTGTCAAAACTCTGCCTGGCAACAAAATCACCGCTGTTACGATCCAGCCAATGTAAGTTACCTTTATTGTCACCCACCACCAGGTAGTCTTTGTACACGGCCGGTCCGGTCAGGAAATGGCGGTGTAAACCGGTTTGGCTCCACAGCTCAGTACCATTGCGCCGATCGATGGCATAGATCCGTCCGACTGAGTCCACCAGATACAACACTGTGCCTTGCACTGTCATATTGCGGAAACTGGCGTAATCACGCTTCCACAGTTGCTGGCCAGTGCGCAGTTCCAGCGCATGCAATTCACCATTAAAGGCGATGGTATAGATGGTTCCCGCGACCACTATCGGCTTGGCATCGACATCGACCAGCCGTGACAGATCGGTACTGCCTTTGGGCGTAGCAATATTTTCTTCCCAGGCCTGAAAGCCGCGATCGACAACTAACACACCAACCCGACCACTGGCCGTACCATAGACCACGCCACCGCTTTCAATCACCGGCTCACCTGTACCACGCAGCGTCAGTGGCGGCTGCTCGTTCTCGAAAATCCAGCGCTGTTCACCATTGTCTGAGCTTAGACCAACCAAGGCGCCAGTGCCTAATTTTGCGACCACAAAGCCATCACCGACGGCAGGGCTAACCAGCACCTCTCCCGGAACCTGTACCCGCCAGCTTAACTGACCTGTTTCGGCATTCAGTGCAACGACTTCGCCATTTTCGGTACCAAAATAGATATTACCGAAGCCCTGGCTAATGCCACCGGCAATGCGGGCATTGTCGGACGAGAAACGCTGACGTAGCTTCTGGATTGTCGATAGGGTGTCGTCTTTACGCAGGTCATAGGTCCACAGCCGTTTGCCTGAGCTCAGCTCAAACGCCATCACCATACCTTCGCGGCTGGCCATATAGACCCGATCAGCATGAATTAGTGGCCTTAAGCCTGATTCATAATGCGCTACGCCCTTACCAACCTGAGCACTCCAGACTTTTTTCGGACTGATCTGATTTTGTACTTCTGGTAATACCAGCTTCTCTTTACTGGAGCAGGCAGCCAGCGTTAGGGTCATCAATACGACCGCGGCCTGTTTAACTGAAAATCTCATGCCGGCCCCTTAATTCGTCACAGCAACGTGCGCCAGCTCATCCAGCTTAATTTGTACCAACTGCGTATTTTGCGGTGCTTTGCTCAGCGCCAGCTGGTAAGCCGCTTTAGCGCCAGCCAAATCGCCACTTTGCTGCAGAATATCGCCTTTTAACTCGGCTTGTTGTGCAGCAAAGCTTTCCGGTACCGGCTGATTAACGGTGACCAGAGCAGCCGCCAGATCACCGATTTCACGCTGTACCCGGGCTAACCGTAACTGGGCAATGGCTTTTACCCCAGCGTCTTTAGTTTGTTGTTGCACCCAGCTCAGCTGTTGTACAGCCAGGGCTAAATCCCCTTTATTGACCGCTTCTCTGGCGGTCAGTAAGGCGGCGAAAATAGCATAATTGTTGGAGCCCTGAGCGGTAATAAAGCTTTGCGCCTGAGCGATCCATTCGTCGTCGCCGCCCTGCTGTTGCACTAGCTGGCTATAACTGCTGGATAAGGCTTCTGCACTGGCACGTTGCTCCGCCTGATAATAGCGCCAGCCATAGAGGGTGGCTAAGCCAATAACGACGCCGCCGACAATGGCTTTGCCGTACTCATTCCAAAAGCGTTTAATGGCCTCAACCTGTTGTTCTTCGCTATTATAAATTTCCACCTAACTACTCCGTATACTTTCAGGCCAGCTGCTGAGCGAGCTCGCTCAGCTTTAGCGTTTGTTGTGGCTTCTCTTCGCGCAACCATTTGATGGTAATTTCCTGCCGCGCCAGTTCTTCTTCGCCTAAAATCAGCGCTATGGCTGCGCCTGACTTATCTGCTTTTTTAAATTGTTTTTTCAGGTTACCGCCACCGCAGTGCAAGATAACACGTTTTGCCGGTAACTCGCTACGCAGCCTTTCGGCAACACTTATGGCGGCAAGTTCCGCAGTTTCCCCCACTGCCAGCAGATAAATATCCGCTTGCGCCGGTAAATCCGGTGCCAGGTTTAAACTTTGCAGTAACAGGATTAAGCGTTCCAGCCCCATCGCAAAGCCAACCGCAGGGGTCGTCTTGCCACCGAGCTGCTCAACCAAACCATCATAACGACCACCGGCACAGACGGTGCCCTGGGCACCAAGCTCAGTGGTGACCCATTCAAATACGGTTTTGTTGTAATAATCCAGGCCGCGCACCAGTCGTGGATTAATCACAAACTCAATACCCGCTGCGGTTAAACGCTGCTGCAGCGAGGCAAAATGCGCTGCTGACTCAGCGTCCAGATGCTCAGCCAGTTTCGGCGCTTTAGTCAGCACCTCAGCCAGCGCCGGATTTTTGCTATCCAGCACACGCAGTGGGTTGCTATACAGCCGGCGCAAGCTGTCTTCGTCGAGCAAGTCTTTATGTTGTTCCAGATAGGCAACTAACTTATCGCGGTAGGCAGCACGCGCTTCATTGGAGCCGAGTGAGTTCAGTTCCAATTTTACATAAGGCGTTAAGCCCAATTTTTGCCAAATCCGCGCCGTCAGAATAATCACTTCAGCATCAATATCCGGCGTGGCAATACCAAAGGCTTCCAGACCAAACTGATGAAACTGGCGGTACCGACCTTTTTGTGGCCGTTCGTGGCGGAACATCGGGCCGGTATACCACAGCCGCTGTTCCTGATTATACAGTAAACCATGTTCATTACCGGCGCGGACGCAGCAGGCGGTGCCTTCCGGGCGCAGCGTCAGACTGTCACCATTGCGATCGGTAAAGGTATACATTTCTTTTTCCACGATATCGGTGACTTCACCAATCGAGCGTTTAAACAGCTCGGTCATCTCGACAATCGGAAAACGGATTTCGCTGTAACCATAACTGGCAGCGGTGTCGCGCAAGGTCGTTTCTACATATTGCCAGAGGGCACTGTCCTGCGGCAGGCAGTCATTCATGCCGCGAATTGCCTGGATTTGCTTCGACAAAATTTTGCTTCCATTTTGGGGCGCCGCAGCGCCCACATGCAATAGGTTAATAAAAAAGCGTGATTATAATCTGTAGTGGCTGAAATGTCGCCCTAGACTTGCTTTACCGCAATCCGCTGCTGCAAATACTGCCGCACCTGCTGCTCCAGCTGCTCGGCAATGTTGTCATTATCCAGCCGCAGCTTTTGGCGTTCACCATTCAGGTAAAAGCCACTTTTTTTACTGGCACCGGCGACACCCAAATCCGACACTAAGGCCTCACCCGGACCATTTACCACACAACCGATTACCGAAACGGTCAGGGGCTCTACCACATCTTCCAGCCGCTGCTCCAGCTCGTTCATGGTTTTAATCACATCAAACTCCTGCCGCGAGCAGCTGGGGCAGGCAATAAAATTAATGCCGCGTGAGCGGATGCGTAGCGACTTCAGAATATCAAAGGCCACTTTGACTTCTTCCACCGGATCAGCAGCAAGTGAAATTCTTAGCGTATCGCCAATACCTTCGGCCAGCAGCATACCTAAGCCAATCGCCGACTTAACGGCGCCAGCGCGGGCGCCACCGGCTTCGGTGATGCCAAGATGCAAGGGCTGTTTAATTTGTGTCGCCAGTAAGCGATACGCACCTACCGCCAAAAACACATCTGACGCTTTCACACTAACTTTAAACTGATCGAAATTCAGTCGATCCAGAATATCAACATGCCGCATTGCCGACTCAACCAGCGCTTCCGGCGTCGGCTCGCGGTATTTTTCCTGAATATCGGCTTCCAGCGAACCGCCATTAACGCCGATGCGGATCGGGATATTGTGATCGCGCGCCGCATCAACCACAGCCCGGATCCGATCTTCACGACCGATATTACCCGGGTTAATCCGTAAACAATCGACACCATATTCAGCGACTTTCAGTGCGATGCGATAATCAAAATGGATATCTGCTACCAATGGGATCGGCGATTGCTGTTTAATCAGCTTAAAGGCTTCGGCTGCTTCCATTGTTGGTACTGATACCCGCACCAGATCGGCTCCAGCCGCAGCAATAGCCCGGATTTGCGCCACGGTAGCGTCAACATCGGTAGTACGGGTATTGGTCATCGATTGCACAGCGATAGGGGCATCGCCACCAATCAGTACGTTACCGACCTTAATCTGAGTACTGGGCCGGCGCTTAATCGGATTCTCTGCAAACATTATTCGTTTTGTCCTGACAAGGTAAACTTGGCAACGCGGTTACCGGGGAAACGCGACATATCGTAAGGCTGGTCATTTAATTCAATGCTTACCACGCCGGGATTACCCAGGGTAATCACAAAAGGCCCTTTGGCGTTAAGTTCCATTACATAGCCGGCTTGTTTAGTACCAAAAGCAATACGATCGCCGTTGGCATCCAACACATCAATCCAGCAGTTATCGCTAAAGGTCATCTTTAACCTGTCGTGTAACGACTGTGGCGGCTGTTCACTGACAGCACTGACCGCCTCCTCTTGCTGTAATGCCTGATTCAGCTGTTCCAGTTGCTGTTGTGCTGCCGGCGGTAAAGCCGTAACGTCAAGTTCGGTTAGCGTCTCTGCGACGGCAGTTGTTACTTCTGTTACTTCGGGCTCCACAGTAGCTACTTCAACCGCACCTGGCGGCGGTTCGCTAACGAGCACGGGTGTTGGCGCGATCACTGTCTGTGCCGGGCTCGGCAAAGCGTCACTCTGTAACAGCTTGTTCTCGCGAGCACTTTGCCAGAACCAGACTGCTAATGACACCAGCAATACCAGCACAATTAACCAGGTAAGCCACATATAGCGCGCTTCGGTGCGCTGTTTTGCCGAGCGGTTTGAAAAAGTGCGCATAGTTTTCACCGGCGCGCTTTTAACCTGATGCTGCTGCTCAAACCGGATCAACAAGGCCTGTTCCGGTAGTTTTAAAAACCGGGCATATGACTTGAGATAGCCACGCATAAAAGTGGGTAAGATTGCCTTATCAGGCTGGTCCAATTCCAGGTTGTGTAAGATTTCGACCCGCAATTTCAGTTGCTGCGCAGCTTGTTCCAGGCTGAGTTGACGTTTTTCGCGTTCCTGGCGAAGCGTTTGACCAACACTTAGTTCCTGTGTTGGTGGGTTAAGGTCATTCTGGGTCATTGTTTATCGTAGCCGGATCGACAATATACAGCCGCTGGCCAATGGACAGACGGCTTTCTTCCGTCAGATTGTTCCAGGCCATAAAGCGTTCAAGGCGGATATTATAGCGGTATGAAATAGCAAACATAGTGTCGCCTTCCGCAACTTGATGAAAATAATTATCCACTGGCTGCGCTGCGGCCAAACGCACCGGCGGCGCTGCCGGCTCAGGTGGCGCATCATTCGGGCCAAGGTAAATCTTTTGGCCTACCCGCAGCCGGGATTGCTCGGTCAGATGGTTCCACTCCAACAGCCGTGGCAACAGAATATTATACTGCAGTGAAATACTGTGCAGCGATTCGCCGGCAGCGACCAAATGCACCGGAACTTGCTGCGCCGCTTCGGCTGAAGTGTCGGCATAACTCAACTGCCTGCTGGCTGGCAGTCTGGCTGACAGCTCGCGGTTATCAGACGCGCTCAGATTGGCGGTTGCGGTCTCTGCCGCGTTAGTCACCTCCAGCCCGGCGGCGTTACTCTGTGGTTCCGTTGCGGTAACTGCTACGGCAGGTTCAGCCATGCTACGCTGCGGTTCCGTTGTGGTAACGGCTACGGCAGGTTCGGCCGCGCTGCGCTGCGGTTCACTGGTTACTGCCGGCGTTAACTGGCGCTCTGCCGGTAAGCCTGTGCTGGGCGCCAGCGCTTGTACTTGCTGGCTTTGCTGATGCTGCTGATTTTGCAGGCTACCAGCTATGGCTGAGGTCGAATGCGTTGGTCGCACTGTACTTGCCGCTACCGGTGTTGCCGGTGGCGGGCTGGCCGCTGCAGTTGCTGTTAACGCGTCTGGCTCAGCGGTTTTGCGCCGGATCCGCAGCTGCGGATTAGCCACAGGCTGGGTGGTATTCCTAGCTGCGGTAGCAGCATTTTGCGGCATAAAATCCGCCAGCAAATGCTGCTTATAGCGTTCGCGCAGTTGCTCAAACTCGCTTTCCAATAAACGCTGTTGTAGCAATAGCCGGGCTTCGTTAGTGTCGATATACAGCGTCAGCAGTAACTGCTCCGCATGCTTCATGGTCGACAAATCGCCCTGTTTCTCTGAGACCAGATAATTGAGCAGAGTGCTGCGCGCAGAAACGCGGCCCAGACGCTGAATTCGTTGTAAGTCAGTTTTAGCTTCTGCCAGACTACCCATCGCATAATGCACCGAGGCACTGTTAATCAGGGCGCTGATGCGGGTACCGTTATGACTCAGCGACGAGGCCAGATAACCCTTCGCCCGCTCAAAACGATCCTGCTCTAACTGACAAAGTGCCAGGTTTTCATAGCTTTCAGCAACCCGGATGTAACCCGGTTTAGCAATGGCTGCCAACAACAGCCGTTCGGCTTCATCATACTTGCCAATCTGGCACAGGAAAGCGCCGTAGTTGTTATACGCATCCGCATTATTGGCATCACGGGCGATGGCCTGTTTATAGGCATTTTCTGCCTGGGCATGCTCACCAACCGTCTGATAATAAAATGCCAGAGCGTTATACACCTCTGGCAAATTTGGCGCCATCGCGCGGGCACGTTCCAGATTAAACAACGCCTGAGTGCTATCACCACGACGCAAGTAATTTAAGCCCAGCGAAATACGGGTTTTAGCCGCTTCAGTGTTATCCACATTGCGCTGCGTGACCTGGCGATCATTCGCCACTATCGTATTCTCTGACACACAGCCAGAGAGGATAAACAATGCCGTCAGCGCGGTTACCACAGGAAGTTTCTGCATTACCACTGGCCATCCATTTGTTGTTATTGCAGCACTTTTACCGCTATGTTCTCGCCTTTCTGCTGCTTTTTCAGTAAACGTTTCGTACGGTCGATGACATCACCGACCAACTGTCCGCAGGCGGCATCGATATCATCGCCGCGGGTTTTACGTACCATAACAGTAAAACCGTAATCTTGTAAGACCTTGTTAAAGCGATCAATCCGTGAATTACTGGATCTCTTATAAGGAGACCCTGGATACGGGTTGAACGGAATAAGATTAATCTTAGAGGGTGTATCTTTCAATGCTTTAGCGAGTTCGTGTGCCTGATCAGTACTGTCATTGATGCCTTCCAGCATCACATACTCAACCGTGACTTTGTCACTGGCTTTAGAGTGCTCAACATAACGCCGTGAGGCGGCCAGAAACTCTTCCATTGGGTACTTTTTATTAACCGGTACCAACTCATCACGCAGCGCATTATTCGGCGCGTGCAATGAAATCGCCAAGGCGACATCAATCTTCTCGCGCAGTAAATCCAAAGCCGGTACCACACCTGAGGTACTGAGCGTGACCCGCCGTTTGGACAAGCCAAAGCCGTAATCTTCCATCATCAGTTCCATCGCCGGCACCACGTTGTTCAGATTGAGCAGCGGTTCACCCATGCCCATCATCACCACGTTGGTCACCGGTTTTTCACCAGTATCACCAAAGCTGCCGATAATCTGTGATACCCGCCACACCTGACCAATAATTTCTGAGACACTGAGGTTACGGTTAAAGCCTTGCTGCGCTGTAGAACAGAAAGAGCAGTCCAGCGCGCAGCCCACCTGAGAAGACACACAAAGGGTACGACGATCTTTTTCCGGGATCCAGACGGTTTCCACCTCCTGACCGCCTTCCAGCGCCATCACAAACTTGATGGTGCCATCAGCACTGTCCTGACGGGTGGCCACGACCGGAGCCTTAATCACGCAACGCGCCTTTAGCAGCTCACGGAGCTTTTTGTTGATATTGGTCATTTTGTCGAAATCATCGACACAGTAGTGATAAATCCATTTCATCACCTGATCAGCACGGAATGGCTTTTCGCCAAGACTGACAAAGAACTCTTGCATTTGCGACCGGGTCAGGTCCAGCAAATTGACGACTTCGGGGGTGTTGCTCATGCCAGTAAACTCCAGCTAACCAATATCAATAAAAAACTTTCTTCCTGCCTTGCTGAATGCACTAAGGGGGCTGCTGCCCCCTTAGTCTCTTTGCAGACAGCTACCGGATTAACGGGTACGGCTGCACAGCTCAGCGTCAGTGAAGAAGTAGGCAATTTCACGGGCTGCAGAGGCCGCAGCGTCTGAACCATGTACCGCGTTCTCATCGATGCTGGCAGCGAAATCAGCACGTAAAGTACCGGCTAAAGCATCTTTCGGGTTAGTGGCACCCATGATTTCGCGGTTCTTACGCACTGCGTCTTCACCTTCTAATACCTGGACCATTACCGGGCCAGACGTCATAAAAGATACCAGCGCATTGAAGAATGGACGCTCTTTGTGCTCAGCGTAGAAACCTTCAGCCTGTTCCCGGCTTAAGTGTAACATCTTGGCAGCAACAATGCGCAGGCCAGCGGCTTCAAAGCGGCTGTAAATTGCGCCGATCAGGTTCTTCGCTACGGCATCCGGCTTCACGATAGAGAAAGTACGTTCTAAGGCCATGTCAGGCTCCTGTTAGTCTAAAGGGTTAAAATTTTGGGCGGCAAAGTATACGCTAAATTACGAAAAAAACCTAATGCCCTTCGCTAACCATATTGACAGTGTATTTCGGGATTTCCACCACTAAATCTTCGTCAGCCACAATGGCCTGACAGCCTAAACGTGATTCCGGCTCTAAACCCCAGGCTTTATCCAGCATGTCATCTTCCAGCTCTTCGCTGGGCGTCAGCGAATAAAAGCCCTCGCGGATAATCACATGACAGGTGGTGCAGGCACAGGATTTTTCGCAGGCGTGTTCAATAGCAATGCCGTTTTTCAGCGCCACATCGAGCACGGTTTCACCGGTTTTGGCATCCAGTGCAGCCCCTTCCGGACACAGCTCAGGATGAGGTAAAAATACGATCTGGGGCATGTTAAACCTCGTCTACCTTGTGACCCTGCAGCGCCAACCGGATCGATTTATCCATCCGCCGCGCCGCAAAATCATCTGTTAATTGATTGGTGTGTTCGATCGCTGCTTTGATTGCTGCGGTATCACCCTGTTGTTTCAATTCGGCCAGCTGGCGTAACGCATCACGGATGGTCGCCAGTTCATGCTCATTCAGTAAGGCGGCATCGGTCGCCAGCGCAGCACTGACCGCTTCCAGCACCCGCTCCGCCTCGACCTGCTGCTCGCGCAATAAGCGCTGCTGCATATCCTGCCGCGCATATTGCATCGAGCCGCTAATCATCTGTGCCACCTGATCGTCGGTCAGGCCATACGAAGGTTTTACCTGAATACTGGCCTGGACGCCGGTTGATTTTTCCATCGCGCTGACGCTAAGCAGCCCATCGGCATCGACCTGAAAAGTAACACGAATATGGGCGCCACCGGCCGGCATCGGCGGAATACCGCGCAGCTCAAAGCGGGCCAGTGAACGACAATCTTCGACCAGCTCACGCTCACCCTGTACCACATGGATCGCCATCGCAGTCTGACCATCTTTAAAGGTGGTAAATTCCTGCGCTCGCGCCACCGGAATTACGGTATTACGCGGGATAATTTTTTCGGTCAGACCACCCATGGTTTCAATACCCAGCGACAGCGGGATCACATCCAGCAGCAGGGTTTCATTATCGGCTTTATTGCCGACCAGCACATTGGCTTGAATCGCCGCACCAATGGCAACCACCTGATCCGGGTCAATTGAGGTTAACGGCTCAGAGCCAAAGAAAGCGGCCACTTGTTGACGTACCAGGGGTACCCGGGTTGAGCCCCCGACCATTACCACCTTTAACACCTCATCGGTAGTTAAACCGGCATCGCGTAAACTCTGCCGGCAAGCGCGAATAGTTTGCTTAACCAGCGGGCTAATCAAGTCTTCAAATTGCTGGCGACTGACACTGCCACTTAACTGCTGGCCATCAGCACTAAAGCTGTAATCGGTACTATCACTGCTGGTCAGGCGTTCTTTAATCGCTTTCGCCTGTTGCTGATACTGCCGGCGGGCACTGGACGACAGGTTGGGTTGATCGTGTTGCTGCTGCAACAAGGCTACCAGCGCCTGATCAAAGTCATCACCACCCAGTGCCGAATCGCCACCGGTTGCCAGCACTTCAAACACGCCACGCCGTAAGCGTAGAATTGAAATATCAAAGGTACCACCGCCCAGATCATAAACCGCGATAATGCCTTCCTGCCCAGAATCGAGGCCATAAGCCAAGGCCGCTGCCGTCGGCTCGTTTAGCAAACGCAGCACATTCAGACCGGCCAGTTTGGCGGCATCTTTAGTGGCCTGACGCTGGGCATCATCAAAATAGGCGGGCACGGTGATCACCACCCCGTTTAACTCGCCACCGAGGGTTTGACTGGCGGTATTGGCCAGGGTAGCCAGAATTTCTGCGGAGACTTCCACCGGGTTTTTCACCCCGGCAGCCGTCGCAATGGCGACCAGGCCACTTTGTTCGATCAACTGATAAGGGAGTTTTTCAGCTAGCGCCAGTGTTTCCTGATAGCCTTTACCCATCAGCCGTTTGACCGATACTATGGTATTTTCCGGATCACTGACAGCAGCCGCAACAGCGGCCGAACCGACGACCACCTGCTTAGCGCCATACTGAACAACAGAGGGTACCATCGCCTCTCCCGCCTGATTCAGCAGCACCCTGGCTTCACCACTGCGTACTGTCGCCACCAGTGAATTGGTGGTACCCAAATCAATACCGGCAGCCAATTTATGTTGATGCGGCGCCGCGCTCTGGCCCGGCTCGGCAATTTGTAATAACGCCATAATGAATTCAGTCTTGTAGTTGCTGTTCGATTAACTCCAGCTCTTGCTGCAGTTTGTAAAAGAATTTTAGCTTGCGTACCAGTTCAGCTGCCAGCTGATCTTGCGCTGCCGTACCTGAGGCCAACGCCTGATGCAGTGCCCTCAGTAGCGCCTTACGTTGCTGTTGCAGTTCTTGCTCGATGTCATACAGCGCCTGTTCGGGATCCACTGCCGTAGCTAACTCGGCTAACTGTTCCCGCAGTTCCATTTGCTGCATTAAAAACGTCGGATCAGTAAAGCTGCGCTGTTCATTACTTAGCTTAATGCCGCGCAGTGCCAGCATATGTTCAGCGCGTAACAACGGGTGTTTCAGGCTATGGTAAGCATCATTAATATTAGCCGTTTGCTGCACAGCGAGCAGCCGGTCCCGCTCGGAACCGGCGGCGTAGTTGTCCGGATGAAAACGCTTCTGCAGCGCCAGATAGCGTGAGCCGAGCTCAGCCAGATCCAGCTCGAACTGCTCGGGCAGATCAAACAACTGAAAATAGTTCATCTTACCTCAGTGCCTGACTTATACCGTGAAGCTTTCGCCGCAACCGCACTCGCCGTTAACATTCGGATTATTGAATTTAAAGCCTTCGTTCAGCCCTTCTTTGACAAAGTCGAGCTGAGTACCATCGATATAGACCAGGCTTTTGCCATCGACCACCAGCTTCAGACCATGATCTTCGAATACCTGATCATCTTCATTCAGCTCATCCACAAATTCCAGTACGTAAGCCAGACCAGAGCAACCGGTGGTTTTAACACCGACCCGCAGCCCGACACCCTTGCCCCGGTTTTGTAAAAAACTGCCTACCCGCTCGGCGGCAGCAGCTGTCATCGAAATTGCCATCTGGCCTTAGCCTCCGCGCTTTTGTTTGTAATCAGCAATAGCGGCTTTAATGGCGTCTTCAGCCAGGATCGAGCAGTGAATTTTTACCGGTGGCAACGCCAGCTCTTGCGCTATGTCGGTATTTTTAATCTGCTGGGCTTCGTCCAGTGTTTTGCCTTTCACCCATTCGGTTACCAGTGAACTGGAGGCAATAGCACTGCCACAACCATAGGTTTTAAACTTGGCATCTTCAATCACGCCCTGTTCGTTAACCTTAATTTGCAGCTTCATTACGTCACCGCAAGCGGGTGCGCCGACCATACCGGTGGCAACACTGGGATCGTCTTTAGCGAAAGAACCAACGTTACGTGGGTTTTCGTAGTGATCAATTACTTTGTTACTGTATGCCATGATAATTACCTCTCTGCTGGCGTGCGCTTAGTGAGCGACCCAGGCTACAGTGTTTAAATCAATACCGTCTTTGTACATATCCCACAGCGGCGACATTTCACGCAGCTTGGCGATGGCCTCATGTACAATCTTGATGGTGTGGTCGATCTGCTCTTCAGTAGTAAAACGGCCGATACTAAAACGAATTGAACTATGCGCCAACTCATCTGACAGCCCCAAAGCCCGCAGCACATAAGATGGCTCTAAGCTGGCAGAGGTACAGGCAGAGCCTGAAGACACAGCGATATCTTTTAGCGCCATAATCAGCGACTCACCTTCAACATAGTTAAAGCTGACGTTGGTAATATTCGGTACCCGAGCCTTGGCATCACCGTTTAAAAATACCTGTTCAATATCTTTAATGCCGTTCCACAAGCGGTCACGCAGTGCGGTGATACGCTGCTGCTCAGCGGCCATTTCTTCTTTGGCCAGGCGGAAGGCTTCACCCATCGCAACGATTTGGTGTGTCGCCAGGGTGCCTGAACGCATACCACGTTCATGACCACCACCATGGGTTTGTGCTTCTAAACGGATACGTGGCTTACGACGCACGAACAAGGCGCCAATGCCTTTAGGACCATAGGTTTTATGGCCGGAAAACGACATCAAATCGACTTTCAGCTGCTGCAGATCAATCTCAACCTTGCCGGTGGCCTGAGCGGCATCAACATGGAAAATAATGCCTTTGCTGCGACATAATTCCCCTATCGCCGCAACATCCTGCACCACGCCAATTTCATTATTGACCATCATAATGCTGACCACAGTGGTATCCGGGCGCATCGCCTGTTCCAGCTTAGTCAGATCAACCAGACCATTGGCTTCGACGTCCAGATAAGTCACGTCAAAGCCTTCACGCTCTAACTGGCGCATAGTATCCAATACGGCTTTATGCTCTGTTTTGACGGTGATCAGGTGTTTGCCTTTTTTATGGTAAAACTCGGCGGCACCTTTAATTGCCAGGTTATTAGACTCGGTCGCGCCTGAGGTGAAGACAATTTCACGCGGATCGGCATTTACCAGCTCAGCAATTTGACTGCGGGCAATTTCTACCGCTTCTTCAGCCTGCCAGCCAAAACGATGCGAACGTGACGCCGGGTTACCAAACTGGCCGTCCATGGTCAGGAATTGCATCATTTTCTCCGCAACCCGTGGATCAACCGGGGTGGTCGCAGCATAGTCTAAATAAATGGGTAGCTTCATTCTTGGCTCCGTGTTGCGCTTATAGCTGACAGCTGACTTCAATATCCGTTGCCGGATTCTTAACTTTACGGCTTTGTTGCAAAGCGGTTTGCCGCACTTCTTCCTGATTGACCAGCTCTTCAAGGCTGATATTGGTCAGGAAGTCTTCAATTCGATGGCTCAGGTTGCTCCACAAGGTGTGGGTCAGACAGCGGGCACCGCCATGACAATCTGATTTGCCCTGACAACGGGTGGCATCGACCGACTCATCTACTGCCGCAATCACCGCAGAGACAGAAATCGCCGCCGCCGGCAGTCCCAGTTGATAGCCACCACCCGGACCACGCACACTGCTGACTAAGCCCTGCTTACGTAAGCGGGCAAACAACTGCTCAAGGTAAGACAAAGAAATACCTTGCCGCTCCGAGATATCAGCCAGGGGTACCGGACCTTTTACGGCATGTAGTGCCACATCAAGCATGGCGGTAACAGCATAGCGGCCTTTGGAGGTTAAACGCATAGTCAACTCCTGTTGCAGAATGCTGCTATTGTACATTCCTGACTATTTTAGTCAAGTATAAACCTGACTAAAACAGTCAGGTATTAGGCACTGGCGCTCTCGTCTTCTTTACGCCGCTGCTCAGCAGCGCGTTGCTCTGCCAGCTTAAATTCGGCTTCATCAATCTTCACCTGCGGCAACTCAGAACAGACATTGCCGCCCAGCTGATTGACGTTCTGACACAGCTCAGTCACTTTGTTATCCAGAAAATGAATATGATCGAGTAAACTACCGATAGCATTAGCAACCGGATCCGGGTTATCAGCAGAGACCGCATAAGCATCAAAGCCAAACTTTTTCGCCATCTGCTGCCGCTGCGCTGAGGTTTCGGCATCGGCTTTCGCCACGATCCGCCCCGGGATGCCAATAACGGTAGCACCGGCCGGCACATCTTTTACCACCACCGCATTCGAGCCGATGCGGGCATTTTCGCCAACATATAAGGGCCCCAACACCTTCGCACCGGCGCCAATGACCACCCCTTTCCCCAGGGTTGGATGGCGTTTGCCCGGGCTCCAGCTGGTACCGCCCAGCGTCACGCCGTGATACAGGGTGCAGTCATCGCCAATTTCAGCAGTTTCCCCGATCACTACGCCCATGCCATGATCGATAAAAAAACGCCGGCCAATCCGCGCGCCGGGATGGATCTCCACTCCGGTTAACCAGCGGCCAATGGTACTTAACCAGCGGGCCAGCCATTTCCAATTGGCTTGCCATAATTTATGGCTTAAGCGATGCAGCCAGATAGCATGCAAACCGGGATAGGTGGTTAATACCTCAAAAGTACTGCGCGCCGCCGGATCGCGATCAAATACACTGCGAATATCTTCTTTGATACCGGAAAACATGCCAATTACTCCTTATGAGTAGTCTGATCCACTTTTTCCAAGCGCAACATCGAGGTCAGGATACCGCGCAAAATATTATACTCAGCTTCTTCAGGTCGCGCCCGGGTGAATAACCGACGCAGCTTAGTCATCACCACCCCCGGATGCTGCTTAATAATAAAGCCGGTATGCGTCAGAGCCGTTTCCAGGTGCTGGAAAAAGTTCTCCATCTGTAACGAGGTCGGATAGGCAGTATTATCGGGTTCCGCTGTCGCCTCGCGCGCTGCCAGATACGCCATCCGCACTTCGTAGCAGAAAATTTGTACCGCCATCGCCAGATTCAGTGAGCTGTATTCCGGATTAGCCTCGATACAAACGTGGTAATTACACAGCTGCAATTCTTCGTTGCTCAAACCATTACTTTCGCGGCCAAATACCAGCGCCACCGGCGCGGTCTTAGCTTGCTGCACGGCTTTGATACCGCATTCACGGCTGGATAACATAGGCCAGCTCAGAGTACGGGAGCGGGCGCTGCTGCCTATCACCAGCGCACAATCAGCAATGGCTTGCTCCAGGGTGTCATAGGTTTGTGCCGCCGCCAGAATTTCACTGGCACCAGCCGCCAGCGCATAGGCCTGACCATCCGGTGCCGTCTTCGGCGCGACCAAACACAGCTGCGATAAGCCCATGGTTTTCATCGCCCGAGCGACCGAACCAATATTCCCGGTATGCGTCGTACCCACTAATACGACTTTAATCTGATCTAACATAGAGCGACCTGCACTAAAAAGGTCGGCTATTCTAACATAGCCAACAGGGGTTGTAGATTGAAATTTAGCAGTCTAGCCACCCAAACAATCAGAAGCAAGCCATTGCCAAAAGCCGCTGCATTTCGGCGGTTGCTTTGCTAAACTATCGCCACTTTTTGAAGGAGCTGTTGATGTTAACCCAACTGAGCCGAGTTCTGAGTCGCCCTACCCTGCTATTAAGCAGCCTGTTACTGTCATCTGCGGTGGTCGCGACCACCCCAATCGCCAGCCTGGAGCAGGCAATCAGTAATAACCCACTGCGGTCTGCCGCCAATATGGCGCGCGATCAATACCGCAACCCGCTACCCACCCTGCAGTTTTTCGACGTTACCCCGCAAGCCACAGTGGTTGAGATCTCCCCGGGTGGCGGCTGGTATACCGAAATTCTGGCGCCGCTGCTCGCGGAGCAAGGGGTGTATTACGCCGCCCACTTTCCGGCCAGCGCCGAGGGCTATGGCCAACGCAGCCGGCAGGCCTTTGTGGAAAAGCTCTCTGCTAACCCGGCTTATAGTAAGGTAAAGCTAACCGAGTTTGCGCCACGCCCCGGTATTGAAATTGCCCCGGCGGGCAGTGCCGATGTCGTCCTGACGTTCCGCAATTTACATAACTGGTATATGGCCGGTGGTGAAGAGGCGATGCTAACAGCCTTTGCTCACTTTTACACAGCGTTAAAGCCGGGTGGCGTGCTGGGAATTGTCGAACATCGGTTGCCCGAAACCCAGCTGGATACTGACTGGACCCGCAGTGGCTATATGCCGGAAAGCCTGACTATTAAACTGGCGGAACAAGCTGGCTTTACGCTGGAAGCCCGTAGTGAGATTAATGCTAACCCGAAAGATACTGCCGATCATCCGGGTGGTGTCTGGACTCTGCCCCCAACCCTGCGGCTGGGTGAGCAGGATCGTGATAAATATCTGGCCATCGGTGAAAGTGACCGTATGACCTTAAAGTTTCGGAAACCTGCAACGCCCTGATCACGGGGCGTCCTGACTAAAACGGAAAAACTAATGAAAGTAATGGTAATAGGTGGCGGCGGCCGCGAACATGCTCTGGCTTGGAAAGCGGCACAATCACCTCTGGTAACTCAGGTGTTCGTGGCGCCGGGTAATGCCGGTACAGCCCTGGAAAGCAATTTGCAGAATGTGGCCATCGCCGCAGACGATGTCGATGCCCTGCTGGCCTTTGCACAGCAAGAGCAGATCGACCTCACTATTGTTGGGCCGGAAGCACCGCTGGCGAAAGGTGTCGTGGATCAATTCCGTGCTGCCGGCCTGGCGATTTTTGGCCCAACCCGTGCTGCCGCCCAGCTGGAGAGCTCTAAAGCCTTCGCGAAAGACTTTTTAGCGCGGCACCGGATCCCAACCGCCGCCTACCAGAACTTTACTGAAATCGCCGCGGCAAAAGACTATGTGCGCCGCCTGGGTACCCCCATTGTGATTAAGGCCGACGGTCTGGCTGCCGGTAAGGGCGTGATTATCGCCCAAACCGAAGCTGAAGCCTTCGCTGCAATCGACGATATGCTCAGTGGTAATAAGTTTGGTGATGCCGGCAGCCGGGTAGTGATTGAAGAATTCCTGACCGGTGAAGAAGCCTCCTTTATCGTGATGGTCGATGGTCAACATGCGCTGGCCTTCGCGTCGTCGCAGGATCACAAGGCACGTGATAATGCGGACAAAGGCCCGAATACCGGCGGTATGGGTGCCTATTCACCGGCTCCGGTGGTGACACCTGAGGTGCATGACTGGGTAATGCAACAGGTGATTTATCCGACGGTCCGCGGTATGGCGGCCGAGGGTAATGTGTTTACCGGCTTTCTGTATGCCGGCCTGATGATTGCGCCGGATGGCTCGGCAAAGGTACTGGAATTTAACTGCCGCTTTGGCGATCCGGAAACGCAGCCAATTATGTTGCGACTGCAATCCGATCTGGTGGCGCTGTGCCAGGCTGCTGTAGATGGGAAACTGGATCAGATGCAACTGGAGTTCAGTCCACAGGCCGCAGTGGGCGTGGTACTGGCCGCAGGTGGCTATCCGGATACCTATGCCAAAGGTAAGGTGATCGGCGGCCTGGAGCAAGCCGCGCTGTTACCAGGCAAGGTATTTCATGCCGGTACCGAGCTGAAAGACGGTCAGGTGCTGACTAACGGTGGTCGGGTACTCTGTGCTACTGCGCTGGGTGAGACTGTCACCGCCGCGCAACAAGCCGCCTATAAACTGGCTGGCGCGATTAGCTGGGAGCAACTGTATTATCGTACCGACATCGGTTACCGGGCAGTCGCGCGCGAACAACAAAAATAACCTTTAGCAAAAGTGTAAAAGGTGCTGCGGCACCTTTTTTTATCGGGATTGCAACATGAAAAAATCGTTATGGCTTAGCCTGGGTAGCCTGCTGTTGTTAACAGCCTGTCAGCAGGCTCCTGTTAGCTGCGAAGCCGCATCACATAGTATCGCGCAGGTTCAGGGCGGTGGATTAGAAAGCCCGCTACTCGGCCAACAGGTCAGTATTCAGGGCGTCGTGCTGGGCGTAGTCTATGCCGATGGCCCTATGCCCGGCCTGATGCTGCAAAGTCAGGTACCGGACCAGGATCCACTGACGGCCGAAGGTATCTTTGTCGCGCTGAATAACGCCGGACAGTACCAGGTCGGCCAGTTGTTAAGCGTACGAGGTACTGTAGCCGAAGTCGAGCAGCTGACCAGCCTGATCGATGTTGAAGTGTTAAATGACTGTGGTAAGGCCGAACTGGCGCCGCTGAGTCTGACCCTACCCTTGCCAGCCGAGCTTAGTTGGGAAGCTTACGAGGGGATGTGGCTGCGGATCGAGCAGCCACTGGTAGTGACGGACAGCTATAATCTGGGTCGCTATGGTGAAATTATGTTGGCCGACCAGCGGCTGATGGTACCGACGCAGGTGGCAACACCAGGTGCCGCTGCACAGCAACTGGCCGCAGAAAATGACAGACGCAGTATTTTGCTTGATGACGGCCGTTATCAGCAAAATCCGGACCCGCTGCCATACCCGGACACCGGGCTCAGTGCTTATAACAGTTTACGGGTCGGCGATCAGGTACTGAATATTGAAGGGATCCTGCATCAGGATGAACGCGGTTACCGCTTGCTGCCAACAGCAAAACCCCGCTTTATCACGACTAACGCGAGGCCGGCTGCACCCGACAAAACCGCATCGGATGAACTACGTATCGCCAGCTATAACGTGCTGAATTTCTTTACCGGCCATGGTCAGGAAAATGCCTTCCCAACCCGGCGTGGGGCGCGTAATGCAGCAGAGTTAGCGCGCCAGCAAGCCAAGTTGGTGGAAGCGCTGCTGGCTCTGGATGCCGATATTATCGGCTTACTGGAGCTGGAGAATAATGGCTATGCCGAGGGCAGTGCCAGCGCGACCTTGTTAGCCGCCTTAAACGCACGCAGCAGCGAGCCGTATCAGCAGGTGGTACTCGCCGACGCACCGGGTAGCGACGATATTAAGGTTGGCCTGTTCTATCGGGCCAGCCGGGTAACAGCAGTGGGTCAGGCGGCCAGCCAAACTGCCGCACCCTTTACCCGTTTACATCGGCCACCGGTTGCGCAAAGCTTCCGGCATCACGCATCAGAGCAGGTGGTGACGGTGGCGATAAACCACTTTAAGTCAAAAGGCAGCTGTCCGAGAACCGGTAACGCCGATTACGCCGCGCAACGCGATCAGGGCGATGGCCAGGCCTGCTGGAATGCCGCCCGGGTTGAGGCAGCAACGGCGCTGCATCAGTGGTTAGCGACTACCCCAACCGGGGTAACCACGGCTTATCAGTTGATTATGGGTGATTTTAATGCCTACCGTCAGGAAGATCCGATCCGCTGGTTTGAACAACAAGGCTGGCAATATCTGGATGATGGTAAGGCAGCGTCCTATTCCTTTGTATTCAGAGGACAGAGCGGCTCACTGGACCACTTGTTAACGACGCCGGCGCTGGCAGAAAAGATGGTTAGCTTTACACATTGGCCGATTAATGCCGATGAGCCTGTGCTGCTGGATTACAGCACCCGTTTTAAACCCGCCAGTCAGCGTGAGCAACTGTTTGCGCCAAACCCGTATCGTTCCTCCGACCACGATCCGATTTTGGCGACCTTTCGCTTTTAAAGCCTTGCCAGTGCCAGCAGCATCAAGCTGATGGCACTGGCCATCGATGCCAACCAGATCAGGCTGCGCAGCGTCGCCCAGTTCAGCCAGTAACAGAACAGATAGCCGACTCGACAACCAACAAAACTCCAGGCCAACAGCTGCATCAGTGGTGTAACCTGCCCGACCGCCAGCACCATCAGCACGGCCACACTAAAGAACGCCAGCGCCTCAAAACTATTATAATGCGCCGCAGTGCAACGCTGACCGAAACCACTGAGTTGGCTTTGTTGCTGACGCGGATAATGATTGTCATAACCACCGGCGCGGTGCATAGCCCAGACCAGAGGCAGCTTTGCCAGATAAGGTAAAATGGCAATCAAAAATAACGGCATTAAGATGCCAGACATGCGAGGTTCTCCTGTTAAATTCCGGGTAATACCAGCTTGTACTTAAGCCAGCCATTTCGGATCAACAAAAAGGTGGGTTGCGTAAAGCCCTGTGGATCCGCTAAGGTACTTTTAATTCAGCTTCTGGTAAGTGTTATGTCGCATAAAAATCCTATCATTGCCGTTACCGGCTCCTCTGGCGCTGGCACCACCACCACCAGCAATGCCTTTAAGCATATTTTCCGCACCCTTGGCATTGATGCCGCCTTTGTTGAAGGCGACTGTTTTCATCGGTACAGCCGGCCGGAAATGGATGTCGCGATCCGTAAAGCGAAGGAAGAAGGCCGCTATATCAGTTACTTTGGTCCCGAAGCCAATGACTTTGGCGCCCTGGAAAACTTTTTTGCCAGTTACGCTGAAAATGGTACCGGCCGGATCCGTCACTATTTGCATACCTTTGACGAAGCGGTGCCTTATAACCAATTGCCCGGCACCTTTACGCCCTGGCAGGACCTGCGGCCAAATACCGATCTGCTGTTTTACGAAGGCTTGCATGGCGCCGCAGTGACGGAACAGCATAATGTCGCCCAGCATGTCGATTTGCTGATTGGGATGGTGCCGATCGTCAATCTGGAGTGGATCCAGAAAATTATCCGCGATACCTCAGAGCGCGGCCATAGCCGCGAGGCAGTGCAGGCCAGTATAGTCCGCAGTATGGAAGACTATTTTAATCATATTACGCCACAGTTCTCGCGCACCCATATCAACTTTCAGCGTGTGCCGACGGTCGATACCTCGAATCCTTTTAGTGCCAAGGATATTCCATCGCTGGACGAAAGCTTTGTGGTGATCCGCTTTCGCGGTATCAAGCATGTCGACTTTCCGTATTATTTGCAGATGATTGATGGCGCCTTTATGTCACGGGTTAATACGCTGGTGGTGCCTGGTGGCAAGATGGGGCTGGCAATGGAGCTGATCCTGACGCCACTGATTGAAGCGTTGATGCTAAAACGCCGGGATGCCCGCGGTCAGGGCTCCTTATTTAATATCTGAATTTAATCTCTGGGCCTACGGGCGGCAAAAACAACACAGCCAGCATAACGCTGGCTGTGTGACTATCCGGTGTGACGCTTACTTAATTTCCGGCAGGTTACGGCCGTAAAAAATCTCTTTAATTTCACGGAACACTTTTTTCGAGATCTGTTTCTGCTCTTCCGGCGTCATCGAATCGGTGCCCATACCGAACAGGTAATTGTTTAAATCACCTTCTTTTAGCATCATCTTGGTATGGAAAAGGTTTTCCTGATAAACATTAACGTCAATCATCTGGAAAGCTTTCTTCGTATCCTCATCCATAAAGTTCTGGATTGAGGTGATCGGATGATCAATATAGTGTTTAGTACCACTGACGTCACGGGTAAAACCCCGCACCCGGTAGTCGATGGTGACCACGTCGGATTCAAAACTATGGATCAGGAAATTCAGTGCTTTTAACGGCGAAATAATACCGCAGGTCGACACTTCAATGTCAGCACGGAAAGTACAGATACCATCATGTGGGTGCACTTCCGGATAGGTGTGCACGCAGATATGGCTCTTATCCAGATGCGCCACCACCGCATCAGGCCGCGGTCCAGGGTTCTCTGAATTATCAGGATCAACCAGCACCGGCTCTTCGCTAACCAGAATAGTCACGCTGGCACCTTGTGGATCATAGTCCTGCCGGGCGATATTCAATATATTGGCGCCGATGATATCGACCACTTCAGTCAGAATATCTGTCAGGCGATCCGCGTTATACTGCTCATCAATATATTCAATATATTCCTGCCGATGCTGTTCCGTTTTGGCATAACAGATATCGTACAGACTAAAACTTAAACTTTTGGTCAGATTATTAAAACCATGCAGTTTCAGTTTTTCAAAAGGCTTAACCAATTTCTTTGCTCTCCGCTAACGACGCACCAGACGCCGCAGTTAACTTTCAGCCTGACCTTGCAGTCATTCTACTCATTCAGCCTGTTTAACACTGAACGAATGCGTTACCTTGACACTCTGAGCCAGCATAATCGAAACCGAACAGTACTTTTCTGCCGACAGGTTTACCGCCCGCTCCACCTGTTTTTCGCTTAAGTCGGTGCCGGTGACCACAAAATGCAAATGCAGCTTGGTGAACACCTTAGGCACAGTCTCTGCGCGCTCCGCAGACAATTGCACCTCGCAGTGCCGGACCTGTTGCCGTGCTTTTTGCAGAATACCCACCACATCAACCGAGGAGCAGGCACCGGCCGACATCAGTAGCATTTCCATTGGCGTGGGAGCAGTATTGCTGTCGCGATCGGCATCAAAAACCACGGCGTGGCCGCTGCCTGAACGCCCCAGAAAGGTCAGATTATTCACCCAGCTTACGGTAGCTTCCATCAGACTGTCTCAGCTCAAAAATAAGGCTCGATATTCTACGGAAAACTCGGTTAAGTCGCCAGCAAAATTATCAGCCGCACCGGGCTGCGTGGCCAGACTTAGAACAGTTTGAGCTTTGAAGGGGGCTGTTGCAGCGCTTAACGTGCCCTAATCAAACAGGGCAGCAATAGCGTTATCAAACAAATTTTTAATTAGCAGGGCAATTTCGTTAATCAGATCTTGCTGGTCCTGTGTGGCCGGCTTATCCAGCACGGAAGACAGGATCTCCTGAAAATCATACATAATGCCATCGACTTCACGGATAATCAGTGAGCGGTGGTTGGTTTCCAGTTCAGTGTGTTGGGTACAGAGGGTAATGATTTGTTCTGCAATCTTCTCTTCCAGCAGTACACCGATCGTTTTATTGGCCGGCGCAGTTGGACCTGTCGCGGTAAACAACGACAAATGCTCCGTTAAGAACTGGATCAGGTGTTCATAACCGGGTTTATCAATAACCATAGCCTACCTGTGCACCACTGATTGAGAAGCGACTGCCGGATAACTTGCCCGAACAGCGAAAGGATTTCAATCATTTAAGCAAATATTTGCCCGGAAAACAAATCGGAGCCTAAGCTCCGATTTATTTTGTCTTAAAACACCAGGCCAGGTGACAACTGTTCAGGTAACACCACCTGCTCAAGCTCCACTGACGCGACCGGATAAGCGCAGTAATCCGCCGCGTAGTAAGCACTGGCACGGTGATTACCGCTCTTACCAATACCACCAAATGGCGCCGCCGAGCTGGCACCGGTAATAGGCCGGTTCCAGTTTACGATACCAGCACGGATCCGTTTATAGAAGTGCTGATACAGCTCATAGCTATCGCTGAGTAAACCAGCCGACAGACCGAAGCTGGTGTGATTCGCGGCGGCAATGGCCTGATCAAAGTCATTGAAGCGGAATACCTTTAACAGCGGGCCAAAGTGCTCTTCGTCCGGGAAATCAGTGATGTCTGAGCATTCGATAATACCCGGCGTGACCAGCGCTTTCGCTGGATCCAGCTGTCGCAACTCCAGCAGTATCTTACCGCCTAGGGCGACTAACTGCTGCTGAGCCTTGAGCATACTTTGCGCCGCAGCTACCGAAATCATCGATCCCATAAAGGGTTGAGGCTGTGCATCGTACTCTCCAACCTGGATCTTGCTACTGACATCCAGTAAGCGCGCCAGAATCGCATCACCTTCGGCATTTGCCGGCAGATAAAGCTTACGGGCGCAGGTACAACGCTGGCCAGAGGTAATAAAGGCCGATTGAATAATGTCATGTACTGCCGCATCGATATTAGCGACATCCTTTACCAACAGCGGGTTATTGCCACCCATTTCCAGCGCCAGAATTTTTTCCGGCCGGCCGGCAAACTGCTGGTGCAGATAGTGACCGGTGCGGGAGCTACCGGTAAAAAACAGACCGTCGATGCCATCATCACTGGCCAGTGCCTTACCGGTATCCACTTCACCTTGCACCAGGTTGATCACCCCGGCCGGGATACCGGCTTCCTGCCAAATTTTTACCGTCAACTCGGCCACTTTCGGGGTTAGCTCAGAGGGTTTAAACACCACGGTATTGCCGGCTAACAGCGCAGGTACGATATGACCGTTTGGTAAGTGCCCCGGGAAATTATAGGGGCCGAATACGGCCACCACGCCGTGCGGTTTATGGCGCACAAAGGCACGCCCCTGCGGCATCGGGTTTTCTTTTACGCCGGTGCGCTCTTCATAGGCCCGTACCGAAATATCGATTTTACCGATCATCGCCGTCACTTCAGTGCGGCTTTCCCACAGCGCCTTACCGGTATCTTCAGCGATACAGGCGGCCAGGGCTTCTTTATGCTGATTCAACAGCTCGGCAAAGCGCTTTACCACACTGACCCGTTGTTCGAAACTCAGATCCGCCCAGCTATATTGGGCTTCACGCGCAGCGGCAACCGCGGCTGCCACCTGTTCACTGCTGGCCGCCTGCCCTTGCCAGATCAGCTGATTCTTAGCCGGATCGATAGATTGCATCGATTTACCGGTACCGGCCAGCCATTGACCATTAATAAACTGCACTGCCTGGTTCATCTGCTACTCCTGTGTTAAATTTTGCTCACCCGCACCCAGTCACCGGCAGCCACATTCAGTGCTGTCGCCAGCTCTGGCGGGATCATGATATGTTCCTGCTCCGGCGCTAAATTCAACTCAGCCCAGGATGCCCGAAAACCGTTTAACGACGTGTTACTGATTAAACAGGGTTCGCCGGCGGCCACAGCGCCAATCTTTACCAGATAACGTTTACTGTCTCTGACCGTGCGGATCTGCTCTACCCGCGCTTCTACCGTCGGACCGGCATCAAAGATATCGACATAGCCACGGCAGGCAAAGCCTTCCGACTCCAGTAACGCCAGCGCCGGCCGGGTTTGCTCATGGACCTTACCAATCACCTGTTGTGCCGCCTTGCTAAGTAAACTGACATAGATCGGATACTTAGGCATCAGCTCGGCAATAAACTCTTTCTGACCAATACCGGTCAGATAGTCTGCGGTTGGGAAATCCAGCGCAAAAAAGTTTTCCTGCAGCCATTGCCAGAAAGGTGAATTACCCTGGCTATCGGACACCCCCCGTAACTCCGCGATCACCTTATCTGCAAAGCGCTGCCGGAACTCGGCCAGGAACAAAAAACGCATTTTCGATAACAAACGACCATTATGCTTCTGCCTAAAAGGGGTGCGCAGAAACAGCGTACAGAGTTCACTAACGCCAGTGTAATCGTTACACAACGTCAGAATATCTACTGTTTTGTAGACTCCCAACGAGCGGGAGCTATGCACTACCTTACCCAAATGATAATGGTAGAAGGCGTCATCCAGACCAACCGCGGCTTCCAGGGCACTGGTACCACAGATCTGGCCGGTCGTACTGTCTTCCAATACAAACAGATAGCCTTCATCCCCCGGGGCAGAGACCGTCTTGGCAAAAGACGCCTCCGAGCGGCTGATTTTGCGCATCAACAGCTCTTCATTCACCGGCAGGGACGTAAAGCCGTGACCGGACTCCACTGCCATCTGATACAGCGCCGGGTAATCATTCGCTCGGATCGGGCGAATTAACATCATGGTCGCTTACTCCATTTTTGCTCTATCCCATGGTCAGAGCGGCATCCCGCTGGATAGCCGCTGTTGTACCATGAGTCATTTTGCTTGCTTTAAAGTAATATGGTTATGGCAAACGAGGTTGCCGGCTCCGGTGCTCTTAGTGTCACCTTTGGAGCCTGTCAGATCAGGCGGCAGTAACTTGCTGCACCGCGGCTTCAAAGCGGCGCATACCTTCGCGGATCTCGTCTTCAGTAATCACCAGTGATGGCGCAAAACGCACCACCTCTGTGCCGGCAACCAGCGCAAATAAGCCCTGATCGGCCGCGGCCAGGAAGAAATCACGTGACCGTCCTTTATACTTTTCATTTAACACCGCACCCAACAGCATGCCTTTGCCACGCACCTCGGTAAACACCTGGTACTTTTCATTGATGGCTTGCAGACATTCACGGAAGATCTGCTCGTTCTTCAGCACGCCGCTTAATACTTCCGCGGTGTTGATAGTATCGATCGCCGCTTCAGCAACAGCACAGGCCAGCGGGTTACCACCGTAGGTACTGCCATGAGTACCGACTTTCAGATGAGCAGCAATGGCAGTGGTCGTTAGCATAGCCCCTACCGGGAAGCCACCGCCTAGAGATTTGGCACTGGTCAGGATATCCGGCGTTACACCATAGTTCATATAGGCATAGAGCTTGCCGGTACGGCCAACGCCGGTTTGTACTTCGTCCATCACCAACAGGGCGTTATGCTGATCACACAGCTGGCGTAATCCCTGCAGAAACTCAGCCGTCGCCGGGATAATACCGCCCTCGCCCTGGATCGGTTCCACCACGATGGCACAGGTTTTATCGGAAATCAGTGCTTTAACACTATCCAGATTATTAAATTCTGCATGTAACACCGCGCCTGGCTTAGGACCAAAACCATCGGAGTACGATGCCTGACCACCCACAGTTACGGTAAAAAAGGTCCGGCCATGGAAGCTCTTAGCGAAAGAGATAATTTCGTTCTTATGCTCACCATGGGTATCCAGTGCCCAGCGCCGGGCCAGTTTAAAGGCCGCTTCGTTCGCTTCAGCACCAGAGTTACAGAAATAGACTTTTTCGGCAAAGGTCTGCTCAACCAGTTTCTTCGCTAACCGCAGCGCAGGTTCGTTCGTCAGCACGTTGCTCAGATGCCATAACTTATCGGCCTGGGTTTTCAGTGCATTAACCAGTGCCGGATGACAATGGCCGAGGCTGCTCACTGCAATACCGCCGGCAAAATCAATATATTCACGACCTTCCTGATCCCAGACGCGGGCGCCCTGACCTTTTACCGGGATCAATTTTGCCGGGGCGTAGTTGGGCACCATTACTTCGTCAAACAGCGCTCTGGTTACCTGAATATCAGCAGTCATTTTGTCGTGTCCTCTTCTTATGCGGGCGGGTACAAATTTGTAAGTGGGCCATAAAAGGGCCTTAAACGCATTATTACAGATTTAAAAGGCGTTGTCTTGCCCGGAAAAAGCCGTACAAGCCAGAAAATACAAGGCCTGCAGATAGATTTGCATAGGATTTGAATAACTAAGCGCTGGCGTGAGCAACTGTATTGGCTGCGATTGTCAGTCTAACGCAGCAGCCATCAGCGCTGGCGCAGAATTGGCTGCGGTTGACGACACAGCTTAAGCAGTCACTGCTAAAAAATTCGCCAACATGGTCCGACCATGTTCGGTCAAAATGGCTTCCGGATGAAACTGCACACCGTGTAATTGCAGTTCGGGCAGCCAAAGCCCCATCAGATCCCGCCAGCCATCCGGCTCAGGAGCGGTATAGGCAGTGTGAACAGCCGCAGCTGGTAAGGTCTCGGCAGCCACCACCAGCGAGTGGTAGCGGGTCACGCTAAGCGGGCTTGGCAGACCGGCAAACAGCGATTGCTGTTGGTGTTCAATCAGGGAGTTTTTGCCATGCATCACCTGACGCGCGCGCAGTACTTTCGCCCCTAACACCTGGGCAATCGCCTGATGGCCCAGACAAACGCCGAGGATCGGCAAGCTGCCGGCAAAATGTTCTATCGCTTTCAAACTGATACCGGCCTGATCCGGGTTGCCCGGGCCGGGTGAGATCACCAGATAATCTGGCGCCAGCTTACGGATTTGCGCCAATGACAGCTCGTCATTGCGTTTAACCAACACCTGCTGCCCCAGTGCCTGAAAATACTGCACCAGATTCCAGGTAAAGGAATCGTAGTTATCAATCATTAACAACATAACATGATTCCGTCGCTGTTACTCATGACAGGCAGCACGGCGTAAACGGTCCTGCACGGCTTCCCAGCCTGGGCTGTGCGGGGGCAGCTCGACCAGGATCTGCGCCACGCCTTGTTGATCGGCCAGAAATAACTGGTGATAAAGTTGTTGGCCGTAAGCTGCCGCACTGGCGGGTAACTGTTGCTGGTAACTAACCGCGGGTAACGACAAGGCACTAAAATGCAGTACCGCAGTAGGCACGGTACTGTTGGCAAGCTGCGCTATTAATGCATCAGATGGCAACAAATAGACAGGGGTATTCGGCTGATAATGGGCACCGACATTACCGGACACTTTAACCTGGTGCTCGCGCGGTGTGCTGACGGCACACCCCAGCACCTGTTCCAGCTGCGCGGCCGTTATCGGCCCGCTGCGCAGGATCTGCGGCGGTGAAGTGGTTAAATCGACAATGGTCGACTCCAGACCATGCTCACACGGTCCGCCATCCAGCACGGCGGCAATTTTCCCGGCCATGCCATGCAGCACCTGAGCGGCACGGGTTGGACTGAGTTTCTTATAGGGATTGGCCGACGGCGCGGCAACCGCCAGTCTGGCTTGTTGCAACAACGACAGCAGTGCCGGATGTGCGGGCATCCGGATCCCGATGGTTTCCAAACCACCGGTCACCACAGTGCTGACTTGCGGCGCCTTTTTTAGCAATAGCGTCAGGGGGCCGGGCCAAAAGGCAGCGGCCAGCTGATAGGCACTTTGTGGGATCTCTACCGCAAACTGTTCCAGCATTTCAAGTGTTGGAATATGGACAATCAAGGGGTGATCCGCCGGCCGACCTTTGGCCTGAAAAATTTTCGCCACCGCATCGGCATCTGTCGCATTGGCCGCTAAACCATACACAGTTTCTGTTGGCACTGCCACCAACTCACCCTGCTGCAGCAGGGCTGCCGCCCGGCTGACATCTGCTGGCTGATCCGCAGCTAATAGCTCAGTTTTCATCAGATACTCTTTTCATCGGTTACCCGTACTATTTTAGGCGGTTTCACGCGCTATGGATTACATTGCGGGCAGTTGGCCGGATCGGCGAAACCGCTGCTATGCAAAAAGTCTTGCTGATAATCGCAGTAGCGACAGCAGGCACGTAGACCGCGGGGCTGCGACGTTGGCAGACCACAGTCGGCACAAGGTAAACCGGCTAACGGCAGCTCAGGCCAAAACCCCGGTTTATGGCAACGCGGGCAAAGTTGTTGCAGCCGTTGCCGCAAATTGTCGGCCGCCAACCGGATCACCTGCTGTCGCTCCGGACTGCAGTGGGCACGTAAGTCATATTCGAGCGTTACCGCGCCCTCGGCTAACCATTGCTCGCAGCACAACAGCGCCTGCGCCGGCGTTAATGCCTTTTCCAGGCGAGCTCCCTGCTTTACCAATAGCAGTTGTCCGTCGGGGATCGTGGGCAGTATAGTCTGTAACATGGCAGCTTCGGTAAGCTGCCAGCTACGGGCACTACAAAGTTGCTGTGCCACTGCAGTCACTGCCCAGCCCTCGTCAATATTGACACAGCAGAGCAACTCCTGATTCAGGGTACCCAGACCATAGGGGCCGGCATTAAAGCTGCCCTCACTGCCGATACCGATCGCCGAACCGGATAACTCTGCCGCGAGAGCTGCTTTGCGTAATGCGCATTCGGCCGCTGTCATAAAACGTGGCCGCTCACCAGCAAAACTGCCTAGCAAGTCGGTATCAAAACCGCTGACCGCCTGGATCTGCCAACCCAGCTCCGCCAGGGCTTCGGTCAGCAGCGGCACCTTGCCATGTTGGGTCAGAAAGGCGACCTGCTGCATCAGCGGAGCTCCGGCAACAACAGTAGCGCTTAGGGCGCCACAAAACCTACAGCAGCATTCACAGCTGCCAGGGTGCGGCTGGCATGCTCACGGGCTTTGGCGGCACCTTCGCGCATCACTTGCTGCATTAACGTTTGGTCGGCCCGGATGTCACGGAATTTTTGCTGTACCGGCTCAAGCAGGGCGATGACCGCATCAGCAACATCACCTTTTAAATGGCCGTACATCTTGCCTTCATACTCGGCTTCCAGTGCCGCCACCGTTTTACCGGTAACACCGCTGAGAATATTCAGCAGGTTAGCAACGCCTGGCTTGTTATCCAGGTCGAAATATACCCGTGGCGGATCTTCAGAGTCTGTAATGGCTTTTTTAAATTTCTTGCTGATCATCTTTGGATCTTCCAGCAAGCCGACGAAGTTCCAAGGGTTGTCATCCGATTTTGACATCTTTTTGGTCGGTTCCTGCAGGCTCATCACCCGGGCAGCCACCTGAGGGATAAAAGGTTCCGGCACCGTAAAGATGTCACCATGCAGCGCATTAAAGCGCAGCGCGACATCACGCGCCAATTCCAGATGCTGCTTCTGATCGTGACCTACAGGGACCTGATTCGCCTGATACAGCAGGATATCGGCCGCCATCAGCACCGGATAGGTAAACAGACCGGCATTCACATTGTTGTTATGCCGCTCTGACTTATCTTTAAACTGGGTCATCCGGCTCAGCTCACCAAACTGGGTGTAGCAGTTCAGCACCCAGGCCAGCTGGCTATGCTCAGGGACATGCGATTGCAGAAAAACAGCTGAGCGCTTTGGATCAATACCACAAGCCAGATACAGCGCCAGACTGTCCAGCGAGGCACTGTGCAGTGCTGCCGGCTCCTGCCGCACAGTAATCGCATGCAGATCGACAATGCAATACAGACAGTTGTAGTCATCCTGCATCTGATCCCACTGCCGCAGTGCGCCCAGATAGTTACCGATAGTCAGTTGTCCGGATGGCTGGGCGCCACTGAGTACTATGGGTTTACTGCTCATGCTGTGCATAATCCTGTGTTAAGTTCGAAAAAAAGAGCGCTATTATACATTAACCGGCTACCGCTGCCAGTTGCTGCCGCATCTGTGCGATAGTCGCAGCATAATCCGGGCTGTTAAAAATGGCCGAACCGGCAACAAACATATCCGCGCCGGCAGCAGCAATCTCACCAATATTCGCTACCGTGACCCCACCATCAATTTCCAGCCGGATTGGCAAGCCACTGCGATCAATCAGCTGACGCACTGCGGCAAGCTTATCAAGCGTTGCCGGAATAAACTTCTGACCGCCAAAACCGGGGTTAACCGACATCAGTAACACCACATCGACCTTATCCAGCACATAGTCTAGGTAACTGAGTGGCGTTGCCGGATTAAATACCAGGCCGGCCTGACAGCCATGGTCTTTGATCAGTTGTAGGGTACGGTCGATATGTTTAGAGGCTTCCGGATGGAAGGTAATAATACTGGCGCCGGCCTTGGCAAATTGAGGCACCAGGCTATCTACCGGCTCAACCATCAGATGCACATCGATGGGCGCGGTAATACCATAGTTACGCAGCGCCTGACACACCATAGGCCCGATCGTCAAATTCGGCACATAGTGATTGTCCATCACATCAAAGTGCACTACGTCAGCACCGGCGGCCAATACCTTGTTCACATCTTCGCCCAGACGGGCAAAATCGGCTGATAGTATAGAGGGAGCAATTAAGTAAGGTTGCATAGCACAGGTTTCCCGATCCAAAACCCAGACTTTACTCAATTCTGGCACAGAAAGCAGCCAAGGCCGCTGATGATTGCACAAAAATCAGGCAGCACTGCACCAGCAAGCAGCAGTATAAATGGTAATACTGGTCAATAACTATAATAAACTACTGTTATATATCAACTTTATAATCTGGCATATATCTTGGAATTCCTTTGCTGAATCCAATCTAAGGGGAATAACAATGACATCGATCAAAAAATGCACTGCGGCCGGTTTATCCGGTTTATTGTTAACAGCCAGCCTGGCCAGTGCGCAGGCACAAGCGGTTGAAGTCAGTGGTGATGTGACCTTTGTTTCTGATTACGCCTTCCGTGGTATCTCACAAACCGAAGAAGCGCCGGCATTACAAGGTGGCTTAACCCTGGCCGTTGACAGTGGTTGGTATCTGTCGGTTTGGGGCTCCAGCGTCGATTTTGGTGGTCAGGGCACACTGGAGCTGGACGTGCTGTTTGGCTGGAGCGGTGATATCGCCGAGGGCTGGAGCGCTGATGTTGGTATTATGCGTTATGGCTACCCTAACACCGAATTCGAAGGGTCGAACTTCTGGGAACTCTATGGTTCGGTAAGCTATCAGGATTTGACGCTGGGCCTGGCTTACAGCGATGACTACTACGGCAATAGCGGCAAGTATTACTATGTCTATGCCGGCTATAGTTTAGCGCTGACAGATAACCTGAGTGTGGATTTCCACGTCGGTCATAATGAGTTCTCGGATGACAGCTCATCCAGCTATCTGGATTACGGCGTAACGCTAAGCACCGAAGTACTGGGGCTGGGATTATCACTGGCTTACGTCGACACTGATATCAAAGATTGTAACCTGTGTGACAGCCGGGTGATCTTTGGCGTTTCCAAAGCATTCTAACGGCTAAAGCCTGTCATCTGTCGCCAGCACCAGCGTCTAATAATTAATCAGCTTGTGTCTGGCGAAAGAATCTACTATCATTAGAGCTCTGCATCAGGTTAACAGGAATTAACATGAAACTAACCAAAACAAGCAAGTCTCTGCTTCTGGCAGGCGGCATCATGCTTGCTTTTGTAGTTTGGCAGCTGGACGCTGAAAAGATCTGCTCACCCTCAACCCAAGCAAGCTGTCAGGATATCCAGCATAACTGGCTAAATTGGCTTTCTGGTAACAGCCGTTCGACACAATTTCACTTTGTCGATTTTCTGGAACTGGTAAGTCGACTGCTACCTGCCAGTTCACCAAAAAGCTGACATGACTGCGGCGAAACCCAGCTTCAAGCAGGTGCTTAAAGCGGTTTTCGGTGCTTTTATCGGGGTACAATCTGAGCAACAGCGACAGCAAGACTTCCAAAGCCAAAGCGCTGTACCTTATATCCTGACCGGTATCTTTGCTGCGCTCTGTTTCGTCGCCCTACTGTTATTAATCGTGTTTCTCGTGCTGCGCTAACGCCGGATAATAAGCGAACAACTCCTGCACCTTACCCCGACCCTGACCATTTTGGCTGATCGAGCGCCCTACTGCGATGCTGGTCAGCCGTGCCTGTTGATATATTTTGCGGGTCCAGGTGGTGTCATGATTACTAATCAATACATTACAACCACGTAACTGGGCTTGTTCGGCTAAAATCGCCAGCTGAGCCTGATCATCCAGACTAAAACCCTGACGGGCATAGCTGGTAAAGCTGGCTGTTTTACTCAGGGGTACATAAGGCGGATCGCAATACACGGCATCGCCGCTTTGCAAATCGGTAAAGACTTGTTGATAACCCAGGCAGCTGAATACCGCACGCTGCGCCTTTTCCGCAAAGAAATACAGTTCTGCTTCCGGAAAATACGGCTTCTTGTAACTGCCAAAGGGCACGTTAAATTTACCGCTGAGATTATAGCGGCAAAGTCCATTATAGCCATGGCGGTTCAGGTAAAGAAATAACAGCGCGCGCTGATAAGGATCTTGCAGCTCATTAAATTGCTTGCGCAGCGCCAGATAACTGTCTTTGGTATTTGCACTGGCGACAAACAGACTTCTGGCGTCCGCTATATAGCGTTCAGCATCATGCTGTAAGGTCTTATAAAGCGTAATTAAATCGGCATTAATGTCATTTAGCCGGTAGCGCGGATAGTCGGTATTTAAAAACACCGAGCCCGCCCCGACGAACGGTTCGACCAAACAAGCTGCGCCCGGCAATTGTTGCTCAATCTGACTAACCAGGTTGAACTTACCGCCGGCCCATTTCAAAAATGCCCGACTTTTCTGTTGCACTTTTGCCGGCATTTTTACTGGCTCTTTTGGTTGCACTCTTGGCGGCACTTAGCGATTATCCTGAGTTGCAGCAGCAAGATCCTGCTGCACCGAACGCGCAGTCCGGATAAAGGGGCCGGCGTCACGCAACTTTGCCGGTAACTGTGCAATATAGGCCGAGGCAGCGGCATTGTTTTTAAACGGGCCGGCGACTAACACCCACTGCTGTCGTCCCTGCTGCTGACGTTGATACAGCTGATACTGCAAGCCTGGGTATTGCTGCTGAAAGCGTTTTAACGCTGCGTCATCAGATAATACTGCCAATTGCACCAGTCGCTCAGTCGCGGCCAGTGCAGCCAAAGCTGTTGCGGCTGAACCGGCTGGCTTAACTGTGGCGGTTGCTCTAACCGTTTGCGGTTTCGCCTCAGGAGTAGGCTTAATGGTTACTGGCGCTTGCTCAGGCGCTGCAACGGGTATTTCGGTAGCAACGGCTGTCACAGGCTCAGCAACCTGTTCAGGTATCGCATCACTACTGTGTTCAGCTACTAAGTTAACGTGATCTGTTGTTTCAGAGACTGTTACTGACGCAAAAGCGGGCGTTTCCGGCTCAATCATCTCCGCAGTAGACAGTGACTGCTCTGGCAGATCTGGCATCAATTCAGCACGAGGGATATTTGCTGTTACAGCCGTATCAGCTGCTGTACTTGTCGGTAGCGGCGGCAGCGTCGTCGATGGCGTATGCCCTAACCAGCTTACTGCGGCTATCGCCACTACCGCTATCAGGGCGACGGCAGCCAACCAGGGGAAAGATCCACTTTGCGCCGCAACCTTTTTCGTTCTGGTTACACTTGTGTTGCTAGCGCCGTCTCTGGTTGCACTAAGCGGCATTTGTAACAACAGATGCAGATTACCCTGGCTAAGCGCAAACCGCTCCGCCAGCGCTAAGGGGTCTAACTGCTGCTCTTGCAGTAGTTGCTGACTATCCACTAAGGAGAGCGCCGGGATCGTCAGATTTAGCTGAAACCTGGGATCAGGCTGCGATATAAAACAAAACAGCCGCGCCGGTAATTGTTCCAGCAATGCCCAGCAGCTCAAATCCAGCGTATCCGCATCATCGAGCAATAAGACGTATTCAGTGGCATTGTCAGTACTACAACGCGCCAATAAGGACTCAGCATCCAGCTGCTCAGTGGCAAACCACTGCTGCGATAGTTGTTTGCTCAGTTGCTGTAATGACAGTGGACTTTGCACCAGTGCAACATTAACCGGCATTTCCTGACATTCAGAGAACAACTCAGCTAATACCAGCGCTAAGGTTGATTTACCGCTGCCCGCGGCACCAACAATAGCAAGGCGATCAAAATCATTAAACGCTAATTGAAATAGCAGACGCGATAACAGATCCCGCTGTGACGGTAACAGGTAACTGTTCTGATCCAGCTGTTGCTGCAAACTTCTGATTTTCATCAGTTGAATACCTGCATCAATTCAGTTTCACTGACATCAGTGAGCATCTGGCTACGACCGAGTGCGACCGGCAAAATAAAGCGTAGCTGCCCATTAACAACCTTCTTATCGGTTTTCATAAAGGGCAGAAAATCTGCAATTCGCATTGTTGCGGGCGCAGACACTGGTAACTTGAAGTGTTGCAGGATGTTACGCACCCGTTCTACGTCGGCCTGTTGCAGATAACCACGGCTAAACGCCAACTGATGCGCCATCAGAATGCCAACAGCGACAGCCTCACCGTGTAACCATTCACCGTATCCGAGGAAAGCCTCTATCGCATGGCCAAAGGTATGGCCGAGATTAAGTAAAGCCCGCTCACCCTGCTCTGTTTCATCGCGGCTGACAATATCGGCTTTCATCTGGCAGCAGTGCCGGATCATTTCTGCCAGCGTTGCCGGCTGCTGAGCAGAAATGGCATCTGCATGCTGTTCTAGCCAATCCAGAAACGGCAAATCACTAATCAATGCATACTTAATCACTTCCGCCATACCGGCGGCAAATTCACGTGGCGGCAAAGAGGCCAGCGTTGCGGTGCTGATTAATACCTGCTCCGGCTGCTTAAAGGCGCCGATCATATTCTTACCCAGCGGATGATTAACCGCTGTTTTACCACCGACAGAGGAATCAACCTGTGATAGCAAGGTGGTTGGGATCTGGATAAAACGCACACCACGCTGATAGCAGGCAGCGACAAAACCAGTCAGATCGCCAATCACACCGCCACCCAATGCGACCAGCACTACTTGCCGTGACAGCTTTTGTTCCAGTAAATAGGAAAGTACCATTTCGAAAGTTGCCAGCGTTTTATAGGCCTCACCATCCGGGACCAGAAAATGCCGGCACGGATGTTGAAACAACGCCTCCACTTGCGGTAAGTAGCGCGCAGCGACGGTAGGATTGGAAACAATTACCACCTGCTCAGCCGCGGCGATCTCAGGTAGTAAGGCAGGAAAGGCCTGGGCAATCTGGATAGGGTAGCTGCGTTCACCAAGTTGTACGGCAACGGTTTGCATAAGCAGCCCCCTGTGCTGAAAATCAGAAACCTAGTTGTTCAATAATCTGGTTAGCGACGGCCCGGGCGCTCTGTTCATCAGTACGCACTGTCAGATCGGCAATCTCGCTGTAGAGTGGATTACGTTCAGCGGCTAGACGCTCAAGTACTTCTTTTGGCTCTTCTTTGGTTTGCAGCAGTGGACGCTTCTTATCGCGCTGCGTACGGGCGACCTGTTTCTCGATCGGTGTTTCCAGGTAAACCACTATACCCCGTGCTGACAACCGATTACGGGTTTCCTTGCTTAATACCGAGCCACCACCAGTGGCCAGCACTATCCCTTGCAACTCAGTCAGATCCTGAATGACATTCTCTTCACGGACCCGGAAGCCCTCTTCACCTTCCAGGTCGAATACCCAGGCAATATCTGCACCGGTACGGCGTTCGATTTCCTGATCGGAATCATAAAACTCTAGGTGAAGCATCTCTGCCAGATGACGGCCTATAGTGCTTTTACCGGCACCCATAGGGCCTACGAGGAAGATATTACGTTTTTCTGCCATATGTCGTATTGCTAAGTCAGCTATTTCAAAGGAAAGTTGAATTCAAGGACCGTTAGGCTCCCACGAAAAATTGAAGCGCTGAATTATGTCAGGAATGGCCTTTGATTGGCAAGCTAAATATCAGAGGCGCGGGTCAGCCCCGCGCCTCTTCAGTTATTGCCCTTCCGTCAGGATCCGCGGCGTAACAAAAATCAACAGCTCGCTCTTTTCGTTCAGCTCACGCTTGTTGCGGAATAATACACCCATATAAGGAATGTCGCCCAACAGCGGTACCTTACTTACGGTAGAAACGATTTGCTGTTGATAAATCCCACCCAGTACTATGGTTTCGCCGTTATCGGCCAATACCTGAGTCATAATTTGCTGGGTATCGATAGCAGTTGCCGGCCCCGTTGGCGTTTGTACTGTTTCACCACGGGTATTTTGGGTAATGACCAGATCCAGAATAATCTTATTATCCGGCGTAATTTGTGGTGTTACCGTCAAGCTCAGTACGGCTTTCTTAAACTCAACTGTCGTTGCACCACTGGAGGCTGCCTGAACGTAAGGTATCTCCACACCTTGCTCAATCCGGGCCTCTTTTTGGTTTGAGGTTGTAATTCTGGGGCTGGCAATCACTTCACCTTTGTTTTCCTGCTCTAACGCAGATAGTTCCAGATCCAACAAGGTGCCATCAGCTAAACGCGCAACATGGAAGGCAATGCTACCCGCCGGATTCGCTACCGGCAGATTAACGTTCCAACGATCGTCCAAGGCTGGGAAGCCGCCGTTGGAAATAGTGTTCGCACCCGGCGCGTTACCCGACACGCCACGGTTACCACCACTGGTACTCTGCTGATCACTAAAGCCCCAGCGGATCCCCAGCTCATCAGTAACATTATCATTGACGGTGACGATACGAGACTCGATCAATACCTGCCGTACCGGGATATCTAAACGCTCCAGCAGCCGGCGTACACTTTCAATATTTTTTGCCGTGTCTTTTAGTAATAAGGTGTTGGTACGCTCATCGACCACGACACTACCACGCTCTGACAATAAGGTCGCCTCGCGATTTGACAACAAACCCGCCAGGTCAGCAGCCTTGGCATAATTAATTTGAATCAGATCAGAGAACAGTGGCTCTAGTTGCTCGACCTGTTGCCGCGCTTCCAGTTCTCGTGCTTCACGGGCTGCCAGCTCTTCGGTTGGTGCCACCATTAAGATATTGCCTTCCATCCGCTTATCGAGGCCTTTAACCCGTAGCACAATATCTAGCGCCTGGTCCCAGGGGGTACCATCAAGGCGTAAGGTGATATTGCCAGTCACCGTATCACTGGTTACCAGGTTAAAGCCGTTGTAATCAGCAATAATCTGCAACACGGTGCGAATTGGAATATCCTGAAAGTTAAGCGAGATTGGTCGGCCCTTATACTCACGGTTACCACCAAGGATACTGCGACTAGTCGTATCGCGAACTAAATTTACAGTGAAAATATTATCAACTTGTTGATAGTTAAACGTGAACTGCTCAGTGGCGTCAATTACCAGCTTGGTCGAAGTTCCATCACGGAAGGTTTCTACTCCTTTGACGACAGTGGCAAAATCCATAACATCCAGCTGGTACAACAGTTCATCCGGAATAGAGGTATTATGGAACTCAATTTTCAGCTTGCCCAAACGTTCCTGAACATCAACCGCAGCAGCATTTTCTTTCAGAAATACCAGAACGCGCCCCTCGCCACGCTCACCACGACGGAAATCAATTGCCTGCAACTGGTTGATAAAGCTTGGATTAATTTGAGAACCACTGCCCGGTCTGGTGATCTGTGGTGTATCGGCCAGGTGCACAGAAAAAACATTATCATTCAGGCGTGTGCGGTAAACTTTTAATGTGTCCATCGCAATAACAGAATTAACGCCTTCGTCATTCAGCGCCGATCGAACAGCAGATACACCGGCCTGGCCGACATTCACATTTGCAAGACGCTGCTCAAGCTCCGCAGTTGGGAACGTCAGACTGAGTCGCGCTGGTTGCTGCAACAATTCGACCCTGGGCTCCTGTACCAACGGCTCATCAAAGACAAACTCGATTTCCGTCTCACCATTTAACAAAGGGTTGTAGCGAACCTCGTAAAGTAAAGGTGCCGCTGTCGCTGGCAATGCACTGAAAAGTAATGCTAACAAACCAAGTCTGCTGCCTTTAAATCCTGCCGCTTTATTTTTAATTAATTTATCCATGATTTACTCGCACACCTAGTTACCTGCTGTTGCAGCATCGAACATCTGAACTCTGGTGGTTCGCTCTACCCAGCAACCAGAACCATCCGGGATCAGCTCCAACAAATCCATATGGGTGGGCTCAACTCTAATCACTTTACCGTGAAACAGCCCCATATAATTGTTTAGCGTTATTCTATGTAATGCCTTATCTGTTGATTCAATTAAGGCCCATAATTGGCCACCATCACCCAAGGTACCGCGCATCCGCAAATTATCCAGTGCAAAACGTTCCAAAGGCTCCTTACGCCGGTTTGGATCTGGATGCATACAATCCTGCTGTTGTGAAAAGCGGTCTTGAATCGCTTCTGGACTTGGCTCGCTAAAAGGACTTCGCGCATTGCCGACATTATACGGAATATGCGTAAACTCCTTAGCCTGAGGTAACGGCTCTACTCTGGGGCGAGTACTATTTTTTATCTCGTCCATATGGGCTTGAATATCACTGACATCGTCAAAGCAGCCTGTCAGTAACAAGCTTAAGGTTAAGGCAGTCAGGAGTGCTCTCATTGAATGCTCTCCTTGTAGCGATAGGTTTTAGCAACAACATTAAAACGGAGCTTGTTGTCTTTATCCGCCTGAATGGTGAAATCATGTAAGCTGACAATACGTGGTAGTTTTGCGACCTCACTCACAAAGTTACCGAATTGGTGGTAATCGCCAACCACATCAATTTTAATCGGTAGTTCCGTATAAAACTCTTTTTCAACTTCAGGTTCCCAATTGATCCTAAGGAAGGTTAAGCCACTGGTCGTTCCAACATAAGTAATATCATCTAACAAACCAGGAGTTTCATGAGTTGTGGGTAACTGTTTCAGTAAAACCGCAAAGGTCTCTTCCATCTCTTTCATTTGCTCGCGGTAAGCTTCGAGATTTACTGCCGAGGCATAACGGCTCTGATATGTTTGACGTAACTCCACTTCTTTTTGCTGAGCCGCCGCCAATTCATCAATTTTACTGTCAATCAATAAATAGTAACTAAGTACAGAAACCAGAGCTGCCACCAGAAGCGCAAAAATGACCTTCGCCGCCACTGGCCAGGAGCCCATATTCTCCAGATCAAGATCGTTGATATCGATCTCTGATAACTTCATGTTCAACGCCATTATCGGCCTCCCTGCGTACTGGTCGATACTGCCGCTTGCGTTTCGAGCGCGTCGTAACCTTCGATTTTCAGATGCATCCGGAAATCGCTCAGTAAAGAGGCTCGCTCACGACCAGCCTCAATGAACTCAAGATAAGGCGCAGATAGCAACTCGGATTGCTCGGCTTCGCGCAACATATTCGACAAGCGATTGTTCGACTCGCTCTTACCCAGTAGCAACAGCGACGAGCCCTTCTTTTCCAGCTGGGTAAGATAAACACCGGCCGGCACAATACGGGTGATTTCCAGCATCACCTGGGTGCCGAGATTACGACTGCTCTGCAGCTGTTCAATTAGCGTCATACGCTGCTGCAGGCTGCGCTTGGTTTCGTTAAGATTACGAATTTCAGCAATGCGTTGGTCAAGCACCCGGATCTCACTTTCCAGGTATTGATTACGTTTAGCCTGCCCTTCGAGCCTGGCGTTATAAACCATATTAATCAGGAAAAAAATCAGGAAGCTCAGTAAGGCAGTTAAAGCTAACACCATTACATAGTTCTTTTGCCGCTCTTTTCTCGCTGCCTCACGCCACGGCAGCAGGTTTATATATGCCATGGTGTAAAACTCCTCAGTGCCAGACCACTGGCAACCATCAATTGTGGCGCACACTTGCCGAGTGCTTCACGATCTACTGCCGGCGCTACTTCCATACTGGCGAAAGGGTTGGCGATAACAGTGTGAATACCCAATTCATCTAACAGTAATTTGTCAATACCTTCTATCAGCGCCGAACCGCCAGACACCACCAGATAATCAACTGCATCTTTGCCACTGCTGGTGAGATACATTTGAATACCTCGACGAATTTGTTGCAACAACATTGTTTGGAATGGCGCTAACACTTCGAATGTGTAGTTTGGTGGTAAGTCACCTGAGACTTTTGCCAATTCAGCCTCTTCATAACTCTTGTTGTAATAGGACAGAATACTGCGGGTGTACTGCTCGCCTCCGAATACCTGGTCCCGGGTGTACAACGTTTTACCGCCCTCCACCACACTTAAAAGAGTCATGGTCGCACCAATATCGACCATCGCCACCACCTTAGAACCAGCGTCTGCTGGTAGCTGATTCAGGCAAAGCTCGTGCGCCCTGCTCAAAGCATAACTTTCAACATCAACGACCTTGGCGGTGAAACCACCATTCGCTAGTGCGGCTACGCGAGCTTCAACACTCTCGGTGCGGGCTGCACTTAACAACACATTGACTTTGGACGGATCGGATTCGTTTACGTCGAGCTTCTCGAAGTCCAGACTGACTTCGTTTAACGGGTATGGGATTAACGTATCGGCTTCCACCTCAATCTGGCTTTCTAGTTCAGCATCAGTTAAGGATACATCCATAAAAATGACTTTGCTGATCACGGTAGAGCCAGAAATAGCGGTGGCCGCAAATTTCACCGAGCGGGGAATCTTCTTGCGAATTTTTGCCAAGACATTACCTACAGCTTCAATATCCTGTACTTCGCGATCCGACATAGCGCCTTTTTGCATCGGTTCGACCGCAAAGGCTTCCACTTTATAGTAGCCACTGTGTTGACTGAGCAATATCGCTTTCACTGAGTGAGAGCCGATATCAATCCCAACCATTACGGGCGTTTGTTTACTAAACAGGCTTTTGATCATAGCGTCCTGCAGCCGTTATTTTAGTTAGTTATTTTTATATTAGGTATTCTTAGCTTAGACACGATTTTTTGGCAAGAAAAAGCGTTTAATCTCAGTCTAATAAATATATACTAGCAGTGAAATTACCAAATTGGGAGTTAAAGTTGGGGTCGCATCGTGTCTTGGTTTAAAAAACTGCTTATTTTTGTTTTTGTTGCCTTTTTGTTCGGTGTCGCCAGCATCATAGCTACCTATTTTTGGTTGAAAGATGATTTGCCTGATGTCGCCACGTTAAAAGATGTTCGCTTGCAAACACCAATGCAGGTGTTTACCGCTGACGGCGAACTGATTTCTCAATTTGGTGAGCAGCGTCGGATTCCGCTTACGTTGGCAGAAATGCCCCCGCTGTTAATTCAGGCGTTTCTGGCGACTGAAGATGCCCGTTTTTATGAGCACCCGGGTATAGATGTGATTGGTATAATGCGGGCGGCCACCGTGGTTGCCACCTCTGGCGAGTTAAGTCAGGGCGCCAGTACCATCACCCAGCAATTAGCCCGCAACTTTTTCTTAAGCCGTGAAAAAAAGCTGATCCGCAAAATCAAAGAGATTTTTCTAGCGTTTCATATCGAGCAACTGCTAACCAAAGATGAGATCCTGGAGCTCTACCTGAACAAAATTGAGTTGGGTCATCGCGCCTTTGGGGTAGGAGCCGCGGCTCAGGTGTACTTTGGTAAAACAGTACAGGAACTTACTGTTGACGAAATGGCGATTATTGCCGGCCTGCCCAAAGCGCCATCTGTGTTAAACCCGGTACGCTCAGCCAGTAACGCCCGTGCCCGTCGTAACGTTGTGCTTGGCCGGATGCTGGACACCGGTGCCATTGATCGCGCTACCTACGATGCGGCTATTGCCGCCCCGGTGACCAGCCGGTTACATGGTGCTCAGATCACTGCCTCAGCGCCTTATATTGCTGAAATGGTGCGCCAACAAATGGTTGACCGTTTTGGCGAAGAAGTCGCATACACCGAAGGCTTCCGCGTTTATACCACTATCAATAGTAAAGATCAGGCCATTGCCCGCCGGGCCCTGCAACAGAATTTGTACGATTATGACGAACGTCATGGCTACCGTGGACCGGTCGCCGAGTTATGGCAAAGTCAGTTGCAGCAAACCGATGCCGCAGAGCCGGTATTCTCCGAGAAAAACCGACCTGAGCCGGCGGAGATTAACGCTTATCTGGATCGTCAGCAAGGCATTGAGGATCTTATTCCGGCCATCGTATTAGATGTGAAACAACAAAGTGCCATCGTGCTGTTAAAAGGCGGACAACTGCAGGAATTATCCTGGGATGGTCTGAAATGGGCCCGTAGCTTTATCACCGATGAACGTCAGGGTACAGCACCGAAAACGGCGGCAGCGATCCTAAAACCGGGGCAGCACATATTGGTACGGCAGCAGGATGATGTCTGGCGCCTGAGCCAAATCCCAGCTGCCAGCAGTGCCTTAGTAGCGATCGATCCAAAAGACGGTGCGATCCGTTCTTTAGTCGGTGGCTATAGTTTTGCGCAAAGCCAGTTTAACCGGGTAACCCAGGCTAAACGTCAGGTAGGCTCCAATATCAAACCCTTTATCTATTCCGCTGCACTGGAGCATAACTATACGTTGGCGAGCTTGATTAACGATGCGCCTATCCACCATTGGGACGCCGGTGCAGGTATTGCATGGCGGCCACGCAACTCGCCAGCAGTCTATGACGGACCAATCCGGATCCGCGAAGCCCTGGCGAAATCGAAGAACGTCGTTTCCATCCGCTTATTGCGTGGTATCGGTATCGATGCCACTATCGAGCAGTTATTAAAATTTGGCTTTAGCGCCGCGGATCTGCCCCGCAACGAGACACTGGCCCTGGGCTCTGCCTCGTCGACGCCGTTGGAAGTCGTTACCGGTTATGCTGTCTTCGCCAATGGCGGCTTTCTGGTACAGCCTTATGTTGTCGATAAGGTACTGAATGCCGAGGATAAAGTCATCTTTCAACATCAGCCGCTGTTAGCCTGTGAAGCTTGTGCACAAACAGATGGTGAAATGCCGGTTCAGGCTGCGCCACGGGTGATTTCGGCACAAAACGCCTTTTTAATTGCCGATGCGCTGAAAAGCAGTATCTGGGGTGGTGGCGACTGGCGCCAGGGCACGGGTTGGAATGGCACCGCCTGGCAGCTACAAAACCTGCGCCGCCGTGATCTGGCGGGTAAAACCGGTACCACTAATGATTCGAAAGATACCTGGTTTTCTGGCTTTAACAGTGATCTGGCGGTAACCAGCTGGGTTGGTTTTGATGATGCTAACCGCAGCCTCGGCCGTGCCCTGTGGAATGCTAACCTGGGTCGGGAGCAAAGTGCAGGGGCCGAATCCGGTGCCCGCACGGCCATGCCAGCCTGGCAGAATTTTATGCGGCAGATCCTGCCCGCCTATCCAGAAAAAACTGTCACGCCACCGGTTGGTATTTCCTCAGTGCGTATTGATTTGGCAACCGGGCTGTTAAGCCGCAGCACTGACCATACCAGCAGCTTTGAGTTCTTTAAGCTTGGCACTGAGCCGACACAGTACGTATCAGGTAGTGTTCCTCAGGTGCAATTTGGTGAGAACAATCAACAAAAGCAGGAGCTGGAAGAGCTATTCTAAGCATACTTTCAGAGTATAAAAAAAACCGGCAGTGCCGGTTTTTTTTATACTTGCTGAGTACACTAATGGCTAACAGTATCAAACCATTGCTGTGCCAGTTTTAACTGCTGTAATACCTGCACCGGCGACGTACCACCATAGGCAGCACGCTTGGCCAGACCGGCTTCAATGGTCAGCGCAGCGTAGACGTCATCGGTAATCAGCGGGCTGACCTGCTGCATTTCCGACAGCGACAAGGCCTCGAGCGCAACCTTGGCCGCTGAAGCTTTTAACACCAACGCTCCCGACAACTCATGCGCGTCACGGAACGGCACGCCCTTGGCTACCAGATAATCAGCCAGATCCGTCGCATTGCTATAACCCAGCTCAGCGGCCCGCCGGCATTGCTCTGTATTGACTGTTAAATGGGGTAAGACCGTTGCCAACACCAGCAGAGATTGCTGCCAGGTTGCCATCAGGTCAAAAAAGCCCTGTTTGTCTTCCTGCATATCTTTATTATAGGCCAAAGGTAAGCCTTTCAGCACATGCAAAATCGCGACCAAATGTCCAAGCACACGGCCGGTTTTACCGCGCAGTAGCTCAAATACATCCGGGTTTTTCTTTTGCGGCATCAGCGAAGAACCGCTGCTGATGGCATCGCCCAGTTTAAAGAATGCCGCTTCTCCCGAGCAGAAGAAGATCACATCTTCCGACAACCGTGACAAATGCGTCATACACAAGCTAGCGGCAGCAGAAAGCTCCACCACATAATCCCGATCTGATACCGCATCCAGGCTATTGGCTGCTGCCTGGGCAAACCCCAGACGCTGTGCCAGTGTATGCCGATCCATCGCCACACCAGTACCGGCCAGTGCACCACAGCCCAGCGGACACACATCTAAGCGTGCTACAGCATCATCTAAGCGACTCAGGTCACGTTTAAACATCTCGACATAAGCCAGTGCCCAATGCGCCACTAAAACCGGCTGCGCGCGCTGTAGATGAGTAAAACCCGGCATCACGTCAGTACCGGCTCGCTCGGCAAATACCAGCAAGGCTCTTAGTACCGATAGTAGCGCCTGTCGCACATAGCCAGCATTTAGCCGGGTCCATAACCGCAGATCGGTAGCGACCAAATCATTACGGCTGCGTCCGGTATGTAACTTCTTCGCCACCGCGCCCAGTTTCGCGGTAAGCTGGGCTTCTACCCAGCTGTGAATATCTTCTTCCTGAGTTTGCAACGGTAACTTCGGATCCGCCTCAATCGCCACCGCTAAGTCAGCCAAACCGGCATCCAGTTGCTGCGCTTCCTGCTGATTGATGATACCGGCTTGCAATAAACCGGCGGCCCAGGCACGCGACGCTGCGATATCCTGCAGCGCCAGTTGATAATCAAAACTCAGCGAATCGTTAAAATCGCGGAACTCAGCCAGCGTCGCTTCGGTAAAGCGACCTCCCCACATCGCCATAACTTAATCCTTCTTCGCGTGCAGTGCCCGGATCCGGCTGGCCAGACTATACAACCGGATAAAGCCTTCGGCGTCTTTCTGGTTATAGACTTCATCGCCTTCAAAGGTGGCAAAGGCTTCAGAGTACAGGCTATTCGGCGAGCGACGCTTCGCCACAGTGACATTACCTTTGTAAAGCTTGACCACTACATCACCGGTAAGCTGCGCAGCCAAGGAGGTGGCGGCTGCCAGCAGGGCATCTTTTAACGGCGTAAACCAACGGCCGTCATAAACCAGCTGGGCAAACTCCAACCCAACCTCTTCCCGGTATTTCAGTGAGGTACGATCATAAACCAGCGCTTCCAGGCCTTTTAGTGCCGCCAGAATAATGGTACCGCCTGGTGTTTCATAACAGCCACGGGACTTCATACCAACTAACCGGTTTTCGACGATATCAATCCGGCCAACACCATGCTCGGAGCCAACGGCATTTAACAGCTCAATAGCTGCCACCCCATTCATGGCCTGGCCATTAACCTTTTTCAGCTCACCAGCTTCGAAGCTAAGCTCAACATATTCGGCTTTATCCGGCGCCTGCTCCGGAGATTTGGTCCACATCCAGATTTGGTCAGATGGCTCATTCCATGGATTTTCAATTTCGCCGCCTTCATGCGAAATATGCCACAGGTTAGCATCGCGGCTGTAGATTTTGGTGGCAGAAGCCGTGGTTGGGATCTTCTTCTCGGCCAGATAATTTAACAGCGATTGCCGGGAGTTAAACTCCCACTCCCGCCAGGGCGCGATAACTTTTAAATGCGGTGCCAGAGCAGCAAAAGCACCTTCAAATCGCACCTGATCATTACCTTTACCGGTACAACCATGACAGAGCGCATCGGCGCCCAGCTCCAGTGCCAGTTTGACCTGAGCACGGGCAATCACCGGCCGCGCCATTGAGGTGCCAAGCAGATACTGGCCTTCATAGACGGCGCCGGTTTTTAAAGTTGGGAAAATCACTTCGTTTACCAGCTCTTCGCGCAAGTCAACAACATAGCAGCTGCTGGCGCCAGAGTTAATGGCCTTCTGCTCTACGCCGGCCAGCTCTTCATCGCCCTGCCCGACATTAGCGACGAAAGCGATGACTTCACAGTCGTAGTTATCTTTTAACCAGGGTACAATGGCCGAGGTATCTAAACCGCCAGAATAAGCCAGTACCACTTTTTTTACGTTCTTTACGCTCATCACCAACCTCAACTAAATAAACTGACTAACACAGCATTTTGCGCATGCATCCGGTTTTCCGCCTGCTGCAATGCCAGAGAAAATTCACTGTCCAGCACCTCGCTGGTCACTTCCTGACCACGATGTGCCGGCAAACAGTGCATAAAATGTTTTACCGCCAACCGCTGCATGGCTGCGGTATTAATTTGATAAGGTGCAAAAATACGTTGTACCTGCGCCGGATCGGCTTTATTCCCCATCGACACCCAGGTATCGGTATAGATCGCATCAGCACCAGCAGCTGACGACAAATGCTGACTGAGTGTCAGCTTGGCGCCGCTATGCTGTGCCAGCTCCTGTGCCTTTAACAGTACATGGGCATCAGGGCCAAAACCTTGCGGTGTCACCACAGTCAGATCCATGCCCATGATAGCGGCGCCCAGCATCAGCGAATGACAAACATTATTGCCATCGCCAACAAAGGCCAGATGCACTTTACTCAGGTCACCATATTGCTCTTTTAAGGTCAGTAAATCGGCCAGTGCCTGACACGGATGATAGAGATCACTCAGCGCATTAATCACCGGTTTCTTACTGCTTAACGCCAGCTGTACCAGCGTTTTTTGCGAGTAAACCCGTGCCACTATCGCATCGGTCCAGCAAGCCAGATTGCTGCCAAAATCCTCTACGGATTCACGCACGCCCATGGCACCGTTTTGCTGATCCAGATAGACACTGTGGCCACCGAGTTTGTAAATACCAACATCGAAACTGACACGGGTACGCAGCGAGGGTTTTTCAAACAACAGCGCGATGCTGCGGCCCTTTAACGCCTGCTGGTAATCCTGCGGGTTTTGTTTGATATTCAGCGCTAACTCGAGCAGCGCCTTAAGTTGTGTCTGATCCAGTTCAGCTAAACACAGCAGCTGGGTTAATTTACTCATAAAACACACGTATCCGCTAAGCGGTTTCCTTATATTTTGGCGCTAAGCTGCGCCCTGAGGTTAATACATAATGCAGGTGCCGACAGGCTTATCCTGCATCAGGTTTTGCAAATCTTCCGGATGCTGCCAACCAGCAACAACGATGTTGCTTTTAAGTGCCGCCGCCGTTTCCAGCGCCGCATCCAATTTAACTTTCATGCCGCCCTTGATCACGCCCTGTGTCACCAGCTCAGCCGCTTGCGCCGTGCTTAAGGTTGGGATCAGCTGCATCTGCGCATCTAAAATACCCGGCACATCGGTCAGTAATACCAGTTGGCCCTTAACCAGCTGACAAATCGCCGCTGCAGCCAGATCTGCATTCACATTTAACAGCTGCCCCTCTGCACCTATGCCAATAGAGCTAAATACCGGGGTAAAACCTTGTTCTAATAACAGGTTAAGTAAGGTCGACTCAGCTGGCTTTGCGATACCTACCGCACCCAGTTTAGTGTTAACGCTAAACTGACAGCTGTTACCTGCTGACAGATTCAGACCAACGGGGTTTAAACCCGCTAGTATCGCGCGGCTGACCATTTCGGCATTGACCGCACCGTCCAAGGCACCGGTTATCACTGGCATTTGCTCCGCCGGTGACACCCGCTGACCGTCAATCTTTTCGGTATTAAAACCAAATTTCGCCAGCCACTGATCAACCTGATCACCGCCGCCGTGCACCAGCACCACCGGCCGCTGCTGTTTAATGTTGGCACACACCGCCAACAAGGCATCCAGCGCCGCTCTGTCTTGTAACAGGCGGCCACCCATTTTTAATACCACGGGCTTCATGCGACGGCTCCTGCAAATAAACCGGCCGTTTCCGGTTTGCCAAAACGTACGTTCGCGGCTTGCATGGCCTGTGCTGCCGCACCTTTTAACAGGTTGTCGATCGCCGACATAATCACCAGTTGTTCACCATCCTGTTGCCAGTAAAGGTCACAGAACGGCGTGCCGGCAACATCAGCGACATTAGGGGATTTATCAGTGAAGCGGATCAGCGGCTTACCGGTATAGGCCTGGGTAAAGGCCGACTTGACCTGCTCCGCACTAACACCAGGCTTCAGGTGCACCACACAGGTAGCCAGAATGCCACGTTTAAAATTACCCAGATGGGGCGTGAAGACCACTTTACGGCCAAGGTTCTGCTCAATCTCCGGCCGGTGCCGATGCTTGAAGAAACCATAAGCATTCAGGCCCACTTCGCAGAACGAGGTGGTCAGGCTGGCTTTACGGCCTGCGCCCGATACACCGCTGGTCGCGCTGATCACCGGGATACAATCCGCAGCAACCAGACCGGCTTTTAACACCGGTAATAGCGCCAGTGAACAGGCGGTAGGATAACAGCCGGGTACCGAGACCAGATCGCCCAGCGGCTCAGTTTGCCACTCCATTAACGAATAGACGGCTTGCTCAAGTAATTCCGGATGTTGATGGGCATAGCCATAGTACTGCGGATATAGTTCTGGCTGCTTTAAGCGAAAGGCGCCAGACAGGTCAAACACCTTAATCCCTTTGGCCAGCAGTTTAGGAGCCACTTCTTCACTGGCTTCATGCGGCAGCGCCAGAAATGCCACCTCGATATCCAGCTCAGGGATCAAGCTATCCTGCCAGGGTTCAACCAGAATATCGACTTGCCGGGCAAACCGAGGATATAAGCTAGCCAGAGGCTCCGGATCGCGACCGCCGGAGGCGAAAGCATAACTGAGTTCAAAATAAGGGTTTGCGCTCAACAAAGCACACAGCTCTGCACCACTGTAACCAGCGGCGCCTAATACCGCGCTACGAATTTTGGAGGATTTTGAAATATCAGACATGAAATACTCTTACTAACAAAAACACAGGCTACCAGTTATAGCACAAACTGGCGCCTAGTGTAGTGGGATGGATATGCATAATCAAGAATTATTATGCTGTTTTTTTGAATTTTTATACGAAATGCGTAACCAAATAGCCTCTCAACAGGCGCTTTGTTGTGGCAGATCGGCCAATACCAATTTGTTCCGGCCTTCGCGTTTTGCCTGATAAAGTGCATGGTCGGCATTCAACAATAATTGCGATAGATCTAACTTGTGGTTACTGGTTAAGCCAATACTAATGGTGATCCTAAGGTCGCTGGCAATATCGGATAAATCCATTTTCTCGATTTTTTGCCGCAAACGTTCACAGACTTCTGCCGCATCCTGCAAACTGGTATCGGGTAACAACATGGCAAATTCCTCACCGCCCCACCTGGCCAATAAATCAATGCTCCGACTTTGTTGCTGCAGTACCGCCGCCACCCGTTTTAATACCTCATCACCGACCGCATGCGATAACTGATCATTGACCCGCTTAAAATGATCCACATCGAGCAATGCCAGACATAGCGTAGTCTGGTAACGCTGCGAGCGTTGATATTCATGTTGCAAAGCCTCATCAAAAGCACGACGGTTTGCCAGCCCCGTTAGCGCATCCTGCCTGGCCAATAGCTGTAGCTCTGATGTCTGTTCAGCCACCAGTTTACGTAAGCGCAGCTCGCTGCGTCGTAAACTACTCAGACGCCAACGGATCGCCAAAAACAGACTGCCTGCTACTAGCAACAACAGTAATAACTGAAAACCGCTACGCTGCCACAGCTGCGGTAGTAAGCTAAATTCGACTACAGCCTCATTCTTGCTCCAATCCCCCCCGGGATAGGCAGCGGCAACCCGGAACCGGTAAGATCCTGGTGGCAAGTTGGTGTACTCAGCACTAATGGCAGCGCCACGGTTTACCCACTGAGTATCAAAGCCTTCCAGCAGAGTGCGGTATTGGATCCGTTGCGACATCACATAACCCAAACCGGCATATTGAAACTCAATCCGGTTTGTACCCGGAGCAAGCCGGTACGTCTGCCGCAAGGCCAGCGACTCACCATCGACAATTAGCTCTTCAACAACGACGGGAGGGGTTAGCCGCGCGAATTGCTGCAAGCGCTCTGGCTGCACCCGGCTAACGCCCATGGAGGTCGCGATCCAGACAGAACCATCATGGTGTACCGTTGCCGCTTTGGCCGAGCCACCATTGGCCTGAGCACTGGCCATGCCATCACTCTCACCATATAACTCAATATCAATCCAGCCCCGCTGACCGTTAACGATTTCAAGCGCTTGCTGCCGGTTTAGCCTTAATACACCGCGATTACTGCTAACCCAGAAATGCCCTTGTTGATCTAATACCAACTGGAATAACTTATCAAACGGCATGCCCTGCGCCCGGCCTATCATGCTGATTTTATCGGTCTGTAAATGATATGCCAGTAACCCACGATCGGTACTCATCCACAATAAGCCAGCTTCTTTATCTTCGGCAAAACCAAAGGCATAATCAGCGTCATCGAAACGACTCAGATCTAAACGCTGCAACTCACCTGTTGCAGACAGCACTGCAACACCGGCCCCGCTACCGATAAAGATCCGTTGATCGGAGCTCTGATAAAGCCCCATAATAAAGGGACTTGGTAAACCTTGTTCCCGACTGTACAGCTTATCACCGGCAGCGGTCAGCCAGACAGCGCCAAGCGCCGTGCCAACCCAGACACTACCATCTGTCAGTGGCAGTACCGCCCGCACCTCATTCGCTGGTAAGCGGTTATCGGCATGAAAATGTTGTACCACCTTGTCATCACGAAGCTGGACCAGACCATCGGCATAGGTGCCGGCCCACAAGCTACCATCAGGCCCCTCAGCCAGACTCAACACTGACTGACCAACACTGACTGCACTGAGGTCCAAGCGACTTAATTTGCCATCGCAGTAACGATTTAATCCGCCGCTGCTGCCAATGTACAGACAGCCGTCAGAATGCGATAACACAGTTCGGACGAAGTTACTGGCCAGGCCCTGCTCGGTAGTAAAGGTACTAAAAGGAGCATCACGCAAGCGGAATACACCGCCGTTAGTGCCAACCCAGATACTGTTCTCTTTATCTATTAACAGCGCTAATACCCTGTTGTTCGGCAAGCCCTGGCGGATATCCAGCTGCTCAGTCACGCCACGGGCTTGCCGGAATAATCCCCGGTCAACGGTACCGATCCATAAAATATCCGGGCCTTGTGGCAATAATGACGAAACCGGCACATTGGCCAGTAAGGATAGCGGCTGAGCCTGCGGATCGCTCAGCGCAAAAAGTCCACGCTCAGTACCGACCAGTAATTCATGCTGCCGCTCAAGTAGCGCAAATACCGGGGTACGTTGTAACTCCACGGAAGCAACCTGTTGGATCTGCAGATCCGGATCCAGGAATACCAGCCCATCCGAGGTACCCACCCAAATTCGGCCAGCGGCGTCTTCCAACAAACTATGTACCTGCTCTGAGGGTAAGCCATCAGCCCGGTGCCAGACCCGGCGTTGGCCAGCTTCATCCTGTAAATACAAGCCCTTACCTTCAGTGGCGATCCACAATCGACGCTGACTATCCAGCAGCACCCGGTTAATCAGTACCCCCAGCGGCGGATAGGCGTGCCAGACACCATTGCTAACTTTGACTAATCCGCCGCGGGAACCGGCAATCCAAAGATCTTGCTGCCAATCAACATGGAAAGTTCTGACCCCGACATCCGGCAAGCCGGTTTCCGGACTACGGTCAAAAATTTTGAATTCACGGCCATTGTAACGCGCGACACCTTCCCAGGTGCCAAACCATAAATAGCCGTCTGCGGTCTGAGCCAGCGCATTAATGGTGTTATGGGGTAAGCCATCTCGGGTATTCAGGCTTTCTTTAAAATAATTATCCAGCGCCGGCACCGGGCCGGGCTCGGAATGAAATTTGGCAGGGGTAGCGCCAGCGCCGGGCGCGAGGACCAGAAAGATGCACAACAACCAGCAACACAGGTGCAATAATGGCATGCAGATAATCCATTCATCCGTTGCAGCAGGCGGTGCTGCCGTTGTGCTCAGATTACCTGAGTTTTAGCTTAATTGCCAAGTCATACCAGCATTTAGGCGAACAGACTTCACTAACTCCGCTAAGTCTGCATGCAAACCACCGGCCGTTACCAACAGGCCGGCGCCTGGCCCTTTCAGCACCAGCGGGTTCTGCTGATACCAGTCAGATGTGATAACAAAGATATTGTCACAGGGTGCCAAGGCTGCCAGTGGCGCCTTATTGTCCACAGCAACTAAACGGACACCGGCCTGTACCTGCCCGCCAGCAAGGCGCAGACTGGCGGCATAACGCAGTACCTTATTTTCGGCATTTGCCTTAGCATAAGCCTCAGCCAGCATCAGGTCCAAATGCTGACGCTGCTGCCAAAATCCGGCCAAGTCACCGTCTGCTAAGCCGGCCGGCAACAGCGGTTCCAGCTCAATATCTGCCAATTCTAACTCTGCGCCCAGCTCGCGTGCCAATACCAGCAGCTTACGCTGTACATCCTTACCAGAAAGATCGTCGCGTGGGTCCGGCTCGGTATAGCCCAGCTGCTGTGCTTGTAACACCAGTTCAGAAAAGGCTGTCGTACCGTCGTACTGACACAACAACCAGGATAGCGTACCCGAAAATACCCCGCTCACCTCACGGATCTGATCGCCACTTTGCAATAACTCCTGCATCACCCGCTGCACCGGGATCCCGGCACCGACGGTGGTGTTACTCAACCAGCGTAAACCACTATGAACCAATGCTTGTAGGATCTGCTGATATTCAGCGCCCGGCAAAGTAACTCCCTGTTTATTGGCACTGATCAGATGACAACCTGCGGCGATAAAAGCCGGATAGAGCCTGGCAAAGTCCTGACTGGGTGTGATATCAATCAATACCTTGGGGCTGGGCAGTGCAGCCAGATAGGCAACTAAACTTGCCTGCTGATAAGGCTTGGCGTCGCTAAAGGCACTGGACCAGGCCTGACTCTCGATGGTATCGCTGAGTAAGGCGAGACGTGAGTTCAGAATACCGCAAAGATTAAGTCTGATCTGGCCGGCAAAGCGTTGTTGCTGCGACACCAGTAATCGTAAAAACTCCGCGCCGACCTTACCGGTACCGGCGACCACGATATTGAGCGTTGTTAAAGGCGCTGCGAGGCCTGGTTTTACTTGCTTAAAATCACTCATACTACTTCCAATTACTGCTGTTGTACCGCAGCCACGGCATCCAGTGCCCCGGCTAAATCGGCAATTAAGTCCTGGGCTGATTCAATACCAACCGACACCCGAATCAGCGTTGCTCCTATCCCGGCGGTGGCCTGCGCCGCAGCGTCCATAGAGGCATGGGTCATGGTCGCAGGATGACAAATCAAACTTTCCGTCCCGCCTAAAGACTGGGCCAGTGTGAAGTAGCGCAAGTTGCTGAAAAAGGTAGTCAGTAAGGCTGGTGGGGCGCTTAACTCGAAGCTACACATGGCGCCGAAGCCAGATTGCTGGCGTTTCGCAATCTGATGGCCGGGGTGATCCACCAGGCCGGGATAGTACACCTTGCCAATCAGCGGATGTTGTTGCAGAAAAGCCACTACCTCAGCGGTATTCTGCTGTTGCAACTGCAAGCGAGGCGTCAGAGTCCGCAAACCACGTAAGGTTAAATAACTATCAAAAGCGCCTGCCGTAAGGCCAAGGCAGTTTGCCCACCATTTTAACTCGTCACCGCAGGCTAGCGTTTTACAGATCACCGCGCCACCAATCACATCGCTGTGGCCGTTAATAAACTTGGTGGTCGAATGCACCACCAGATCGGCACCCAGTGCCAACGGTTGCTGTAGTGCCGGCGACAGAAAGGTGTTATCTACCACGACCTTTGCGGTCAGACTCTTCGCCAGCTGGCACACCGCAGCAATATCAGTGATCTGCAGCAAGGGGTTGCTTGGTGTTTCCAGCCAGATCATCGCTGGTGCCGCCCGCTTAATCTGTTCAGACCAATCCGGCTGTTGGAAATTGACAATTACCAGCTTGAATGCCTGCTTCTTTTGCGCCAGATTAGTAAAAAGACGGTAGCTGCCACCGTAGCAGTCATGCGGGATCACCAAGGTATCAGCCGGCGTCAATAACTGCAGCGCTAACAGACACGCCGACATTCCGGTATTGGTAACAATGGCTTTGGCACCACCTTCCAGCTCCGCCAGGGCTTCACCGAGAATATCGCGGGTAGGATTATTCGAGCGCGAATAATCATAGGGACCGGGCTGACCAAAGGCCGGCAACTGATACGTCGAGGTCAGGTAAAGGGGCGGCGTGATGGCACCGAACGCGGTATCTTCAGCGATACCTGCCCGGGCGCTAATCGTAGCGGGATGGCGATGGCTCATGCTTCAACTCTTTTAGATGTTTAGACGTCTAAAAGTATATTCATTATTAACTGGAAGTCAAACCATTTAGCCGTCTATAATCTTTATTTGTTGCACACTATTTGACTCACCGACAGAAAGCAGTAGAATTCCCGTTTTGCGCTACGCTGCAAAACAAAAATTAACGACAAGGGATCCCTTATGGCTAAGTGGAATGGTGAATATATTCACCCCTATGCAGAACACGGTAAAAAATCAGAACAAGTTAAAAAAATTACCGTCTCGATACCGCTGAATGTTTTAAAAGTTTTAACCGATGAACGTACCCGTCGCCAGGTCAATAATCTGCGGCATGCCACTAACAGTGAGTTACTGTGTGAAGCCTTCCTGCATGCTTTTACCGGTCAGCCACTACCGGCAGACGACGACTTACGCAAAGATAACCCACATCAAATTCCGGCCGAAGTCAGACAAATCCTGACCAGCATGGGTAAAGAAATTCCGGTGATTATCGAAGCCGACAGCGATGAAGAGTAAATAACGCTAACCAGTTCGCAATAAAAAACCGCCTGACGGCGGTTTTTTATTTACCGGTAATTTGACTCTCAGGCCCCGAAGTAGGCTGCCGGCATCGGGATCCTGGCTACCCCGGAGCTGACTGCCGCTTCAGCGACCGCACGGGCAACCCGCGGTAATAACCTGGGATCCATCGGCTTTGGAATAATATAGCCTTTGCCAAATTCCAGACTGCTAACTTTTGCCGCCAGTAGCACGTCCTGCGGTACCGGCTCCTTGGCAATAGCCCGTATCGCTTGTACAGCGGCAAGCTTCATCTCATCATTAATCACACTGGCGCGCACATCCAGCGCACCACGGAAAATAAAGGGGAAGCACAGCACGTTATTCACCTGATTCGGATAATCCGAGCGTCCGGTAGCCATAATCAAGTCACTACGCTCTGCGTGCGCCAGTTCAGGTTTAATCTCCGGATCCGGGTTGGAACAAGCAAAGATCACCGGCTTATCCGCCATCAGGCGCAATGCGGCAGGCGGCAGAACATCGGGGCCAGAAACACCAACGAAAACGTCTGCACCCTGCAGCGCATCTTCCAGGGTTCTTTTATCAGTATTATTTGCGAACAGTTGCTTGTACTGGTTCAAATCTTCACGCCGGGTGTGGATCACTCCCTTAGTATCAAGCATATAGATATGCTCACGCATAGCGCCGCACTTGATCAGCAGCTCCATACAGGCAATGGCAGCCGCGCCCGCCCCCATACAAACAATAATAGCTTTGCGGATGTCTTTGCCCTGGATCTCCAGCGCGTTTAACAGGCCGGCAGCAGTGACAATAGCGGTACCGTGCTGGTCATCATGGAATACCGGGATATTACAGCGCTTAATCAGTTCCTGCTCAATCTCAAAGCACTCCGGCGCCTTGATATCCTCCAGATTAATACCTCCAAAGGTGTCAGCAATATTGGC
>DAIOUM010000005.1:4976-64149 GCA_036759505.1 Alishewanella sp. | reverse complement strand
GCCTGATTGGTCATCTGTTCGATGGCGCTCAAATGTCCCTGCGTTTGCTGATACTTTTGCTCCAGATTGGATACACTGCCACTGATGTTTTTCATGCCGCCTTGGGCTGATTGTAACTCGGTTTGCAATAATGAGAATTCGTGATTGGTATCATGGATCTGGCTGCTGGCATCTTTCGCCTGTTGATTCAGACTATCTGATTCCTGCTTGGTTTCCTTGACCAGCCGTTCCATATCATTCAGGAAGCCTGAAATTTGTTTCGTCGCATCATTAACTTTAGCGGCCAGCGTCCTGACTTCATCGGCGACCACGGCAAAGCCACGGCCAGCATCACCGGCCCTCGCAGCTTCAATGGCGGCATTTAAGGCCAATAGATTAGTCTGATCAGAAAAACCCTCGACCATCACCAGGATTTGCCGCACGTTTTCAGAATTTTTCTGCAGGCCATTGATGGTGGCACCAAAAGAATCGAGCAGGCCGGCAATGGCAGCTAACTGGCGGTTTAACTGCTGCATCTGACCACTGGCAACTTTGGCTTTATCGGCTGCCAGATTAGTCACCTGGCCCATTTGGTCACTGCTTTGCACGATCCTGGCCAGATACTCGATCACCTCATCACTATCCTTGCGGATTTGCTGATTACGATGTTCGGTATCCTGTAAATTACGACGGGTCTGCTTAACCGCATCAGAGACTTTTTCGTTGATTTGATGGTTTTCACTGGCCTGCAGATGCACTTTAGTCAGGACTTCACTAAGCTGGCCAACAAAATGATTAAACTCTTCCGACAGGGTGCGAAACTCGTCAAAGGTAAAAGCGGGTAAGCGCTGACTGAGATCAGCACCCTGACGATTGCTTTCATGTAAGGTACCAACCAGTGCCTGTACCGGCCGCACAATTAAGTGCCGTAAATAGAATCCTGTAAACAGAAAGGCGGCTGAGCCACTTAACAATAACAACCACCAAAGCGTCGCATCGCCATTGGCCGGATAAGCCATCCATAATGCCAAACCAAAGAAAACACCAATAAACAGCATATTACCGGCAATTTTTCGGTTAAGGGTAAAGAAAAAACTACGCTCGATAAAGCTGTACAGGGCCATGAATCTCTCCATTACGACTGAGACCTCTTCTGTTTTTAAAGCAGCATAACATAAAGGATTATTGAAACTTTGATCTCAACCGGGATTACCGCGAATTGGTGCTTTGAGGCAGCAACAGGCTTGCCAAGTTGAGAGAATCATTTCAGATTGTTGCTACAGACAATAGCCTAGTTTTTCGCTGGCGCCAAGATAGCTATACAACAAGAAGTGGACATCCCGGCAACTTCGCCGGGTGTCATGATGATGCGTTTAAGCCTGCGTAAAGGGCAATTTTATCGTTCTGGCAATAAACCAGCCTGCGATCATTGCCAAAACAAAACCCAGGGTACCGCTACTGCCTGAGGACAAGGCACTGATTGCAGGTCCCGGACAGTAACCGACCATACCCCAGCCTAAGCCAAATACAGCAGCACCAATCAATAAGGGTTTATCGATATAACGTGCTGAGGGCAGATAAAATTGTTTATCAAACAATGGCGCCGGTTTATGGATAAATAACCGGTAGCCGACAGAATACACCGCCAGGGCGCCAGCCATGACCAGTGCTAAACTCGGGTCCCAGCTGCCACTCAGATCAAGAAAAGCCAGTACTTTCTGTGGGTCAATCATCTTCGAGATCGCCATGCCCACTGACATCAACAAACCGGCGAGAAAAGCTACTACTAACTTCATGGTTGACTCCTTAAAACAGCAGGCTGGCAGCCAGCACACCAAACAACATAAAAACCAGAGTGGCCGCTAAGGAACGTGGCGAAAAGCGGCCAATCCCGCACACGCCATGGCCAGAAGTGCAACCTGAGCCCCAGGCAGTGCCGAGGCCAACCAGCAAACCCGCGGCCAGCGTAAAGGGGCTAAGCTCAGGTGTGCTATAGCTAAAGTCCTGATAAAACAGGGCGGTTAACAGTGGTCCTGCAACTAAGCCCAGCACAAAGGCCAGCCGCCAGAGCTTATCTTCTTTCTGAAATAGCAGAGTACTGGTAATGCCGGAGATACCGGCAATCCGGCCCAGGCCAACCAATAATAACAAGGTGCCCAAGCCAATTAACGCACCGCCGATGAGTGCGGATACCGGAGTAAAGTTTTCCATTTAAACCTCCTAAGCTTTAACCGGGTAACCGGCGTCTTGCCAGGCCACCATGCCGCCGGCAACGGAATAGACATCGCTAAAGCCCATACGCTGCAAAGATTCTGCTGCCAGCGCCGAGCGGGCACCGGAGCGGCAAATCAGATAGAGCGGTTGCTTTGCCAATTGCGCTAATGCCACTTCAGCGGCGCAGCCACTGGCGGCGACCAGAGGATGATTGGGTAATTGCATTTCTAATACGCCACGCGGATAGTTTACTGCACCAACGATATGCGCCTGGGTAAACTCCGCCGGTTCACGCACATCAATTAGTAAGGGTTCGCTTTGCTGCTGCAGGTAAGCAGCCAGCTGAGCAACATCGACTTCTTTAATTGCCGCTTTAGCTTCGGCAACCAGCTGTTGTGAGGTTTTCATAGTGCTCTCCGTTAAGTTGCAAGCATAAAGTTATTTCAGTACCGACTGGCTAATCACCACGACTGCCATTATCGCCAGGAAGATTGCAAAACCTTTTTGTAATTTTGCTTTTGGCAATTTTTGACCGAGCCAGTTGCCGGCAAAGCTGCCAACAAAACCGGCCACCACCATAATGGCAATCACCTGCCAGTTAAAGTTCATGCCAGCAGCACTAAAGGCCAGATAATACTTGGTAAAACCAGCAAAAGACTTCATTGCAATAATGCCGAGGCTGGTCGCCACGGCGATACCCAATGGCAGGCCACCCATCAGTACCAGCGCTGGCACAATTAAAAAACCGCCACCGACACCGACAAAGCCGGTAATGGCGCCAACAATCAGACCATCCGCAACCACTTTTACCGGTTGAAATGGCAGTTGGTTGGCGGTGTCCTGTTGCTTGTTACGCCACATAAATACCGCTGCGACCACCATTAAAATCGCGAATAACAGCAGCTGCCAGCGGCTGTCAACTAAGGTACCAAGCCAGGCACCGCCATAGGTACCAAACATACCAGGAACACCAAACCACCACAGATGGCGCCAGCTGATGCGCTTTTGCCAGGCATTTTGAGCGGAACCGAGCAAACTGATACCGGCCACAATCAGCAGCGACGAGGCGATGGCCAGCTCCGCCGGCATCTGCAGTAAATACAACAGCACCGGCACAGTCAGAATAGAACCGCCGGAGCCGAACAGACCCAAACTAATACCGATAATGAGTGCGCCAAGCAGTACGAACATAAGGACTCCATATTCTATTTTGGAATATGCTTATAACTTGTTTGCATTCTAGGCGCCTTTTCGCTAAGCTGCAACTAAAATTTAGTTTTAACTAATTTTAGAGGCTGAATGCGATGTCACAACAAAATTTACTGATTGAAATGTTCTTTGATCACGACAGCTGCACCTTTAGCTATGTGGTAGCAGATAAAACAACGGGTCAGGCTGCGATTATCGATCCGGTATTAAACTATGATGCAGCAGCTGGCGCGGTAAGCACCATTGATGCTGACAAGATGCTGGCGTTTTTAAAGGCTAACAACCTGTCGCTGCAATGGGTGCTGGAAACCCATGCCCATGCCGATCATTTATCAGCAGCACATTATTTAAAGCAACAAACTGGTGCCAGTATTGCCATTGGCGAGGGGATCCGTAAGGTGCAGCAAACCTTTAAGGTGGTATTTAATATCAGTGATCAGGAGCTGTTGGCCAAGGGCGATTATTTTGATAAGTTATTCGCTGATAATGAGGAATTTCAGATTGGTGGCATTAAGGCTAAGGTGATCAATACGCCTGGCCATACCAACGACAGCGTCAGTTATCTGATAGCCGGTAATTTGTTCGTTGGTGACTCCTTGTTTATGCCTGACGCAGGCACAGCACGCTGTGATTTCCCGGGCGGCGATGCCCATATTCTGTATCGCTCGATCCAGCGTATTTATCAGCTGCCAGAAGAAACCGTGATCTATATGTGCCACGATTATCAGCCGAATGGCCGCGAGCTGTTATATAAAACCACCGTCGCCGAGCAAAAACAGCACAACATCCATGTCAAAGCCGATACGGTTGAGGCAGATTTTGTCGCCAGACGTGAAGCGCGCGATAAAACGCTGGCGGTGCCGCGGCTGATTTATCCGTCGGTGCAGGTGAACATTCGCGGCGGGCAATTACCGCAGGCGGAGGCAAACGGCAGCCGTTATATTAAGATCCCGTTAAAAGGTGCGCTCTGATATCTCAAAGCGCAAAAAAATAAAGGCAGCCTCGGCTGCCTTTATCCTATCAAGCGGTCACTCAGCGTTTTAGCTGCTGATTAACAAAGGCCAGCACCTCATCGATAGCCAGCAACTCGGTAGCGCCGCTGCGGCGGTTTTTATATTCCACCTGACGGTTATCTAAGTTACGCTCGCCGATGACAATATGATGCGGAATACCGACCAGCTCCATATCGGCAAACATCACACCCGGGCGCTCTTTGCGATCATCAAACAGCACTTCAATACCGGCAGCAGTCAGTTGCTGGTATAGCAGTTCAGTGGCTTCGGCGATCCGTACTGATTTGTGCATATTCATCGGAATTAACACCACCTGAAATGGCGCTATCGCGTCAGGCCAGATAATACCGCGCTCGTCATGGTTTTGCTCGATGGCTGCAGCCACGATACGTGATACACCCACGCCATAGCAGCCCATGGTCATGATCTGGTGCTTGCCTTCTTCGTTCAGTACACCGGCTTTCATCGCCTGAGAGTATTTATCACCCAGTTGGAAGATATGGCCCACTTCAATGCCGCGCTTGATAACCAGCTTACCAAAGCCACAGGGGCTGGCATCGCCTTCCACGACATTGCGCAGGTCGGCAACCTGATAATCGGTGACATCGCGGTCCCAGTTAACACCGGTCAGATGGAAGCCATCCTGGTTAGCACCACAGCTAAAATCGGCCAGATGCGCCGCGCTGCGATCGACAATCAGCGGCAGCGGGCACTTTACCGGGCCTAACGAACCCGGGCCGGCACCCATTACGGCGCGGATTTCTTCTTCCGACGCAAACACCAGCGGGCTGGCAACTTGTGGCAGCTTTTCGGCTTTGATTTCGTTTAATTCGTGATCGCCTCGCAGTACCAGGGCGACCAATGTCTGGGGCGCATCGTCACTGGCTTTGGCGGCATAGACAATCAGCGTTTTGCTGATTTGACTGGCCGGCTGCTGTAACAGCGTGGCAACTTCAGCGACCGTTTTCGCGTCAGGGGTTGCTACCTGCGTCAGCTGCTGCGTCGGTGCAGGGCGGGGGCCCGCCGGTGCCTTGGCTTCCGCCATTTCGATGTTTGCGGCGTAATCGCTGGTATCTGAAAAGGCAATCGCATCCTCACCTGAGGCGGCTAAGACGTGGAACTCGTGCGAGACACTGCCGCCGATAGCGCCGGTATCAGCCAGCACCGGCCGGTAGTCCAGACCTAAGCGGTTGAAAATATTGCAGTAGGCACTATACATCGCATCATAGGTTTGCTGCAGCGATTCCTGACTTAAGTGGAAAGAGTAGGCGTCTTTCATCAGGAACTCACGGGCGCGCATCACGCCGAAGCGTGGCCGGCGCTCATCACGGAATTTGGTTTGGATCTGATACAGATTCAGTGGCAGCTGTTTGTAACTGGTGATTTCGCGGCGTACCAGATCGGTAATGACTTCTTCATGGGTTGGCCCCAGCACAAAGTCGCGCTGGTGGCGGTCAATAAAGCGCAACAGCTCAGCGTCCATTTTTTCCCAGCGACCCGATTCCTGCCACAGCTCAGCCGGTTGTACCAGCGGCATTAATACCTCAATGGCGCCGGCTTTATTCATTTCTTCGCGGACAATTTGCTCAACTTTACGCAGCACCCGCACACCAGAGGGCAGATAGGTGTACATCCCCGAGGCCAGACGACGGATCATCCCGGCGCGCAGCATAAGTTTGTGGCTGATCACCTCGGCATCGGCCGGGGTCTCTTTCATGGTCGATAATAAGTACTGACTAGTGCGCATGCGATTCTCTGCAAAAAGCTTATTCTTAAGTGGCGGCTATTCTAGCAACGCTTTTACTCGGGCAGAAGTTTAATCTGCTGATTAATTACCTGATTGGTCACTTGCTGCTGCGCGAGCATCCCGCCCAAACTGTAAAAACTGCCGTTGATCTCTACCAGCGCGCGCAGATCCATCACTGCGGTGGCGGCCTCACCTTTAAACCAGCGTTGCTGCTTTGGCGAATATAGCCATACCGCCGCCGAGGGTTCAGCAGCCTCGCCCTGATACCCGATACCATTTAAGCGGTAAGGGGTAGTACTGCCGCCAATAAAGGCTGCGAATTCTTCACCATTTAGCCGCACCGTGCTGGCGGCTAAACGATACCGGCCCTGTTGATCGGGATGCGGGATCTGGCGCCAACTGATTTTAAGCGGATCGCTACCCAGAGTACCGGCCCAGCAAGCCGGCGATTTTTGTAACGCTGGCGCCTGATCTTTGGCGTAATGCAGGGTGATGCCATCACAAACCACTAACTGATTGGCGGCGATGGTGGCAGCATGGCCGAATACCGGCGCACCGGGAAAAGGTGTGGCCTGCGCCCAGCGCTGGGTAAAGTTATCAAATACCTGCACCAGGTTGACGGTGCCGTGATCGCTCCAGCCGCTTACCAGATAAATATACCGGTTCTGGTGTGGCACTGCCGCGGCATGGTCAACCGGCACCGGCATATCATTCAGACGGGTAAAGCGGCGGGTGACCGGATCCAGTCGGTAGCTATCAGTCGCAGTAATGGCTGAACCATCGGCCTGAACCAGGGCGCCGCCAAAGATAAAGAAGTTGTTATTCAGTGCCACTGCACTGCTACCGATACGGCCGGCTAGCCGCTGCTGGCTGGGTAGGGCAGGTAAAGTGCTCCAGCTAAATTCTCCCAGCGTATGCAACCAGACTTTATTGTGCTGATCGCTGACTTGCTTACCTGGCCCCAGGCCGCCAACCGATAAAATATAGGTTTTATCCCGGATACTGGTTGCAGCAACGGCGTTGTTACTGACCGGTTCGGGTAACGCCGGGATCGCCAGTGCCAGACTACTGCTGACAATCAGACTCAGGCAGCTGAAGGATTTCAGTAACATGGTTATGTTCTCCATTAACAGTCCACTTAATATTAAAGTTATACAGTGTCATACCGTAATGTTGTTCACTTTGGCGCTGTTTTTTATACGACGGCCGCGGATCCTGTTTTAACACTTGTTCGATCAGATTTTGTAGATCCGGATAAGCGGGCTGGCGCTGGCAAAAGCTGGCTGCTTCCTCTGAAAAGCTGACGGTCATAGTGGTTTCTGGTGCGGCATCCGCAAAGCCGCCGCTGGCATGCGGCAAGGCGTCTGAATATGGCAGGTAAGGCTTGATATCGAGGATTGGCGTACCGTGCAGCAAGTCCAGCCCACTGATCAGCAACTCGATTTGTCCCTTTTGCTGGATCACGCCTTCCAGCTTCACCACAGACATCCCAATTGGATTGGGACGAAATGTCGCCCGGGTGGCAAAGACACCCTTACGGATGTTGCCTCCCAAGCGGGGCGGGCGCACCAGCGGTGACCAACCCTTATCCGCGGTTTCATGAAACACAAACAGCAACCACAAATGGCTAAAGGCCTCGATACCCCGGACAAAGGTTTCGTCAGCAAAAGGGGCTTGCAGCACCAGTTTGCCATGCGCAGCCGCGATCAGGCCAGGTTGGCGTGGGATCGCAAACTTTTGTTTATAGGGTGACTCGATATAACCGATCACCTGCATCTGATACTGCTCTGTCATCCTGCTCGCTTGGTTAAGTCAGCGTTTTTATTCAGACTTTATTATGCAAGCCGGGGCGGCAAACAACAAGCAAAGTTGGTTTGGCCATCTAAATGGTTTTGACGCCAGATGGATATGTTGTCAGAATGCGGACTATGATGATAAGCCAAACCTGCAGTGGAATGACCCTATGGAACAGCGCATCCTATTAACCGAATGTCCCGACTCTAAGGGGCTGATCGCGCAGATCACCAATATTTGCTACAAGCACCAATTGAATATCAGCCGCAATACCGAGTACGTTGACCCGGTTAGCGGGCAGTTTTACATGCGCACCGAGCTGGACGGCATTTTTAATGAAACTACCTTACTGGCCGATCTGGATCGGGCCTTGCCAGCTGGCAGCAGTCGCAGTTTGCTGAGCCGACAGGCAAAGCGGGTCGTCATTATGGTCACCAAAGAAGCGCATTGTCTGGGCGATATCCTGATGAAAGTCTACGACGGTTCGCTGCAGCTGGAGATAGCCGCTATTGTCGGCAACCATCCTGAGTTAGCACAGTTAGCAAAGCGCTTTGATATTCCGTATCATTTTGTCAGTCACCAAGGATTGAGTCGCGAGGCGCACGAGCAGGCGCTGCTGGAGGTCATTACGCCTTATCAGCCGCAATATCTGATCCTGGCTAAATTTATGCGTATCCTGACCCCGGCTTTTGTTGCTCGTTACCCAAACCGGATTATCAATATTCACCACAGCTTTTTACCGGCTTTTATCGGGGCTAAACCCTACCAGCAAGCTTTTGAGCGTGGGGTAAAAATTATTGGTGCCACGGCCCATTTTGTGAATAATCATCTGGATGAGGGGCCCATTATTCAGCAAAAAGTGTTACCGGTGGATCACAGTTACAGTGCAGAGGATATGGAAAAAGCCGGCCGCGATGTCGAGAAGGCAGCGCTGAGTGAAGCCTTAGCCTTTATCACTGAAGATAGGGTCTTTGTGCATGGCAACAAAACTGTGATCCTGTAAGCTAATATCCTGCCTGTGTCAGCGGCAAAAGGTATGTGCTGGCGCGTGCCGCTTTAGTACGTATCAGGCAACTCCTGCGGATCCAGGGCGTAGATCTTATCGATTTGCTCGAGACTGGAGTGGCTGACTTTAAGATCTTTGACCCTGCCGTTGCGTAAGCTGTAAACCCAGCCATGTACCGACAGTTGCTGACCTCGCTCCCAAGCTTCTTGTACAAAGCTGGTATGGCAAAGATTCTTAACCTGCTCGACCACATTAAGCTCAATCAAGCGATTGACACGTTGGTCTTCTGTTTCGAGGCAATCAATTTGCTGGCGGTGCAGGGCATAGACATCTTTGACATTACGGAGCCAGTTATCGACAAAGCCTACCCGTTGATTCAGCAAAGCGGCTTTCACGCCACCACAGCCATAATGACCGACCACCAGAATATGCTTTACTTTAAGAATATCAATGGCGTACTGCAGTACTGACAGACAATTCATATCAGAGTGTACCACCAGGTTGGCCACGTTACGATGCACAAAGAGTTCGCCCGGCATTAGCCCAACAATTTCATTAGCCGGTACCCGGCTATCAGAACAACCGATCCATAAATATTCAGGCGCTTGTTGTTCTGATAATTGTTTAAAGAAACCGGGCTGTTCTCGCTCTATGCGGTCTGCCCAACTTTTATTATTGCTAAAGAGTTCTGCAAAATTTGCCATCTTTCATACCAAAACACGAAATTCGCGTCACGATAGCGGATTCCTGCGAAAGTACAACCCCGACCAGCGAATTACTGCCGGGTGATGAATTTGGTGAAACCATAACAGCAGAACTATATTGCGATAGAATATCGGCACAATAACATACGGGCTTTTAATCTTGCTGTATTATCATTTAAATATAAAACTTCTCAATATTATACACATCAGTTATGATTAGACTGATTAATAAACGGGAGTCAAAGATGTCGATATTACTTGATAAGCGAGAATTAAAAAAAGCTGCCAAGGAACTTACGTTAGCTAAGTTAAATGATGTTCTGGAGACACTGCAAACTGTACTGGCAGAGCGTCAGTCAGAGATCGATGCCATCAACGAGATTGAGCGCTTCGCCCGTGAAAAAGGATTTACACTGGAGCAGTTAGGTTACAAACAGGTGCAGGATGTTGTACCGGTATCTGTTGAAACAGAAAAACAGTCAGATAAAAAGCCAGTTAAACCAAAATTCAAAACACTGAATAAAGACAGTCAGTACTTTTATGTTGAGAATGGCAAACTGCAGTTGTTACGCACTCATACCATGAAGAAAGGCTTGCAGGAGCGTGGTATTGACGTAGTACCAGCAGCCAAGGTTGATAAAAAGTTTGCCAAAGATATTGATCGCTTACTGACAGAGGCTACGGAGCAGGCGGTAGCTAACTTTAATCAGAAGGTTGCCATCTGGAACACCTGGGCTGCAGCTAATGGCGGTGAGATCCTGCAAAGCCGCTAAGTTTATTTTTACAGCAGTATTCAGAAACAAAAACCCGGCTAGGCCGGGTTTTTGTTTTTTAACGCAGTGTTATTTAGGTTGGGCGTCGAGCGACTGCCCGGTCACGCCGATACTGTCATCACTCATCAAATAGAGATACAGCCACATCAGTTCAGCCGGCGTTTTCAACTGCTGTGCATCTTCGCCCGGATAGGCCTTGGCCCGCATACTGGTGCGGGTGGCGCCCGGGTTAATGCAATTAACCCGTAAACTTGTTTGATCGAGTTCATCGGCCAGAATTTGCATTAAGCCTTCAGTTGCAAACTTTGACACCGCGTAAGGGCCCCAGAAAGCGCGACCTTTGCGGCCGACACCGGAAGAGGTAAAGATGACAGAAGGGTTGGCGCTTTGCTTTAGCACCGGCAACAGTGCCTGTGTCATCAGCATCGGTGCTGTAACATTAACCTGCATAATATCCTGCCAGGTTGGCAGGTCGATATGTTCAAAAGGGGTGAGTACGCCCAGTAAGCCTGCATTATGTAATACGCCATCTAAGCGCCCAAACTCTGCCTGAATGGTGGCAGCCATATCCTGATAATGTTTCTTGGTCGCACCTTTCAGATCCAGCGGAACTATTGCTGGCTCCGGATAGCCCGCTGCTACAATTTCATCATAAACTGCGGTGAGCTTGTTGGTGGTTTTACCCAATAAAATGACGGTCGCACCATACTGGGCGTAAGTCATAGCGGCGGTTTTACCGATACCATCGCCGGCACCGGTAACCAGAATCACTTTATCTTGCAGCACGCCAGGCGCTGCGCTGTAGTGTTGAGGTATTTGCATAACAGACTCGTCGTGTAAAAAAATGGCGACAGGATACGCCCAATAACACTATTTTGCACCTTTCTTCACGATATCTGTGTTTTTACTCTAGCGATCTTGAAAACTTTGGGTTAACTTTAACTGGTCGTAGCTGTTAGTCGCTAACAGTCGCCAAATTCAGAATAAGTAAAGTAAGATTTTGCTTTGCAATAAAAAAATACCAGTGATGGACAGGGGAGAAATTATGAAGAAGCTGGCAATCAGTATTGCTGTCACCGCGGCGCTCGGTTTAGCAGCTTGTGGTGATTCGTTAGACGACATCAAGCAGGATGTCGGGCAAGGCGGTAGTGTAATTCCAAGTGCCCGGGTTATTTTTGATCCCACCGCCGGGCAAGTCTCAGTTCCAAACGATTTATTATTTCAGGGTACCACTGATGGCACTCTGACTCTGGATGCCGGTGCCGCACCCGATTACACTAATCCACAGGTCGCGCTGGGTGCATTAGATGGTTGGTCAACGCAAAATCCGTTTAGTATCGCTTTAAGTTTCCCAGCTGGTGTTAGTCTGAATATGGACTCTGCCAGAGCCCCAGGCTCTGTGCGTTTATTCAAAGCGCTGATGGGTGATCCGGCGTCTCCCGATACCGCCTGCCGTGCTGTGCCACGAGGCCTGGCGTGTAAGATCGTGTCTGAATTACAATATGGCGTTGATTTCGTTTCTGCCGGCAGTGGCAACAGCGTTGCGGTGATCCCGTTAAAACCGCTGGAAGCAGCCACTACGTATTTATTGGCACTAACAAACGGTTTAAAAGACAGCACTGGTGCGGCCATTAAGCCCTCAACAACCTATGAGCTGGTAAAACAAGATCTGGCCACTAAGCCGCTTGCAACCGATGCGCAGCGTGGTCTGCAAGCAGTAATTAACAGCTTTGAGAATACGATGCGTGGTCAGGGCTTGCCATCCGAAAGCATTATCTATTCTGCAGCTATTACGACACAGTCTACCGGTGCGGTATTGGCTAATCTGAAGCAACTGATGGCTTCGCCAACCCCGACCGGTTATGCACCGGGTGCGTTAGTGGTGCAGAACACCGGACTAACCGTATCTCAGGTTAACCCGGCTTTTGCATCGTCACAGGCTTTCCAGATCACCCGTTTATATCAGGGCAGTCTGACGCTGCCATACTTCCTGGGTGTACCCTCAGCTGAGAACGTAACAGCGCCGCTAAATACGCGCTGGCTGGCGCGTTGCGATAGTGGCGCCATTATCGCTGCTTTACCACCGAGCATGAAACCGTCGACGCCGGTGTCAGAAAATGATGGCTTCTGTCAGGCGGTCAGTAATGGTGCTTTACGTGACTTGGGCGTAGACAGTGCCCGTCATCTGACGAAGTTTAATATTATTCCGAAGATTAACAGCTACCAGACTGTTGCAGTACAAATGACAGTGCCTGATAGTAATGTGATCCCGATGCCGGCAGCAGGTTGGCCGGTGGTGATATTGCAGCACGGTATCACTTCACGCAAAGAAGATATGCTGGCGATTACCGGTACGCTGGCGTCACAGGGTTTTGCTACTGTTGCGATTGATCATCCGTTACACGGCAGCCGTGGTTTTAGCTTCTCAACGGCCGATCGCACCTTTAACTTTAATGCCTCGACTAATGCCGCTACCGACTATATGAACCTGTCAAACCTGCTGGTGACCCGGGATAACCTGCGGCAGAGTATCGCCGATATGCTGGCACTGCGGTTTGCACTGAATAATATCAGCGGTGTGACGATCGACAAGAGCCGCATTCAGTTCCTGGGGCATTCATTAGGCGGTATTACCGGCACTAGTATGGTCGCATTGGCTAATGCACCAACGGGCAATGCAACTTTAGATGCTGCCTTTAAGGTGGAAACGGCTGTGCTGGCAATGCCAGGCGGTGCTGTTGCCAACTTCCTGTTAGATTCGGCATCCTTTGGCCCGCTGATTAAAGCCAGCGTAATGTTAGGTGCCGGTGGTGAACTGACCAGTCAGTTTGTAACCTATGTTGCCACCAATACGGGTTGTGGTACGCCTTCTGCAGCAAATCTGGCGACCTGGCCGGCTTGTGCAGCGCCAATCGTTAATCAGTATCTGGCCAGTTTACAGCAAACCGGTAATACCGCGCAGTTGAACCGTATTACCGCGACCCTGACGCAGTTCGCTTTTGCCGCGCAAACAGTCACAGACAGTGGCGATCCGAACAACTACGCGCAAATGCTGGTTGCTGGCGGTACCCCAACCTATATTATTGAGGTTGTCGGTGACGGTGCGGCTAATAAGCCAGATCAGGTGATTCCTAATGGTTTCTTTAACCCGCTGGCAGCCTTGGCTCAGGGCCGCATGGCGCTGGCAGGTACTGAACCTTTGGCACGGCTACTGAATGCTTCTGCTGTACCAGCACAGGCACCGGGGGTAGCGCTGACCGGTAATGCGCTGACCCGCTTTAAAGCTGGTGATCACGGGTCTATATTGAACCCGGCATCTAGTGCGGCAGCGACCGGGGAGATGCAGTTCCAGACTGTAACTTTCTTCCTGAATCGCGGTAAGCAGATTGGTGTGCAGAATCCGGCAGTTATTGCTGGTAATTAAGGTCTGAGTGACCTTACCCCTAACAGCCCGGCTGCAGAGTGCGCCGGGCTGTTGCTTTCTGATTTAGCAGTTAAGCATAATAGCGGTTTAGCAGCCATCTTTAACTCGCTTGGCAATAACGTCAGTGGCAGCAGCAGGAGAATACTTTGGCATTTATCTACGAGTATGGTTTGTTTTTGGCTAAGGCGGCAACGCTGGTCCTTGCGGTGGCCATTATTATTGCGTTAATCGCTGGCGTCGCGATGAAACAGCGCCCCCGCAAAGGCCAGCTTGAAATCCATGATCTGAATGAAGCCTACTTGCAACAACAAGAGTTGTTACAGCACTATTTGTTGCCAAAAAAAGCCTTTAAAAAATGGCAGAAGAATGCGCAGAAAAGCTATGACCAGTTAACTGAGCAACCCAAACGTTTGTTTGTGGTGGAGTTTAATGGCAGTATCGACGCGCATGAGGCTGAAGCCTTGCGTGAAGAGGTCTCAGCGATCCTGTCGGTTGCTACCACAGAGGATGAAGTCTTACTGAAGTTGGAAAGTGGTGGCGGCGTGGTACATGGCTATGGCCTTGCTGCTTCGCAGCTGGACCGGTTGAAACAGCAACAGATCCCGCTTACTGTGGCGGTCGACAAGGTGGCCGCCAGTGGCGGCTATATGATGGCTTGTGTTGCCGATAAGATCCTCGCGGCGCCCTTTGCGATTATTGGCTCCATCGGCGTCATTGCGCAGTTACCTAATTTTAACCGCTTGCTGAAAAAACATGATGTCGACTTTGAACAATTTACTGCTGGTGAATTTAAACGTACCGTCACCTTGTTTGGCGAGAATACCGATAAAGGTCGGCAAAAATTCCAGCAAGAATTAGAAGAGACCCACCAGCTATTTAAAGCCTTCGTCGCCCGGCATCGGCCAGCCTTAGCGCTGGATAAAGTGGCGACCGGTGAGCACTGGTTTGGTTATCAGGCGCTGGAGCTGGGGTTGATTGATGAAATCAGTACCAGTGATAATTATTTATGTCAGGCTTGTCAGCAGAGACAGGTACTGCAGGTTAAATACAGCCAGAAAAAGCGTCTGTCAGAGAAACTGGGTACAGCGGGGGCCAGTTTTGGCGCCGCCTTGTGGCAGAAGCTGCAGCAGTGGCGTTGGCATTAAAGCTAATGGAGCAGGCATTTTGGCATCAATGCTGGCAGCAGCAGCAACTTGGTTTTCAGCTCGCAGAACCGCATCCGTTATTGCAGGCACATCTGGCAGAGGTGCTTACCAGCAAGGCGGGTGCACTAAACAGCATAGTGCTGCCATTGTGCGGTAAAAGCCCGGATCTGATGTTTTGTCGCCAATTTCTGCCGGTAACAGGTTTTGAATTATCACCTATTGCCTGTCACGACTTTTTCAGCGAACAGGGGCTTAGCGTGACAGTGGATAGGTTACCCGCTGCGGCGCCGGGCTTTGTGCAGTATCAAAGCTCAGACATCACGCTTTGGCAGGGGGATTTCTTTCAGGTGCCGGCGGCATTAATTAAGCGCTCAGTTTTGCTGTACGATCGTGCAGCGTTAATTGCATTGCCACCTCTGATGCGCCAGGCCTATGCAGACAAGTTAAAGCAGTGGCTAGCGTTAGGCGCTTCTTTGTTGTTGATTAGCCTTGAATATCCCGAGGCAGAGCGCCAGGGCCCGCCTTTTGCGGTATTGCCGGATGAATTGGCGCAACTATTTTCAGGCTATCAGCTTAGGTTGCTGCAAAGCCTGGATATTACCGGTCAGGGCTTTGGCCGCCGACGTTTGGCCACCAGTCAACTATGGGAAAAAATTTGGTTAATTGAATAGGGCGTGTTGACGTGTCAATACGCCCTGGCAATGGCGAGCTGCCATTGCTATTTCTGCTTAGTTACGCTCAGGAATCGCGCAGGTGATGAAAGTCGATACTTTCTTCTTTTAAGCCAGCGCGCGGATCGTTAAAGACGCTTTCATCAAACTCGCCCTCGCTTTTACCGACGACGACTGACACCATGGCATCGCCGGTAATATTGACCGCGGTGCGCGTCATATCAAGCAGGCGATCTACACCGATAATCAGCGCAATACCCTCAACCGGCAGCCCCACCTGTTGTAGTACCATCGCTAACATAATTAAACCCGCGCCCGGTACTCCGGCGGTGCCAATTGACGCCAGTGTTGCCGTGAGGATCACCATTAAAAAGTCAGAAAAGCTAAGGTCGACGCCAAATAGCTGTGCAATAAAGACAGTGGCAACACCCTGCATAATGGCCGTGCCGTCCATATTGATGGTGGCACCAAGAGGCACAGTAAAAGAGCTGATGGTATTTTTGACACCGAGCTTTTTGGTCACGGTTTCCATAGTGATGGGTAAGGTGGCGCTGCTGCTGGAAGTGCTAAAACCAAAAAGTGCCGCTTCGCGCATTTTCTTTAAAAAGATAATCGGGTTTAAGCCGGTCAGCGCTTTTAAAATGACCGGATAAACCAATAAGCCATGCACCAGCAGCACCGTTAAAACCACCATAAAATACATAAAAAGGTTGAGGATGGTCTCGTAGCGGATAAAGGTAAAGAGTTTGGCTAACAGGAAAAATACACCATAGGGTGCCAGATTCATTAGTATGGTAACCAGCCGCAGTATCACTTCATTTAAATCATTAAAGATCCCCGCCAGACGCTCTCCCGCTTTACCGGTGAGCGCCATGGCAATACCAAAGAGTAGTGCAAAGACAATAATCTGTAGCATATTGCCAGAGGCCATTGACTGAATGGGATTGGTTGGGAAAATATTGATAAACACCTGCGCCAGTGACGGTGCAGCACTGACATCAAAGGTCGACTCAGCCTGCAGCTCAACCCCCACACCAGGCCCGGTAAGCAGTGCTAAGGCCATCGCCAGGCTGATTGCCAGCGCGGTCGTGATCAGATAAAGCCCAATCGATTTACCGCCAAGCCGGCCCAGTTTACTGGTGTCGGATAAAGAACAGGTGCCGCAGACCAGTGAGACAAACACCAGCGGCACTACCAGCATCCGTAAACTGGCGATAAAGATTTCACCACCAATATGAAAGATACCATCAACAAAGAAGGCGCGCAGCGGTATCGACAGCCCCAGCAGTGATAGCTGACGCTCTTCGGCACCGGCCAGGATAAACTGAAAGAAGACACCAACGGCGATACCGGTAAGCATACCTATTACGATGCGGCTGGTGAGACTGAGTTTTTTTTGGGTTGTCATAGGCTGAATATCAGTTTGTTCGCAAAGGTTCCTAGGGTAGCAGGTTGTCAGGCTGCTTTGCAGTCAGGGAATAATTTTTTTTAAATATCGCTGCCGGCTGGATATTTATTAGTTTAAGATACAGAATTAACAAAACTATATAAGAAAGTGCTAGGGAGAGTTTTCATGCTGAAGATCCGGCAACTCTGGGTTGTGTTTACGATGTTTGCCCTCACCGCCTGTGGTGGGGGAGGAACCTTAGATGGGGGCGGTGGTAGCGGTGGCGGTGGTACGGGTACCGCGCCGGTATATCAACTGCAGGTCGAGTTATTGAATAGTAGCGGCGCTGCGAGTACTAATCTCTCTGCCAGTCAGCCTCTTACTGTGCGCGCGACGTTAAGCGCCACGCAAAATGCGGTCGTTGCAGGCAAGGTTATTGCCTTCAATGTTACACCAAGCGGATTAGCAACTCTGTCTACTTCAACCGGTACGGCACTGACTGATGCCAACGGTGTTGCCACTATTAACCTTAATGTCGGTACTGTCAGTGGCGCTGGAAACCTTGTGGCAACCTATTCCGAAGGAGCTGCCGACGCGGCACCGAGGGCCAGTCGTTCGGTCGGTTTTACCTCTGCCGGTGATGGTGGTGGCGGAACTGTGGCGAACATTGCCAGTGTCCGTTTATTGGTTGATAGAACTCAGCTCGGCTCAGGTGCATCCGATGGCGTACAGATCTCAGCTTTAGTTCGGGATCGCAATAATGTATTGTTACCTGGCATAGCTGTTACCTTTTCGGCTGACTCCGGAGAGTTGACTGTGATTTCCGCAGCAACTGAACAGGATGGTGTTGCTAAAGCCAAGCTGACCAGCCAGATTGATAAATCGTTACGTGACATCACGCTTACCGCAAGAGTAGGTAGCATTGCAGACAGCGTAATGGTCAAAGTTGTTGGGACTACCCTTGAAGTCCTTGCGCCGTCAGCTGTTGTCCTCGGTGATAAAGTATCTCTCAGTTTCTCTCTGCAGGATGCAGCTGGCCAGGGTATCCCTAACCAGCAACTTGCGGTCAGCTCCACCTTAGGCAACCCGCTTAGCATTACCAATCCGGTTACTGGTGCAAATGGTCAGGTGACGGTGCAATATGATGCGGTAGCCAGTGGTAGCGATACACTTTTGGTCTCAGCTTTGGGAATTAACCGGCAATTTTCAATCAGTGTAAAAGCCGATAGTTTCGTCTTCTTACCTCAAGCGGGACAAGCAGACATTCCTGAGTTTCCATTAAATACACCGACTTCCATGATCCTCGAGTGGCTGGTTGACAATGTTCCTAATGCCAATCGCAATGTACTGTTCTCCACAACGCGTGGTTTTATTGCCAATACAGCGGCTGGCCTGACTGCAAACCAGGTTGTTGCAGAGAGCACCACTGGTCCAAACGGTCGCACCGAGGTTTTTGTACAATCGGCCTTTGCTGGTTTAGCGACTATTTCGGCGCGCGGTGGCGATAACGAGGTTAATACTCAAAGAGTCATTGAATTCGTGGCGACTAACCCCACCAAGATCGAAGTACAAGCATTTCCGGCACAAGTCGTTCCGGGTGATAGCAGCGCCATTCGTGCCATTGTGCGGGATGCTAACAATAATCCGGTTAAGAACCAGCAAGTCGCATTCTCACTGGATAATAGTGCTGGCGGATCTATTACTTCAGGTACGGCTGTAACCAACTCGCAGGGTGTCGCGACCACGTCTTTTACCGCTGATCAGAGCACCGGCGCCGGCGTACAACAGCGCAACCTGGTGGTAAAAGCTTCTTTGGCGAACAATAACGCGGTATCTGATTCGACAGATATCAGTGTTGGTGGCCGCACCTTATTCTTCCGCTTCGGTACCGGTAACGTGGTGGAATCACCCAGTTCCAGCCTGTATCGGAAAGAGTTTTCGATTGTAGTGACTGATGCTTCGGGTAACCCGGTAATTAATCAGCAATTAAATATTGCTGCGGTATCGCTGCGCTACCGTAAAGGGATCTGGGTTAAATCACCTCCGCCACCAGAAAGCTTTAAGATTTGGGCGCCGCAGGTGGCTGCGAACTGCGTTACGGAAGATGTGAATTTCAATGGCATTCTGGATGCCGGAGAAGATTTTAACAACGACGGTCAACTAACACCGGGTAATCTGGCGACGGTACCACGCACAGTGACGTCAAATAACGAGGGGATTGCAGTATTTCACGTAACCTACCCACGTGATGTTGCGCCCTGGTTAGATGTCAGGCTGCAGGTGTCAGGATTTGCATCCGGTACTGAGAATATCAGTTTCCGCGAGTTTGAACTGCCTGTTGCAGCAGCGGATATCTCTCAGGAAAACGTAGCACCACCAAGTAATCCGTTTGGTGTAGCTGTCAACTGTGCTAATCCGGGCTAATGTAACCCCGATGAAAGAAAAGGAGCCGTTAGGCTCCTTTTTTTGTATCATTACCGTGACGAGTTAGCGTCGATGGTAACTATGGTTAACGCTGGAAACTGTACACCGAACCCAGTTTCAGAATTTGCGTCAGCTCATCTAAGGCCGTGCGGGACTCTATCATTAACTGTGGATCAGCCAGGTCGGCTTCGCTTAACTGATCGCGATAATGCTTATCAACCCAGCTATTTAGCGTAGCGAATAACTGCTCATTCATCAGCACGGCAGGGTTAACGGCCTGGCGCTCCTGCTCGTTCAATACCACTCTCAATCGCAGACAGGCCGGACCGCCGCCATTACGCATACTTTGTTTAACATCAAAGTACTTTACCTGGCGAATTGGCGTATCCTGTTGGCATAATTCGGTCAGATAACGGTGTACACCGGCATGCTCCTGACATTCGGTTGGTGCGATAATCACCATTTCGCCACTGGGCAGATTGATTAGTTGGGTGTTAAATAAGTAGGTATTAACCGCATCTGCAACCGACACTTGATGATCTGGCACTTCAATAAAGTGCAGGCTGCTGTCGTCGCCAAATTTACGTCGGATCTCAGACAGTTTCTGCGTCGTATCTAAAAAGGCCTGTTGATGGTAAAACAGCACATTGCGGTTGCCCACGGCGATAACGTCGTTGTGGAACACCCCCTGATCAATCACCGCCGGATTTTGCTGTAAATAGACGGTGCCATGCTCACTTAAGCCATGTAAGCGGGCGACGGCCTGACAGGCTTCCAGGGTTTGCCGCGCTGGATATTTCGATGGTGCCGGTTTGCTGCTGTCAAAGGCGTGACGGCCATAAACAAAGATTTCGACACCGGCTTTGGCGTAATCACTGCACAGGCGGGTATGGTTAGCTGCGCCTTCATCGCCAAAGTGATCGTTATCTGGTAAGTGTTGGTGATGGGCGAAGTGCCGCTGATCGTTAAACATGGCGCGCAAAATCCGGCCTGTTGTTTCCGGCTCTAGCGAACGGTGAAATTTATTGGTCAGGTTCGCCGGAGTAAAATGCACTTTACCGTCAGCCGTGTCGGCACTGGGTGAGACAGTTGCTGCATTGGCGGTCCACATACTGGACGCCGAGCAGACAGCCCGGTAAACTTCCGGCGCCTGTTTAGCCGCCTGGGTTATGACCTGATTATCAGAGCCAGTAAAACCCAGCCTGCGTAGCGCTGCAATATCAGGCCGTTCTTGTGGCGCTAACACGCCTTGTAACATACCAAGGTCGTGCAGAGCTTTCATCTTCTGCAGTCCCTGCTTGGCGGCTTGCTTGGGGCTGGAGGTATTGCGGGCATTGTTCAGTGAGGCAACATTGCCTACTGATAAACCGGCATAGTTGTGCGTCGGCCCAACCAGGCCGTCGAAATTGGCTTCATAAGCTTGCATTAGGTTTTATCCTTACTTGTGGCGACGCTGTTTTTGTTTTTGTTACGGTCGCGGGATCACTTGCTTCATTTTGTTATGGTCAGAGACTGGTCGATTCAGCGAAAAAACCAGCCAACAGGCATAATAATCAGTTTGAGCACTTGTCACAACAGCGGTTTGCGGATATACGTTTAAAAAGGGGCGCCGTTTACGGCCAAATGCTAAGGATCTGTGGATTAAAAATGGCAAAATCTCTGGTAATAGTTGAATCACCGGCTAAGGCAAAAACGATAAATAAGTATCTGGGTAACGACTTTGTCGTGAAGTCCAGTGTCGGGCATATCCGGGATTTACCCAGTAGCAGTAGCAAAGACAAGGCCAAAAGCGCCGATAAAAGTTTAAGTAAAGCCGAGAAAGAGTACCAGGCACTGGTTGATCGGATGGGCATTGATCCCGAGCATGGCTGGAAAGCGCGTTATGAAATTCTAGCGGGTAAGGAAAAAGTCGTTAAGGAGCTCAAAGCACTGGCAGAGAAGGCGGATACCGTTTATCTGGCAACCGACTTAGACCGTGAAGGAGAAGCCATCGCCTGGCATTTGCGCGAAGTGATCGGGGGTAAGCCCGAAAAATTTAAGCGGGTGGTATTTAACGAAATCACCAAAAATGCTATTACCCAGGCGTTTGAACAGCCGGGGGAGTTGAACCTGGATCAGGTTGATGCGCAGCAAGCGCGGCGCTTTCTGGATCGGGTGGTTGGCTTTATGGTGTCGCCGCTGCTCTGGAAAAAAGTTGCCCGGGGCCTGTCCGCGGGGCGGGTGCAGTCCGTGGCGGTGCGTCTGGTGGTCGAGCGGGAGCGGGAAATTAAAGCCTTTGTGCCCGAAGAGTATTGGAGTATTGATGCCGATACCCTGACCCAGGCAAAGCAGGCACTGCCGCTGGAAGTAGTGAAACAAGGCGGCAAAGCTTTTAATCCGGTTAATAAAGCCCAGGCCGATACGGCGCTCGGGGTATTACGGCAGGCCAGCTATCAGGTACTGGAGCGGGAAGATAAACCCAGTAGCAGCAAACCGCAGGCGCCGTTCATTACTTCTACGCTACAGCAAGCTGCCAGTACCCGTTTGGGCTATGGCGTGAAGAAAACCATGATGTTGGCGCAGCGTTTATATGAAGCTGGCCACATCACCTATATGCGCACCGACTCCACCAACTTAAGTGCTGAAGCAGTATCCAGCTGTCGTGATTATATTGCGAAGCAATTTGGCGCCGCCTATTTGCCGGCAGAGCCGGTAAGTTACGGCAGCAAAGCTAATGCGCAGGAAGCACACGAAGCCATAAGGCCCTCTGATGTATCAGTCCTTGCTACGGCACTTGGCGATATGGAAGCCGATGCGAAAAAGCTCTATGAGCTGATTTGGCGTCAATTTGTTGCTTGTCAGATGCCTGCAGCGCAATACGATGTAACCAATATCACAGTCGCAGCTGCGGATTTTGAGTTAAAAGCCAAGGGCCGGGTGCTACGCTTCGACGGTTGGACCCGAGTGCAACCGGCTGTAAAGCGCAAAGGGGAAGAAGAGCTGGAGTTGCCGGATGTCAAAGCCGGAGAGAACCTGCTGCTGGTTGATTTGCGCGCGGCACAACATTTTACCAAGCCACCGGCCCGTTTTAGCGAAGCCAGTCTGGTTAAAGAGTTAGAAAAACGGGGCATCGGCCGGCCATCGACCTATGCTGCTATCATCTCTACCATTCAGGAGCGAGGCTATGTTCGGGTTGACAACAAACGGTTCTACGCCGAGAAAATGGGTGAAATTGTTACCGACCGTCTGGTGGAAAACTTTGATGATCTGATGAACTATGATTTTACCGCCAATATGGAGCTTAAGCTCGATGATATTGCGAAAGGGCAATTAAATTGGCGTAAAGAACTGGACCAGTTCTATCAGGGCTTTAACGCAAAATTAAAAACCGCCGAGCAGGAACCAGAGCTCGGTGGTATGCGGGTGAATCAGTTTGTATTAACCGATATCGCCTGTCCAACCTGTGGCCGGCAGATGGGGATCCGTACCGCCTCTACCGGGGTATTCCTCGGTTGTTCAGGCTATAACTTACCGCCAAAAGAGCGCTGTACCACCACCATGAATCTGGTATCGGGTGAAGAGGCGGTGTTGGTAGCTGATGACGAACTGGAAACCGAAGCACTGCGGCAGAAAAAACGCTGTCAGAAATGCGGCACCGCAATGGATTCTTATCTGCTGGATGAGCACCGGAAGCTACACGTCTGTGGTAATAACCCGCAGTGTGATGGTTATCAGGTCGAGCAGGGCGCCTTTAAACTGAAAGGTTATGAAGGGCCAGAAATCGAGTGTGATAAGTGTGGCGCTCAGATGCAGCTGAAATCCGGCCGCTTTGGTAAGTATTTTGGTTGCACCAACAGTGAGTGTAAAAATACCCGTAAGCTGTTACGTAGCGGCGAAGCGGCACCGCCAAAAGAAGATCCGGTGCATCTGCCTGAACTGAAATGTGAAAAGTCCGATACGTATTTTGTACTGCGTGATGGTGCCTCTGGGGTGTTTCTGGCGGCGGCGAATTTTCCGAAATCCCGCGAAACCCGGGCACCTCTGGTCAGTGAGTTAAAACGCTTTAAAGACCGCCTATCAGCAAAGTTCCATTATCTGGCCGAAGCGCCGGAGCAGGATCCTCAGGGGAACCCTGCGATTGTGCGGTATAGCCGCAAGACGAAGCAGCAATATGTGACGACGGAGCAGAATGGTAAAGCGACCAGCTGGTCGGCCTGGTATGAAAATGGCCGTTGGGTGGTCAGCAGTAAGTAAGACTAACTCACATCAACAGGGGCTTTGGCCCCTGTTACCATTTACGCTTCGGCGCGAATAACTCGTCAATATCTTTGTTGTCTTTTTCACCGCGCTTTTCGATATCTTTGGCATTACCCTGTTTCAGTGCCTGAGTAATTTCTTCCAAAGCCATCTCAGCTTCTGAGATGCGGTTGGTAATATAGTCATGCTGATGATTAGTATTGCGTAAAAATGCCAGGGCTTTTTCAAAATACTGCCGGGCTGAGCCAAGCATATTGTTGGACTGTGCGGTACGGCCACGTTTTAACTGACTCTCAACGTTGATTCTTAACTGCAGCAAATCAAGTCGCTTATCTTCATCGATCACCAGCTGGGTTTCCACATTGCCTCTGGCATGTTCTGCCCTTAGCATGGTACGTAGCTTCTTAATGCCTTTGATCATCGCCAACAACTGCTGATCATTATCTGGCAGCGGCGGCACTTCAGCCACACTTGGTGTGGCTTTACTGAGTTCGTTGATGCGGTTTTCGGTGTCTTCCAGTCGTTGCCTGATATCCTTTGCGTCTGGCTCCAACTCCACCATGGCTCGCAGCAGGTAAGCATTGCGGCGCAGTAACATCAGGGACAGGCCCGTCGATAACGGGACATTTGCCGCGTTAAACAGAATTTCTTCAGTTTCTTCCAGGGCATGACGCAGCTTGGTATATTCTGCACGCTTTAATGCCCGGATCCGCTCACGGTGCTGTTGTACCACGTTAACGGTAACGGCAATAATCACCAGAGCTATCGTCAGCGTGATGATCAGGGGTAAGACCATTTACACCTCTGTCTTATTCTGCATAAGCAGTATCTTAATCGGAAACCCTAAAGCTGAACAGGTGCTCTGCCAGACAGAGTGCGGTATTGTCAGCTGGTTTGCTGTCAGACTAGCAAAATCCGCACCAGAATCCACTATATTTTTCTGACGCCCGTAGCACTTTTGTCTAACAACATTTTGTTCTAGGTACTGCTATTATAGAAAATTATTGGAATATCTCAGCTATCCGGTATAGTAGATTGCTGCGTTTGAAAGGATCCTTATCGATGAAGTTACAGCAATTGCGCTACATTGTTGAAGTGATGAATCACAATTTAAATGTGTCGTCGACAGCAGAAAGTTTGTATACCTCGCAACCGGGGATCAGTAAGCAAATCCGTATGCTGGAAGATGAACTTGGGATCCAGGTATTCGGCCGCAGTGGCAAGCACCTGACACATATTACGCCAGCCGGCCGTGAGGTGATTGAGATTGCGCAGCAGATCCTGGCCAAGGTGGAAAATATCAAAGCCATCGCCCGTGAACACACCTTACCGGATCAGGGCAAGCTGAATATCGCTACCACTCATACTCAGGCCCGCTATGCACTACCGCCGGTGATCCGTACCTTTATGCAAAAGTTTCCGCGGGTATCATTGCATATGCATCAGGGCTCGCCGCAGCAGATTTCTGAAGCCGCATCGCGTGGTGATGCGGATTTTGCCATCGCCACTGAGGCACTGCATTTGTATGGTGATCTGGTAATGCTACCTTGCTATCACTGGAATCGCAGCATTATCGTGCGCAAAGACCATCCGTTGACCCAACTGACCGCCAAGGTACAGATTGAAGATGTAGCGCGTTTTCCTATCGTCACCTATGTATTTGGCTTTACCGGTCGCTCTGAGCTGGACCGGGCTTTTGCCGCCCATCAGCTGGAGCCGCAGATTGTTTTTACCGCAACCGATGCGGATGTAATTAAAACCTATGTCAGGTTGGGGCTAGGAGTTGGGGTGATTGCGTCGATGGCGATCGACCCGCAGCTGGATCAGGACCTGGTAGCCATTGATGCCAGCCATCTGTTTGAAGCCTCGACGACTAAGATTGGTTTTCGCAAAGGTGCATTCTTGCGCAGTTATATGTATGACTTTATAGAGCGTTTTGCGCCGCATCTGACCAAAGATGTGGTAGAGCGGGCCAATGCACTGCGTAGCCAGGAAGAAATAGACCGGATGTTCAGTAAGTTTGAATTACCGGTGCGCTAGCGCAAACTGCTGCTGTAAAATCGCCGCGGTAAACTGAGTTTTCAGATAGAAACCCCGCGGCAGACTTTGTACCGGGCGACCGTCCGGGCCGATGGCCGCCGTCAGGGCTTTACTGTCGGCGGCTTTAGGTCTTAACTGCAGCACCTTACCATGGGCGCCTTTGATCTGGTCCAGGCGCCCAAACGCGATTAACTCCATTAACTCTTCCCAGTCTTGCTGCAGCAACGCCGCCTCACTGGGACTCGGTTGCCACAAAAAACCCTGCCCGATAATGCGTTCGGCTGGCGCAATATGGCGTTCAGCCAGGATCGGTAACCAGAGCACCCGGCTTAGTTTGCGACAGACCCACGACTCCTGCCATTGTTGACCGGTAGCACCCGTTAATGGCGCTACGCAGACATAAGTACTTTCCAGCGGTTTACCATATTGGTCAATTGGCAGGGTTTTCAGTTCGACAGCCAACTCGGGAAAATCCTGTACCGCCTGCGAACCTGCAGTTGCACCCAGTGCCATCTCCAGCAATTGCCCGGTCCAGCCTTTCTCCCGGCGTAAATCGGCCGGGACGGGCACCTGCAATTGCGCCGCTAACTGACCCAGGGTCAAACCGGCAATCAGCGAACAGCGCTCTAATAACTCGGCAACAGAAGCAGGTGAGGTGGGCATATGACAATTCTTTGACTTAATGAATGATTACCCTAGCATTTTTTTATGTTGTCGGCTGCTTAAAAAGCCAACAAACTAACTTATGCACAGTCAGAATTTATAATTACACCTTCTTTGATTAGCGTAATGCTATGAATTTTATGGTGAAAATGAATTTTCTCGGCTGCGGGTTGCTTAAGTGCCTAAAGTTATTCAGTGATTAACTTAGGCTTATCCAGAGTGTTATGCACAGCAGCTGTGAAAAAACTCACAGTGTCCTTGCTTATCTTCTGTTCATTGTGGATAAGTTGTGTGATGTTTGGCTGAAAATACCGTTTGCCGCCACGACAACTTTATGAAAGAATCCTTGTATAGCAGAAATTTAGATGCTTGAGGTTTGTGTGATCGATGCCGAGGGTTTCCGGCCCAATGTCGGCATAGTGATTTGTAACACCTTTGGACAGGTGTTTTGGGCGAAACGATATGGTCAGAATTCCTGGCAATATCCACAGGGTGGCATTGATGATGGCGAAACGCCGGAACAAGCCATGTACCGCGAACTGCACGAAGAAGTTGGGCTCAGGCCTGAAGATGTGGAAATTATAGCGACAACCAAACACTGGCTACGCTATAAATTACCCAAACGACTGATTCGTAAAGACAGCAACCCTGTGTGTATCGGGCAGAAGCAGAAGTGGTTTTTACTGCGGCTGACCTGCCGGGAAGAAGACGTCAATCTGGCGAAAACCAGTCACCCGGAGTTTGATAGCTGGCGTTGGGTCAGCTATTGGTATCCGGTCAGGCAGGTGGTTTCCTTTAAACGGGAAGTCTATCGCAAGGTTATGAAAGAATTCGCTCCGGTCGCTTTGCCTTTTGTTCGTCGGGACAGCAGTAAACGTAAAGTATAAACAACCTTTAATGTGAAGAGGTTAGCATGCTAGGCCAGTTGCGGCGAATTGTTCAGGATGTGGCACAGGAGCCGATACTTAACAAGGCGCTCGCTGGCTTGGTAAGTAGTGTCAAGCAAGCATTGGCAACCGAATGTTGTTCGGTTTATTTGGCTGATTATCAGCAACAGCATTTTATGCTGATGGCGACCGATGGTTTGAATCAGGATGCAGTCGGCAAGGTCGCTATTGGTTTTTCTGAAGGCTTGATTGGCTGGGTTGGCCAGCGTGAAGAGCCGATCAACCTGGCGCAGGCTCATCTGCATCCCCGTTTTAAAGTTACTCCCGAGGTCAGCGAAGATCGCTTTTCGGCTTTTCTTGGTTGTCCGATTATCCACCACCGCAAAGTATTAGGCGTACTGACGATCCAGCAATCAGCCGAGCGGGTATTTAGCGAAGATGAAGAGTCTTTTCTGGTTACCCTGGGCGTACAGTTGGCGTCGGTACTGGCTAACGCTGAGATGCGCGATGCGGCCAGTCGCAGTTCCGGTTATCAGCAGCAGGTTTCTCAGCTAGCTGGCTTGCCCGGTGCGCCCGGCATGGCCATTGGTCAGGCCTATGTGTTGCAACCTGCCAGTGATTTTGCGGCGATCTCGCTGAAAAAAGCCGAGGATCCGGAAAAAGAGCTGGCGCACTTTTACCGCGCTGTCAAAATCACCAAGGCGGAATTTAACCGGCTGGCCGAGCGTATGTCGCAGCATTTACCGGAAGATGCGCTGGCTATTTTTGATGTGTATCACCAACTGCTGGATGCCGCCAGCCTGGGACGGGAAATTGAAGCGCAGATTGCAGAGGGCTGGTGTGCAAAAAGCGCTCTAAAACGTGTGGTGGAGCGCTTTGCCCGCCAGTTTGATGATATGGAAGATCCCTATCTGCGCGAGCGCGGCCTGGATATCCGCGATCTGGGGCAGCGGGTATTGAATAATTTACTGGATACGGAACAGCGGCGTGCGAAACTACCCGAGCAGGTGGTGCTGGTCGCTGATGAAGTCACCGCAACCATGCTGGCGGAAATCCCGCGTGAACAACTGGTTGCAGTAGTGTCTTTACGTGGTTCGGTTAACTCACATGCTGCTATTATGGCCAGAGCACTGGGGATCCCGGCGGTAATGGGTGTCAGTGAGCTGCCGCTGTTGCATTGGCATGAGCAGAAACTGATTGTCGATGGTTATCAGGGGCTGATCCTGTTGTCGCCAACTGAGGCGTTGAGCAACGAATATTTACGCCTGATCAGTGAAGATCAGGCCATGCATGCCCGCTATCAGCAAGAAATCGCGCTGCCGTCACAATCACAATGTGGCGAACGTTTTAAGTTAATGGTCAACTCTGGTCTGGCGGTTGAGCTGGAGAATCAGCATGCGCAGTACACCGACGGCGTTGGTCTGTATCGAACCGAATTTCCTTTTATTATTCGCAGCCGCTTCCCAACCGAGCAAGAGCAAATCGAACTCTATGCCAAGGTGTTAAGCAGCTACCCGCAGAAAACGGTAGTGATGCGCACTCTGGATGTTGGGGGCGACAAGGCGTTACCTTATTTCAGTATTATTGAGGAGAATCCGTTTCTGGGGTGGCGGGGGATCCGTTTGACGCTGGATCATCCGGAAATTTTCCTGGTGCAGATCCGGGCGATGGTAAAAGCCAATGTCGGACAAGATAATCTACATATTTTATTGCCGATGGTGTCGGATCTGGCGGAAGTTGATGAAGCCATCCGACTGATCCGCCAAGCCTGCTTCGAGGTTGGTGACGAGTTAGGCATTGCGGTACCCCGGCCGAAAGTGGGGGTGATGATTGAAGTGCCTTCGGTACTTTATCTGTTGCCTGAGTTGGCGGCCCGGGTCGATTTTTGCTCCGTGGGTACCAACGATTTAACCCAATACTTATTAGCCGTTGACCGCAATAATGCCCGGGTGGCAAACCTCTATGATGCGCTGCATCCTGCCGTATTACGTGCCTTGAACCAATTAGGGCAACAGGCGCAGGCGCTGCAGTTTCCAATCAGTATTTGTGGTGAGCTTGGCGGTGAACCGGCTGGGGTCTTACTTTTGGCGGCGATGGGGTTTCGGCGCTTTAGTATGAACAGCAGCAATTTGGCGCGGATCAAATGGTTACTGCGCCGGGTAGAACTGTCTGAACTGGCGTTATTGCTGCCGGAAGTGCTGTGTTGTCATTCGCCAAAACAGGTACGGTTGCAGGTTCAACGTTTCCTCGAGCACAAGCAGTTGCTAACCCAGGTCAGAACCTGACAGTGCGGGAGCTAATGGTCAAGAAGCTGATAGCCCAGATGAATTTACGGTACCTCCAACCCGATAATGCTGACAAACAGAACGGCCAAGGCTCAACAAGCGCAGTCGCCTCTGCTACACTGGGCGTACTTTTCTAACTGAGTTGTCATTTTGCTATCCATTTTCCTGTTAACTGCCTTGTTGGGCGCGCTGGTCGGGTTATTGGCCGGTTTGCTGGGTATCGGCGGCGGTTTGGTCATAGTGCCGGTACTGGTGGTGTTGCTGCCGGCTTTCGCGGTGGTACCGGCTGAACATGCGATGTTGGTGGCCATTGCAACTTCGCTCGCGTCGATCATTATTACCTCTCTGTCGTCAGTGCGGGCGCATCACAAACGCAATAACGTCAGCTGGCATATCGCCGTGCCGGTGATGCTGGGGGCAGGGAGCGGCGCCTTATTGGTCGGCTATCTGGCGCACAATTTAAGTGGCAAGACGTTGCAACTTATTTTTGGTGTCGCTGTCGGTTTATTGGCGCTTAGAATGTTAAGTGCACAAAGTGCCACCGGCAAGCTACCGCTGCCGGCAAGGCCGCTGTTGGCCGTGCTGTCGGCATTACTGGGCAGTTTCGCCGCCTTACTGGGAATTGGCGGTGGTGCGCTGATAGTACCTATGTTGAACTACTTTAGTGTGGATATGCGCCGGGCTATCGGTTGTGCTGCGGCCAGCGGTATTGCGATAGCGGTATTTGGTACCCTCGGCTACGTCAGTGCAGGTTGGCAGTATTACAGCTTGCAACAGGGCTTTATTGGTTACATCTATTTACCTGCATTACTGGGGGTAATCAGTACTTCGGTGTTTACCACCTCTGTTGGAGCCACGCTGACGCAGCGGTTGCCGGTGTTGACTATAAAGCGGGTATTTGGCGTATTTTTGTTACTGGTGGCGGCGCGGATGATTCTGACCTGAGCGCGTCAACAGCATTAAAGTAGGGACATTATGACAACTGAAGTTTTTTATACCCATGCAATTAATCCGGTGGCGCTGGACCTCGGGTTTCTGAAAATTCACTGGTATGGCGTGATGTATCTGGTGGCCTTTGCTATCGCCTGGTGGCTGGCGAATCGTCAGGCGGCGGAACCTGGTTCAGGCTGGGACAAGGAGCAAGTCAGCGATCTGTTGTTCTATGGCTTTCTGGGAGTGCTGCTGGGTGGCCGCCTGGGTTATATTCTGTTCTACCAGTTTAGCTATTTGCTGCAGGATCCTCTTTATCTGGTGCGGATCTGGGAAGGGGGCATGTCGTTTCATGGCGGCTTACTCGGGGTATTGGTAGCAATGGCGCTGTTTACCCGTAAGTATCACAAGTCTTACCTGGCTCTGGGTGATTTTGTTGCGCCTTTGATCCCGCTTGGGCTGGCTGCCGGTCGGATCGGCAACTTTATTAATGGTGAATTATGGGGCCGGCCGACCGATGTGTCCTGGGCAATGGTGTTCCCTACCGGAGGTGACATCGGCCGCCACCCGTCACAACTCTATCATGTGGCGCTGGAAGGACTGTTGCTGTTCGCGATCATTATGCTGGTACGCCGCGCTAAACCGGCAACCGGCACCCTGGGTGGCGTATTTCTGGTCGGTTACGGCATGGCGCGCTTTACTGTCGAGTTTTTCCGTGAACCGGATGCACATCTTGGCGTTTTATCCTTAGGCATGACGATGGGGCAGTGGCTGTGTTTGCCGATGATGATTGCTGGCCTGGCGATTGTTGTTTTCGCCCGCTCCCGTGCCGCAACTGCCGGAGCTAAAGCATGAAGCAGTATCTTCAATTATGTCAGCGGATTATTGAGCAGGGAACCTGGGTGGAGAATGCCCGCACCGGTACCCGCTGTTTAACCGTGGTTAATGCCGATCTGGAATATGATGTGGCAAATAATCAGTTTCCACTGCTGACCACCCGCAAAAGCTATTACAAGGCAGCGATTGCTGAGTTGCTGGGTTATTTGCGCGGCTATGACAGTGCGGCACAGTTCCGCGCACTTGGTTGCAATACCTGGAATGCCAATGCTAACGAAAATCGCGCCTGGCTGGCTAATCCACATCGTAAAGGTGAGGATGATATGGGGCGGGTGTACGGTGTGCAGGGCCGGCGTTGGCAGAAACCAGATGGTACCACCCTGGATCAGCTACAAAAGGTGGTGACTAATCTTAGTCAGGGCATTGATGACCGGGCGGAAATCCTGACCTTTTATAATCCGGGAGAGTTTGAATTAGGGTGTCTGCGGCCTTGTATGCACACCCATACCTTCAGCCTGCTTGGCGATACCCTGTATCTGACCTCCTACCAGCGTAGCTGTGATGTGCCGCTTGGCCTGAATTTTAATCAGGTACAATGCTTTGTGTTGCTGGCGCTGATGGCACAGATCACGGGTCTTAAGCCGGGCAAGGTGTATCATAAGATCGTTAATGCCCATATTTATGAGAATCAACTGGAGCTGATGAAAATGCAGCTGCAGCGTGAGCCTTACCCGTCACCGCGTTTGACTATAAACCCTGATATACGTAGCCTGGCCGATCTGGAAACCTGGGTCACACCGGATGATTTTGTATTACATGATTATCAGTGCCATCCGCCGATTAAATACCCTTTTAGCGTCTAGTCAAAAAATCATCTCTTGTTGTGGCCTGCTTTTTGCTTGAAGCAAGTTGATAACCAGCAAGAGGTGATTATGAATAAGTGTCTTGGCCTACCGCTATTGGCATTGCTTGCCAGTTGCGCGCATCAGCAACCTGAACCGACAGTGTCGATGCCAGTTCGTCAGGTCTCTGCCGTTGGCTTAAGCCCACAGCCCCTGGGTTTTTATACCCAGCGTCTGGCGGAACAGCTTTTTCAGGCCCAGTCGGGAACCTCTGCGCAGTTACAGCATAGGGTTGCTGTCAGCAGCTTTGTGCCGGTACGCCAGTTATCTTTGACACAGAGCAATGCGATGCAAACTGACTTGGCAAATCAACTGGCCGAGAGTTTGTTAACAGAAGCCGTACAGCGAGGCTATGGCGTGGTCGATATCAGACTTCGCGCTGCGGTGTTGTTGCAACAGGATCATGAACAGGCATTTTCCCGGTTGTTGCATGAGCTGCAGCAACAACAGCAAGCCAGATTGTTGCTAACCGGGACTTTTGCGCCACAGGAAGATGGCTGGATCGTTAATGCCCGGTTGATTGATGTACAAACTCAGCAAGTATTGGCCGCCGCAACAGACTATGTACCGGATAATGTATTGTGGAGCGCCGAAAAAATGCTCAAACGTGGAAATCATTTATATCGTAGTGATCGAATTGGAGAACGGCCATGAATAAATCGGCGGTCAGTGTCGCCATCTTATTAGCATTATCCGGTTGCGCACAGCAGGCAACACAACCCAAGGTAGTGCCCGAAAACGCAGTGTCTATGCGTGGTGACTTAGCGAGAGAAGAGCGTATTCTGCAGCAAAAAGCCTTTAGTGTAGAGTCGGCACCGCAGCCGAGCCGGCAAACACCCGTAGTTACCTTAGATCATTACGCGCGTAATCTGGTGCACGAGCTGATGGCGAACCATCATCGGGTAGAAGAGCAAGCCATGGTTGCCGTGACGGATCTGGCATTTCTGGACTCAGATCTGCAGCACGGTTCGGTATTTACCAATCACCTGAGTGAAGCCATCATCTACGACTTGCATCTGTTTGGTGTACCGGTACTGGACTTTAAAGTCACCGATTATATCCGGGTGACAGATAAAGGCGATTTTGTGCTTAGTCGGGACTTTAGTGAGTTATCCGCTGAATTACCGATTAAATACGTCGTTACCGGCACTGTAACCCTGCATCAGGCTGGACTGATGTTGAACGCCAGACTCATCCAAATTGACAATAAAAGGGTGATCTCGGCAGCGCGAACCTTTGTTCCTGCAGCGGTTTACAATGCTATTCTGCAACAGCGACAGGATGCCAGTTTAAAGCTGAAACAAGGCTAAATTTTGCTGCTGAGCCCTGGCTAGTCTCGTTATTTTGCAAAGGCTTTGCTAAAGTTTAATGCAGAGCAGCCGAAAATGAGAGATTAGCCTTCAACTGGGTTCAGGAGCTTTCTATGAAAATCAAATATCTGGCGTTGCTTGCCGGTACAGTGTTGCTAACTGGCTGCTATAGCTATCAACGCACGGAATGTGATAGCAAAGGCAATTGTCGTACTGAAGTGAGACGACAAGTGCAGGATAGTACCCAAGCGGAACGGGTGATGCCTGTTCCATCCACACAGAGCGCCGGTGCTATCCGGCAAAATGGCTGGATGGTGCCGCATCAGTATGTCACCAGTTTAAATGCCAACAAGCAACTCAATGACTATGTGGCACAAATGGCCATGCAACTTGTTGAGACTTTCCATTATTTCCCTGTAGAGTCACGGGTTGCTGTGGCGTCTTTCGTCGATCTGGATAGTGAGTTAAATCGCACTAATGTCCTGGGTAACCAGCTGGCAGAAGCCTTTATTCATCAGTTCCAGCAATTTGGTATCCAGGTAGTGGATTTCAAAACGACTCGGGATATTCAGGTGACACCCAGCGGCGATTTTGTCTTCAGCCGGCAGCATAGTCAGCTTGATATGATGCAGCAGATTGATTATGTGTTATCCGGAACTATGGTGTTCTTGCCTCGTGGTATCATGATTAATGCCCGGGTAATCAATTTCCGCACTAAGGTTGTGGCAGCGAGTTCGCAGCAGCTGATCCCGCATTTTGTGGTTAGCTCGCTTTATCCACAAATACTGCGCTAGGACATGGCCGCCCCAACAGGAATCGAACCTGTAACTGCCCCTTAGGAGGGGGCCGTTATATCCATTTAACTATGGGGCGGGCGGCGCAGAGTCTAACAGACTGAAAAGATTCTGTGAATCTTTTCGATGGCGGCTAGTTTGCCGCCAGACTGACGATATCACCAGTTTGAATATGATTGAGTAATTGTTGTGACGGCGACGCTGCCCAAGCGCCATCTGGCGTCACTTCAGTTAGCAGCAGTTGCAGTGGACTGTGTAATAAGCGGCGTATCTGGGCATCCTGAGGATCACGTTGTAACTGAATAATCTGGATCTGGTCACCAACCTTTAAACCATGATTGGTGCCCAATGCGATCTGAATTTGTTGTTGGCGAACCTGTCGGATTTGGGTGAGTAACGGCTGGCATTGCAGTTGTTGACTAATATCCTGTGCAGCAGTGCGCAATACCTGATCAATTTTCTGCCCATATGGCATCTGCCAGAATGCCATGCTGTGGCTGCCTGGGGTTGACTCTGCCGATGGCCAATAGCTGCCCGTACGATACTCCTGTTGATAGCGCACCCGGCGTTCAAAGGTGTCATATAACCAAAGTTCAAAGGCAAAGAAACGCTCATGTTGCGCGCTTTGCCAGAATTTATGTAATGGTCTTCCCAGCGACAAATCGTTAATACTAGCCAGAAGCACAAATTGATGACCTCGGGCAAAAAGCGCATCTGCGCTAGCCTGATCCAGCATTTGTAACGGAATAATTTGGGGTGCGGGTTCAATCACTAAAGCAGGTGCATAGTCGCGGAGGTGGCGTTGTAGCTGCTTACTGCTGTCACTACCTAGCTGAAACAGCTGACCGATGATCGCATCCTGGCGTGCCTGAAGTTGCACGTCACTGACCAGTAACGGTATCCGGTATTGCCCCCGGCAAGCTTTACCCTCGGCTACGATATGGGCTTTCAGTGTTATTGTTACCTGGTTTTTACTTTGAACCTCCGACAGCAATTGCACCTCCTTCAGCTCGGCAGCACTACTAAGCGTGATCTGACTATGCTGCATAATGCCTTGAATCACCTGCTGCTGGCTTTGTAAACGAGCGCCGGCAAACAGGCTGGCACGTTGCAGAGCGTCTTCGATAGCTGCGCGTCGGGCGCTGTTCAAATCGCCACGCTCTATAGCGGCTTGCCCGGTCGCTTCATACCAGTTAGCCAGAGCGGCCGTATTCAACCCCAGACTGAGACAGCCCACAGCTGCCAGGATCGCGCCTTTGATTATTTTCAGTTTCATAACAAACCTGTTAATCACCACGTTGGTAATAACATGTATAAAGCAAAGTTTATGCCTAACTGGCATTTTTTTTGCTAATAACAATACAGCAGTTTGGAACGCATGCTGTTTCGGTGCAAGCTGGCGGTGTGTATTGGTTAACAGTAGGGCTCTCAAACTGTGCTGTCGTGAGTAGGTTGGCAGTGCAGGCTAAGACTAAAGGTAACTATTATGAACAGGTTAGGTATTGTTTTGCTCGGCGGTGTGCTCGTTACGGCTGGCTGTAGTCAGTTTGCCGATCGTCATATTGAGTACCAGCATGAGACACCAGTTAGCTTCCCAGTGATTACTGCGCTGGGTGCAGCGCCAATATCGTTACAGCAGGGCAGTAACGAGACGCAAAAGATGCTGCTGGCTATGCGGGCGTCAAAGCTTGAGGCCTATCGTGAGTTGGCGGAGCGGGTATATGGTCAAAGAATTGACAGCCAGAATACCGTCAGTGCTATGGTGGCAAAGAATGATGTACTTGAAGCCTCAGTTCAGGGCTTGATCCGTGGTGCCAGGGTAGTGAAAAGCTATGCTGTAGATGATACTTACGTGACGGAGCTGGAGCTCAATTTTGCCGAAGTGTATGCCACCTTGCAACATACTCAACCAAAACAAAGTATCCGGAGTGTGCGCTACCTGTGGTAGCGCTGGTCAGGCTTTAATGCCTGGCCCTTTATTTTCAACAGCCGGTTGGCCTTTACTGGTATAAGTCAGGCCGGATTTGCCTTTCGCGCCCAATAATTCATTCTTAAAGCGTTGCAAAATAAGCTGGCTTTGCTCCAGCGCTTGCTGATTAACGGCGGTTTGAGCTTTGCAGTTGGCCAGTTTTTGTTCTAGCAGTGAACGTTGTTCCAAAAACCAGGCTTCAGTTTTTATCGCTGCCAGCTCTGGCAGTGTCGCAAGTTCAGCGTCAGTGGCACTAATTTGTGTTAACAGCGCCGTTTTCTCGGCAATAAGCTGCTCTAAGGTTTCAACCTGTCTTTCAGCGAGAGCGGTTAGTTCATTTTTTAAAAGCAGCAACAGCGCATCTAATTGCGCTGCTTGCTTGGTCAGGGCAGTGATGATGGGCTCGTAGCTACTGTTCATTTGCGGTCGAATAAATCGCCTTCAAATTGCATAATGCGTTTCGCCAGCATCTCAACATTCACTTTATATTTGCCTTCGGCGATGGCTTGTTTGATTTTATTTACCCGCTCTTGGTCAATACCAGAGCTGTTAGCGGCTTTTTCCTGTAATTTGGAAAATTGCTGTGCCTGTGGGGTAATAGATACCGAATCCTGCTTTTGTACTGCCTGATTGCTGGCATTTTGTTGCACCGCCGTTTGCTGGCGTTGAACTAATTGCTCAGTGCTACCGGCATTGCCGGCCTTGTCAGTTTTGACCTGCGGTGCATTTTGCTGCAGGTTGTTGATATTTATAGCCATATTAGAACCTCATCACCTTAAACACAGTCCTTATGCTTAGGTTAACGGCAGTTTGCCTCTAAACTTTAGCACTTTTTTCAGAATTTAAAACCGGACCTTTACCTGATTGACACCGGTCACTTCGGTGCTAATGGCACGGCCAGATTGTTGATTACGCACCTGGATTACGTCACCCAGGGTACCATCCTGTTGTGCAACGCCTGTGGCGGATACGGCAAGGCCACCTTGGCTGATTTCTATTGTAACAATATCTCCCCGGCATACAAGACAAAGATCCTGTAAACTAAGGATTTGGCCCGCACTCAGGCTGCGTTTATTGCGACTGCCGGCAACTGCTGCGGTATCCTGCACGATATTGCCACGTACCAACCGACGTTCCCTGCGTTGCACTTCCAGCATATCGGCAGTGATGACGGTTCCTGGAGCAATATTTTGTCTGCTGACGACCAAGGTTAACCATTCCGTCAGCCGGGCGGGCAGAAACAACTGCCAGCTAGTTGGCGCAGTACAACTAATCTGTACTGTAGTTTGGCGCGGGTTGGCATTGGCCGGCAGGCTAATTTGTGGCTCGTGGGCGCAATCTTTGCTGCCAATCCTGTTGTCAAGTGCCGTGACGTGGATTTCGCTCTCCTGGTCATCGACTGCCCATGTCATTTGCAGCCATTCCTTTACCGCATCCGTCAATTGCGATGGACTAAATTGTTGCACTTGCGCCTGACACCAGGGACTGATGCTGAAGGCAAGTAGCAGGATGCCGCTGCGGATAAAATTTTCGTACTTTTTCATATGGTTTGGCTATGCTTTACGAATAAAGGGTTATAACATGCCTTAAGTTAGACAGCGCCGTACTTTTGACTACGACGTTACCACGATATGCAAATACCAAGCCGTTTGGCTGCCTAAGGAGAGCTTGATGTCCAGTATTCTCGATTCCGTTAACCAACGTACGCAGCTGGTTGGGCAGAACCGCCTGGAGTTATTGCTCTTTAAGCTCAATGGTCGCCAGCGCTACGGTATTAATGTGTTTAAAGTGCGGGAAGTTTTGCAATGTCCAAAGCTTACGGCTATGCCGAAGCGAAATCCTTTTGTGCGTGGTATTGCTCATATTCGCGGGCAAACGATTTCCGTGATTGATTTAAGCCTGGCAACCGGTGGTAAGGCAATCGCCGATTTATCGACCGCCTTTATTATCATTTCCGAGTACAACCGCTCGGTACAGGGGTTTCTGGTCAGTGGGGTAGAGCGTATTGTTAATACGAATTGGGAATCGATTATGCCACCACCCAAGGGTACCAGTGGCAAGCAAAGTTACCTGACCGCGGTGACCGAAATTGATAAAGAGTTAGTTGAGATCCTAGACGTAGAAAAAATCCTCGAAGAGATTTCCCCTTCGCCGACTATGATTCATGATGAGGCTGTTACCCAAAGTATTACTACTGATCTGGGAGGGCGGGTGATTTTAATCGCCGATGATTCTGCAGTCGCCCGTAATCAGGTAAAACGGTCATTAGAACCACTGGGTGTCAGAATGCATTTGGTCAATAACGGTCGCGAGGCGCTGACTTATTTACAGCAGCAGGCGAAAGAGTGTCAGGAGTCAATTACTGAAAAAGTTGGCTTGTTGATCTCTGATATTGAGATGCCGGAAATGGACGGCTACACCCTGACTGCAGAAGTGAAGGCTGACCCTAAACTGCGCCGTCTGCACGTTATTCTGCACACCTCGCTAAGTGGCGTTTTTAATCAGCAGATGGTTCAAAAAGTGGGGGCTGAAGACTTTATCGCCAAGTTTAACCCAGACGAGCTCGCGCAATCGGTACAGAAGTGGTTACATGTAGATTAAAAGCTGAGGACGTTGCGTGACAGATAAACAATTACAGGAATCTGAATACCGGCAATTCCGGGATTTTCTGGAGCAACAGTGTGGCATCGTATTGGGTGATAATAAGCAATATCTGGTGAAAAGCCGTTTAGCACCATTGATGCAACGTTTCAGCATTAGCACCCTCTCTGAATTGCTCAACAAAACTATGAACCCGTTTGAACGGCAGTTGCGTTCGGCTGTTATTGACGCTATGACCACTAATGAGACTTTGTGGTTTCGAGATACCTATCCTTATGAGTTGTTAAAGAGCCAAATTTTTCCGGAGCTGGAAAAAACTTGCCGCAGCGTCAAAATTTGGTCAGCTGCCAGTTCCTCCGGGCAGGAGCCGTATTCTATTTCCATGACAGTTCTGGAATACCAGCAAAGTCGGCCCAATGCGTTTCCTGCCGGAGTAAGTATTTTAGGCACTGATATTTCCAATACTATGCTAGAACACTGCCAGCGCGCCGAATATGACGGTTTAGCTTTAGCTCGTGGTTTATCACCGGAGCGGCGCAGCCGTTTTTTTGAAGACAGCGGCAAAGGTATGATGCGGATCAAGGAGCAAGTGAAAAAAAACGTCAGTTTCCGGCACCTTAACCTGCTCGATAGCTACACCTTACTGGGCAAGTTCGACATTATATTTTGTCGCAACGTGCTGATTTATTTCTCTCCTGAAGTTAAAGCGAAAATTATTCGCCAGTTTTCGCAGGCACTAAACAGCCGTGGTCACTTAATCCTTGGTGCTTCAGAATCCTTGTCCAGCCTGAACGAGGATTTTGAAATGTTACGTTGTAATCCTGGCATTATCTACCGCAAAAAAACCTGACCTTTCAATTTGGCCTGCTTTTTGCTTCCTCATGTTTAACGTGTAACAAGAGGTGGCAAGAAAATGGCTATCAGCTTTGACAAAGCCTTTGGCATGCACCCGGATGCATTATTAACCCGGGATCGGCGTGCACAGGTGCTTTCAGAAAATATCGCTAATGCAGATACGCCGGGCTATAAGGCTAAAGATCTGGATTTCCAGCAGGCACTTAACAACGCGCAGTCGCGACAGAGCCGTCCGGTGAGTCGCACGCACGAAGGGCATTTTGCCATCTCTACCCAAAGCCGGCAGGAAGTAAAATTTCGTAACCCGGATCAACCGGATACCGGCGATGGTAATAGTGTGGACGTGCATCATGAGCGGAATGCGATGATGCAGAATGCTATTCAGTATCAAACCAGCTTGCAGTTTTTAAACAGCAGAATCAGTGGCCTGAAAAAGGCTATCACAGGTACGGGACAATAATCATGAGCTTATTTAAAGTTTTCGATATTGCCAGTTCCGGTATGACTGCGCAGTCAGTACGGATGAATACCACGGCCAGCAATATGGCAAATGCCAATAGTGTCAGTAGCAGTATTGATCAGGTTTATAAAGGCCGGCATCCGGTCTTTGCTGCGGAGCTGTCGGAGGCCAGGCGGCAACAAGATGCCGGTAGCGGCGTAAAAGTGCTGGGTATCGTCGAGTCTGACGCGCCACCGGTGATGGAGTATGCGCCTAATCATCCGCTGGCGGACGAAAATGGCTTTGTCTACAAGCCGAACGTTAACATCATGGAAGAAATGGCGAATATGATTTCCGCTTCCCGCTCCTATGAAACTAACGTACAGACGGCAGACGCCGCCAAGCAAATGCTCATGCGCACCCTGCGTTTAGGGCAGTCTGGTTAAGGAGTAATGGATGAACAGCGTAAGTAACAATTCAGCACTGAATAACCTGTACTGGGAAGAAAAACCTAAAGTACAGGACCGTAATAATGGCGCATTAACTCAGGCGGATTTCTTTGCACTGCTAACTCAGCAACTGGCTTATCAGGATCCAACCAAACCGGTTGAGAATGATCAGATGATTGCGCAAATGACCAACTTTACTACTGCCGATGGGATAGGAAAGTTAAACGAGAACTTTTCTAATCTGGCACAGAGTATGACGTCTAATCAGGCACTGCAAGCGTCGTCTCTGGTGGGACGTTCAGTGTTGACGCAATCTAACCAAATCGTGTTTACCGGTGATAGCCTGGCACGTGGCGTTATTGATTTAGAGCGGCCCGCCAGCTCGCTAAGAGTAATGGTAGAGAATGAGAAAGGCGAGCTGATCCAAAGTTTTAGCGTAGAGAACCCTAAGATGGGCCGTAACAGCTTTATCTGGGATGGCACCTATTTACCTTCGGGCGAAAGTAGTGCCGATCGAATTGACGGAGAGTTGTCAGAGCGGGTCAGAGCCGGTACTTACAGGCTAAAAGTCGAAGCCAGTTACAGTGACGGTACCCGCGCCAGTATTCCGGCGAATGTCTACACGCCGGTCGGTAGTGTCAGTATGAACACTAATGGTAAAGGCATCATGCTGAATCTACTGGGACTTGGTGCGGTGAAACTGGGTGATGTGTTAGAAGTATCTTACGGTTAAGCGAGGTTTGTTATGAGTTTTAATATTGCACTAAGCGGCCTGGCTGCCGCACAAAAAGATCTGGATGTTACAGCGAACAATATTGCCAACGTAAATACCACGGGCTTTAAGGAATCTCGTGCTGAATTTGCGGATGTGTATGCCACGTCTATTTTTGCTTCCGGGCGTACTAAGGTTGGTGATGGTGTAACGACTGCCGTTGTTGCGCAGCAGTTCAATCAGGGCGCTTTACAGTTTACTAATAATTCACTGGATCTGGCGATCACCGGTGAAGGTTTTTTTGCAACGACACCGGATCGGGTATCGCGCGATATGACCTATAGCCGGGCTGGCGCCTTTAAACTAAATAAAGATAACTTTATTGTTGATAATAAGGGTAACTTTCTCCAGGGATTTTCGGTAGATCCGGTAACTGGGGAGAACCAATCGGTCAGCTTAAGCACGACCTCGCCAATCTCAATTCCAACTTCTGCTGGTGCGCCAAGAGCGACCAACAATATCTTTTTGAGTATGAACCTGGATTCCCGGGAAATAGGTAAGGATCCTGCAGTTCCCTTTAACGCAGCCGATCGTTCAACTTATAACCACTCCACCTCAGTCACGGTGTATGACAGTCTCGGTGAGGCTCATACTGTAACGAGCTACTTCAGAAAGATACAAACTACTCCACCGGCGAACTCAGAATGGGAAACCTGGGTCGTTTGGGATGGCTTGACCAGTGCTCCCATCCAGGGAAATAACATTCAGTTTGACTCCAGCGGTAATTTTATCGACACACCCCCGGTACCCAACATTACGTTGCCAGCTGCAACGTTAAATGACCCGTTATTGGGTTATCTGACTAATGGTGCTCAGTTTGCTGCTGATATCGTTGTAAACTTCCGCGATGCCTCTGGCGTGCGGTTACCAACGCAGTATGCGGCTGCTTTTGATGTCACCAATCTTAGCCAGGACGGTACAACGGTGGGTTTCCTGACCGGTGTGGATATCGATGCCTTCGGCCGGGTGCTGGCAAGTTATAGTAATGGAGATTCTGCGTATCTTGCTCAGGTAAGCCTGGTGCGTTTTGCGAATGTGCAAGGCTTAAAGCAAGTCGGCAATACCTCCTGGAAGCAGTCTATCACGTCGGGTGAACCCATCGCCGGTCAGGCTAATATTGGGACCTTCGGTGCTATTAACGCCTCCGCATTGGAACAGTCAAATGTTAACCTAACAACGGAACTGGTCGATCTCATTACCGCGCAGCGTAATTTCCAGGCTAATTCGCGGGCACTGGAAGTGAACAGTCAGCTGCAACAGAGTATTCTGCAGATCCGGTAATTATTTTCAGTCTGGTAAACAGCAACCCTTCACTGACACCCCGGCACTTTGCCGGGGTATTTTTTGGATTTTATTTTTTTGGCCGCCCTGGCTTATTCCATTTCCTGTTGGCACTGTTATTGCTTCACATATCACACTTAACTTCGAAAGTTGCTAAACGGAGTCTGTTATGGATCGTTTGCTCTATATCGCCATGAGTGGTGCCAAAGAGAATATGCATGGCATCAGTGTGCGGGCGAATAACCTCGCCAATACCGGGACCGTTGGCTTTAAAGCTGATTTTGAGCAGGCGCGCTCGATGCAGGCCTTTGGTGCCGGCTTACCAACCCGTGTGTTTTCAATGACAGAGCGTCCTGGTCAAAACTTTGACAGCGGTGCGCTGATTATTACTGAACGTGAATTGGACATCGCGATCCAGGGAGATGGTTGGTTTGCGGTACAAGACAAGAACGGTAACGAAGCTTACACCCGGGCAGGCAATTTGCAATTGAGCCCAGACGGTATGTTGCGCACAGCCAATGGCCACCCTGTGCTCGGGGAAGATGGTCCTATTGTACTGCCTGTACCACTTGCCAAAATGGAGATTGGTCAGGATGGGACCGTCAGCGCCAGAGTTCAGGGTGCTCCGGCCAATGTGTTGGAAGTAGTTGGCCGGATCAAGCTGGTTGATACCGAATACCGGGCGGTGGAAAAAGGTAGTGACGGTTTGTTCCGACGTAAAGACGGCGAACTAGCGCAACAAAGTGCCGCGGTAACCTTGCTGCACGGTGCCTATGAGGGCAGTAATGTCAACGCGGTTGCCGAAATGACCACCATGATCAGTTTGCAGCGCCAATTCGAGCTGCAGGTAAAAATGATGAAAAAAGCGGAACAGATGGATCAGCAGCAGAATCAGCTACTGCGGATCATCGGCTAATTATTTTCACAACGGCCGCCGTTACAGGCTGTCGTTACCGTTAACAGGGCTTAGGCCCGGGAGGTACAAATGCATCCGGCTTTGTGGATCAGTAAAACCGGTCTCGACGCAAAACAGCGTGATATTTCGGTTATTTCTAATAACCTGGCGAATGCCAGCACCGTTGGCTTTAAGAAAAGCCGGGCGATTTTTGAAGATTTGTTATATCAGAATATTAATCAGCCAGGCGGTAGGTCCTCGCAAAACTCCGAGTTGCCGAACGGTTTAATGATTGGCGCTGGCACTAAGGTTGTCGCGACTCAAAAGAGTTTTACGCAAGGCAATATGATCACCACAGAAAACAGCCTGGATTTGATGATTCAGGGCCATGGTTTTTTTGAGGTACTGATGCCGGATGGCACCATTTCGTATAGCCGTAATGGTCAGTTTACCGTAGACGGAGACGGTAATATGGTGACCTCAGGTGCAGGATATCAGGTGCAGCCGAATATTGTGATCCCGCCCGATGCGACCGCCATCATGGTATCGCAGGACGGTGAGGTGTCAGTGCGGCTGGCTGGCCAGGTAGAGAATGCGGTATTGGGACAATTGACCGTGACCAATTTTATTAACCCGGCAGGCTTAGAGCCGATTGGTCAAAACCTGTTTAAGGAAACCCCAGCCAGTGGTGATCCGGTGCAGGGTATCCCGGGCCTGGAGGGGCTGGGCATCATAGTGCAAGGCGCGCTGGAAACCTCCAACGTCAACGTGACGGAAGAGCTGGTGAGCTTGATTGAAAGTCAGAGGGTTTATGAAATGAACTCGAAAGTCATTTCTACCGTCGACCAGATGCTTGGTTATGTTATTCAGCAATTATAGTGGGGGCTAAGATGCGTCACGTTGCTTACTCGATAGGGCTCAGTTTGCTGTTATTGCTAACCGGTTGCGCTGCTACCCAGGAAGCTAAACCGGATGATCCTTTTTTTGCGCCCTTGCCACCCGAGCCAGCGCCACGGCCGGTGCTGCGTAATGGTTCGCTGTTTACGCAGAGTCATTCGAATAGTCTGTATACCGATAATCGTGCGCGGCATGAGGGCGATATTATTACCGTAGTGCTGCGCGAGCGTACTCAGGCTTCGAAAAATGCGAAGACCGAGAGTAAAAAAGACAGTAACGTCGCCTTTGAGCCGATCAACATCGCGGGTCGCAATGCCTCAATTGGTGGTAACGTGCTGCAATTTGGCTCCAGTAGTAATCAGGATTTTAAAGGTGATGCCAAAGCGAATCAAAGTAACAGTCTGGTCGGCGATATCTCGGTCAACGTGCTGCAAGTTTTGGAAAATGGCAATCTGGTGATCCGCGGCGAAAAGTGGTTAACCTTAAATACGGGTAAAGAGTATATCAGGTTGACTGGGGTGATCCGGCCACAGGATGTTGATGTGAATAATACGGTTGAATCGACCAAGATCGCTAATGCCCGTATTGAATACAGCGGCACGGGCGCGCACCATCATGGTCAATCGCCTGGTTGGTTGAGTCGGTTTTTCAATGGCCCACTGTGGCCGTTCTAGGAGCAGTACATGCGCAGCGTTAATGTGGTCACTTCATGTTTGTTGCTTCTGCTAGCCAGCTGGTGTTTGCCGCTGGTAGCACAGAGTGCCCGGATCAAAGATGTCGCCGATATTGAAGGCGTGCGTTCAAACCAGTTGGTGGGATACGGTTTGGTCGTGGGGTTGCCCGGCACCGGTGAGCAAAGCCCTTTTACTGAACAAAGTTTTCGTACCATGTTGGCGAACTTTGGCATTAATTTACCCGCCGGTGGCCGTACGCAAATCAAGAACGTGGCTGCCGTCGCAGTACATGCCGAACTACCGCCCTTTGCCAAACCAGGACAAAGTATTGATATTACCGTTTCATCAGTGGGCAGTGCCAAAAGCTTACGTGGTGGCACCTTGCTGCAAACCTTCTTAACCGGTCTGGACGGCAATGTTTATGCAGTGGCACAGGGCAGCCTGATTGTCAGTGGCCTGGGCGCTGAAGGGCTGGACGGTTCACGCATCGTCGTTAATACCCCGACAGTAGGGCGTATTCCGAATGGTGCTGTGGTCGAGCGTGAGGTAGAGTCGCCCTTTGGTAATGGTGATTTTATCACCTTTAATCTGAAACGGCCCGATTTCACTACCGCTAAGCGGTTGGCCGAGACCATTAATGGCTTTATGGGGCCGGAAACGGCTTTTTCACTGGATGCGTCATCGGTTAAGGTAAGGGCACCGCGGGATATCAGCCAGCGCGTATCTTATCTGGCTACGTTGGAGAATCTGACCTTTCAGCCGGCAGATCAGGCGGCCAAGATCATTATTAACTCCCGCACCGGTACTATTGTGATTGGCAAAGACGTGCGCTTATTCCCGGCAGCAGTGACCCATGGTGGTCTAACCGTCACCATTGAGGAAAATCCACAGGTCTCCCAACCCAATCCTTTTAGCGACGGCGAAACAGTGGTAGTTGAAGACAGCATTATTAATGTTAATCCGCAAAACTCCCGGATGTTTAAGTTTGACCCCGGCGTGACGCTGGATGAGTTAGTGCGTACCGTCAATGCGGTAGGAGCAGCACCAGGCGATCTGATGGCGATTCTGGAAGCCTTAAAAGAAGCCGGTGCCATTCATGGTGAATTGGTGGTGATCTAAGATGGACAGCGGCAAGCTTCAGCACTCCTATCATGATCTGCAAAGTTTGCAGCAGATCCGCACCGCGTCCCGCAGTGATGAACAGGGGGCACTGCGTCAGGCTGCCGAACAGTTTGAAGCCATTTTCTTTAATATGCTGCTGAAAAGTATGCGCCAGGCGAATAAAGCGTTTGAAGCCGAGGGGCTGATGAACAGTCAGACCACCGAGTTTTACCGCGATATGCACGATAACCAGCTGGCCACTGATCTGGCACAAAAAGGCGGGCTGGGGCTGGCCGAGCTGTTAGTGCAACAACTAGATCCGGCAGCAGCAGCCAAGCAGCGTAAGGCTGCGGAGTTACTGATGCCCGGGCAACGTGCGGAAAGCCTTAGCATGCCACAGGCGCAACAGTATCAGGACAGCTCAGATTTGGGACTGTTACAAGCTCAGGCTGCGGCACAGCTAACACAAAGTGGCGTATTACAGCCGGGACGGCGCGAAGAATCAGTGCTGGCGCCGTTACTGGAAAAGTTGGAATTACAGCGCGCTGAACGCGCAAAACAGCAAGCACAAAAAGCGGCAGCTAATCAGGCAAAGAGCGAGGTGGCGCCGACCAACCAATGGCAGATTGAATCGCCCACCGATTTTATCCGTGCGCTACTACCTGCAGCCCGCAAAGCAGCCGGCGCTCTGGGCCTGGATCCTCTGGCGCTGATTGCGCAGGCGGCGTTGGAAACCGGTTGGGGTAAGCGAATGATCCGTACCAGTGGTGGCGAAAATAGCTTTAACCTGTTTGGAATTAAAGCCAGTCGCAACTGGCAGGGCGATACCGCCGTGGTCGATACTCTGGAGTATCGGCAGGGGGTGGCCCGTAAAGAGCAGGCAAAATTCCGCGCCTACAGCTCACCGGAGCAGAGCTTAAAGGACTATACTGATTTTATTAGTAACAGTGTCCGTTATCAGCAGGCGGTTGCCGTCGCAGCTGAGCCGGCTGCCTATTTCAGTGAGTTACAAGCCGCTGGTTACGCCACTGATCCGAACTATGCGCAAAAAATTATGGCGGTTTACCGCAGTTCGGCATTTGAACAAATTCGTGCTGAACTGGAAACGGCTCAAGATTTTCCGGCTGCGGCCGATGAATAAGCTAGCGGCTTAGTCAAGACGCTGTGGAGAGAGCATGTCAGACAACCTGTTAAAAATTGGTAGTTCAGCGATCCGGGCCAGTAGCCTGCTGCTAAACACCACCAGTAATAACATTGCCAATATTAATACGCAGGGCTATGTGCGCCAGCGCACCGAATTTGCGCCCGATCCGCTGGGGATTGGCGTGGGGCGGGGTACGACTGAGCGACTGATTAGTGAGTTCACTGTCAAGCAACTGCGCCGGGATACCTCGCAGTACTCCTTTGCACAGCAATATGTGTCTGAAGCAAACCGGATTGATGCCTTATTTTCCAATCCCGCCAATAGTATTGCGACCGGCATGAACGATTTGTTTGCTCAGTTGCAGAGTGCTAACAACGATCCGGTACAACCGGCCAGTCGTCAACTGGTTATCGGTAGTGCGCAATCACTACTCAATCGCTTTGAAGGTATGTCCAAGCTACTAAAAGACCAGGAAACCTTTATTAATGACCAGTTCGATATTTACGTTAATGAAGCCAATGATCTGATCAAGCAAATCGCGATTTACAACAAAGATATCGCTTCTTACGGCAATGGTGCTACCCGGCAGTTACCGCTGGAACTACTCGACAAGCGCGACCTGGCGATCCTGAAATTATCGGAAATGGTGGAAATCAACGTACTGGACGCGGCGAACGGCGAAAAATTGGTGTTTATGAATGACGGTCAGTCGTTGGTGGTAGAGCAGGGTGAGTTTAGGTTGTTATCCCTGCGTGGCGACCCCGATCCATTGCGCAAAGAGCTGCAGTTGCAGCTCAACTCTAACAGTAACGTTGTGCGCGATGTTAATTCCAAAGCCATAGGTGGCAAGCTTGGCGCCTTGGTAGCGTTTCGGGAAGAAATCCTTGACCCAACCCAGATCCAATTGGGGCAACTTGCACTCTCGCTCGCTGATGCGCTGAATAATCAAAATAAACTAGGTATGACGCTGAACGGTACCCTAGGTGGCGACTTGTTCCGACTGCCGGTATCCAACGGGTTAGCATATCGCAATAACACCGGTGAGATGGCGATCCGAGTTGGTTTGGAAGCCGGACAAGGCAAAAAATTGCCGCCAAATGACTTTTTGGTTACTGTTACCGGCGCCAACGAAATTACCGTGCAAGCCCTTGATAACAAAGGGCAGGTGATTCCAGGCTCAGATAAGGTGATCGGTGGTTTAGATTTAACTGCAAACCTGACGCTTAATTCTGCCAGTATGCCGCCTGGCGATGATCTCTATGGTCTTGAGATTAATATCTTTATTGGTGCAGGCGGTGCCGCCGTGGGTGATCGCTTCTTGTTAAAGCCGCTACAGGAATCGGCCAGTCAGCTGCAACTTGCGACCAATAGAGGTGAAGATATTGCGTTGGCCAGTCCGGTACGGGGTGGTTTTGATGTCGCAAACCTGGGCAATGGCCGAGTCGAGCAGCTTGTAGTAACTAATACTGATACCGCAACGTCCTTTATCGGTAATTTACCGTTGAACCTGGTGTTCACCGGCAGTGACACCTTTGAGATTTACGACAATACACTGCCGGTGCCAAACCTGTTAGGTACCGCCAGTTTTAGCAATAATAATTACAATAATGTGTTGGCTCAAGCGGGTTTGGCAGGTACTTACGGCTTTGATTTTAATATCAGCGGCGTACCACGCCCCGGCGATCGTTTTACGCTGGAGTTCAACCAAAACGGCTTTAGTGATAACCGCAACGGCTTGGCGCTGGTTGGGCTACAAACAGCAGAAACCACCCGGCGTAATGCCGTATCGGTTGCCAATGCAGTTAATGAATACAGCTTTAACCAGTCTTATGGCACTATGGTAGGCAGTATCGGGGAACGAACCCGACAGGGACGTACGTTGGAAGAGGCTAACGCGGCTATTCTGGAACAAACGACACTGTGGTACGAGTCTTTGTCAGGAGTCAGTTTGGACGAGGAAGCGGCTAATCTGGTGCGCTTCCAGCAAACCTATGCTGCGGCAGCCAGGATCTTATCAACGTCGCAAACTATTTTTGATACCCTGTTACAGGCAGTGAGGTAAGAGTATGCGGTTAACCTTTAATATGCAGTTCGCACAGAGTCTGAATGGCATCCTCAACACTCAGAAGAAGATGTCGATTGCTGAGCAGCAATTAACCAAGCAAACCCGCATTTTAAGTCCGGCAGATGATCCTGCTGCCTCTGCTAAAGTACTAGGTTTAGATCAGAACTTGTCGCAACTGGAACAGTTTCAAACCAACAGTGTGCTGCTGAAAAATGGTCTGGCACTGCAGGAAACCATCCTGACCAATATGCGTACCAATTTCGACCGCATTACCGTGCTAGCCACCGCATCGGGTAATGGTACTTACACCAATACTGAGCGTGAGGCAATAGCTCTTGAGCTACGAAATATCCAGCGCGAATTTTTTGATTTAATGAATACCCGCGATGCCGATGGTGGCTATATTTTCGCCGGCTATCAGGATAAATCACCTGCCTATGAGTTTAACCAGGCTACAGGCCGTTATGAATTTAAAGGTGATGATGGCAATCGGGCCTTACAAATTTCACCTTCGATTAGTATGTCAGGTAGAGATAGTGGTAAGGGCATTTTTGACGACACCTTTGCCAGGTTTAAGCCCAGCAGCCCAACAGTAGTGGCCGGAACGCCGGATAGTGTCTCGTTAAAAGTGCGGGATCAGGCGCGTTTTGATCAATTTTTTCAGGCTAACTATGATAACCAGACTCCGGCGAATAATGTTTTTAACGTCACTATCGACGCCGGTAACAATTATCAGATCCTACGGAATGGCTCTCCCCTTACTCCGCCAGTAACCGGTACCTTTGTGCCCGGTGAACCGATTAGCTTTAATGGTGTCGCGATTCGAATTGAAGGCGCTGCGGCTGCACCCGGGCAAATCGACTTTGCGTTACCTGCGCCGGAAAAGAAAAATATTCTCGATACGTTGCAGGAATTTATTGCGGCATTGGAAAATCCGGCGTTGTCAAACGATGGCTTGTTAGAGTCAATTGCCGATGTCCTGGTGCAAACTGAGAACAGTGCCAGAAAAGTCGATAATTCATTATCCAGCATTGGTGGCCGGGTTAATGTGTTGGATAGCATCTTTGGCAGTAACGAAGATTTGATCATCAATAACAAGAGCTATAAAGCGGATATTTCTGAGGTTGATTTTGCCGCAGCCTTAACGGAAATCAAACGTCAGGAGATAGCACTGCAGGCTGCATCAACCGTTTTCACCAAGATAGCGGCTACCACTTTATTCGATTTTATTCGGTAAGTAATTGATTAAACGCGTGACTTTTTAGTTAAGTCACGCCAACTCTAAAAAATCCGCAAAATAAATTCAAGTTTCCCATCGTCAATCCGATAAATAAGTAACTGGGCAAGATTGTAAAACACAACTTGCGAGACCGGATAAACTGTGAGGAACTAGCCATGTCACTTTACGTCAATACCAATACTTCATCATTAAATGCACAGCGCCAGCTGTTCAATTCAGGTAACTCTCTGGATGTGGCGTTCAAACGTTTATCTTCCGGCTTCCGTATTAACAGCGCTGCTGATGATGCTGCCGGTTTACAAATCAGTAACCGCCTGACCAGCCAAATCAATGGTTTAGATCAGGCTGCCCGGAATGCTAATGACGGCATCTCGCTGGCACAGGTTGCTGAGGGTGCGATGGATGAAATTACCAATTCGCTGCAACGGATCCGCACCCTGGCCATCCAGTCACAAAACGGCATCAACACCACCTCAGATCGCAAGGCGCTGCAGCAAGAAGTCACAGCGTTGAAAGATGAGATATCGCGGATTGCTAAAACGACGCAATTTGGTACTCAGTTCTTATTAGACGGTAACCTTTCAGCGACTTTCCTGGTTGGTGCCAATGCAAATCAGGATATTGTGGTCAGTCTGAAGAATACCAATGGTTACGGCACAACAGCGCTGGGCTTGGGTAATCTGAGTGTCTCTAGTTACGCAAATGCGTCAGCTGCACTGGCTAGGTTAGACTCAGCAATTGCCTTGATTGACGGCGCCCGGGCTGATTTAGGTGCGATTCAGAACCGCTTCCAGGCAACGATCCGCAACCTGACCAACATCTCTGAGAACGTTGCTGGCGCACGGAGTCGGATCCGCGATACCGATTTCGCCAAGGAAACGGCCGAATTAACCCGGACCCAGATCCTGCAGCAAACCAGCACCACGGTCTTAGCTCAGGCTAACCAGCGGCCTCAGGCAGCGCTGAGCTTACTGCAAGGTTAAGCTGTGCCTGCCAAAAAAGCTGCCTATATGGCAGCTTTTTTGTTTGGATTAAATTCTATATAAAATCTATTATTTTTATAGAATATCTAAAGTTTTCTTATATTTTTCCGATACATAGTTGATAGTAAAAGTAAATTAAAGCGGTGGGTTATCGCTGCTTTATCTGTTCTGCTATGCTCTGAGGAGAGATATCATGTCACTTTATGTTAATACCAATACATCTTCATTAAATGCCCAACGCCAGCTATTTAATTCTGGCAATTCGCTGGATGTTGCTTTTAAGCGTTTGTCATCAGGTTTTCGGATCAACAGTGCAGCGGACGATGCGGCAGGCTTACAAATTAGTAATCGGTTGACCAGTCAGATCAATGGTCTGGACCAAGCTGCCCGTAATGCCAATGATGGGATTTCGTTGGCTCAGGTTGCGGAAGGGGCGATGGATGAAATTACCAATTCACTGCAACGGATCCGTACCCTGGCCATTCAGTCGCAAAATGGTATCAATACCACAGCTGACCGCAAAGCACTGCAGCAGGAAGTTACTGCTCTTAAAAAGGAAATCACCCGTATTGCTGAGACTACACAGTTTGGTACTCAGTTATTATTGGACGGCAGTTTGTCCGCGACTTTTCTGGTGGGGGCCAATGCCAATCAGGAAATCCTGGTGTCATTAAAGAATACTGATGGTTATGGCACCACAGCTCTGGGTTTAGGCAGCCTAAGTGTATCCAGTTATGCCAATGCCTCTGCCGCGCTGGCAGCTATCGACTCTGCTATTGCATTGATTGACGGGGCCCGTGCCGATCTGGGTGCGATCCAGAACCGTTTCCAGGCGACCATTCGCAACCTGACCAATATCTCAGAAAACGTTTCTGGCGCCCGTAGCCGGATCCGGGATACTGATTTTGCTAAAGAAACAGCTGAACTGACCCGGACCCAGATTTTGCAGCAGACCAGTACCACTGTGTTAGCTCAGGCCAATCAGCGTCCGCAGGCCGCGTTAAGTTTGCTGCAGTAAACATAACAGAACTCCGCCTGGGTCTGTTCAGCTAGTGCGGACGGACCTGGGGCGTTCTGTGAATTTGCTTCTTGTGCAAAAGGATTCGGTAATGTCGTAACGACAGGAATTTTATTATGGCTATCATAGTCAACACGAATAGCTCGTCGTTGACATCGCAGCGTATGTTGCAAAACGCTGGAGCAGGTCTTGAAACAAGTTTCGAGCGCCTGGCTTCGGGGTTGCGGATCAACAGGGCAGCTGACGATGCAGCAGGGCTGGTTATATCGCAACGTTTGACCAGTCAAATTGACGGTCTAGAGCAGTCACGACGTAATGCTAACGACGCGATATCGGTTACCCAGGTAGCCGAGGGCGCGATGGATGAGATTTTCAATGCTTTGCAGCGGATGCGGGTGCTGACGATCCAATCCGCTAATGGCATTAACAGTGAGCAGGATATCGCGGCCTTACAGCAGGAATTTATGCAAATGACCGAAGTCATTGACAGAATCGCGCTGACGACGGAGTTTAATGGTAAGAAATTGCTGGACGGCTCTCTGGGCACATTGCAATTTCAGACGGGGGCCAATCCATTGCAGTATTCCGATGTGGAGTTAAGCCGCCGGTTTACCACTGACAGTACCGGGTTAAATCTCGCCGGGCTGGCGCTGGGCACTACAGACACAGGCGAAGTGTTGATGGCGCTGGATGCTGCGATCAAAATCACAGATGAGGGTAGGACGGAGTTAGGATCGACGCAAAGTGCGCTATTTAGCACTATCAGAAACCTGGGAAACGTAACGGAGAATGTGGCGGCATCGCGAGGGCGGATCCGGGATACTGAATATGCGAAAACAACCGCAGAGTTAACCCGAACGCAGATCCTGCAACAAAGCAGTACGACAGTATTGTCGCAGGCGAATCAGCGTCCGCAGGCGGCAATTTTTGTATTGAGTGGCTAATAGAATTGCGTGCGTTTTTAAGTTTATGATTTTTAAAGATATTAATTTATAAATAATTTTGAAAAAAAGTCTAAAGTTCTTCAGACAGTGGCCGATAACCTAGTTAAGCCAAGTTGCAGCTTGGCTCAACTCACGGGAATACCGTTGTTTAATATCAGTTAACTGCAGTCTTACTGTAGCTAACTAAGGAGTGACTCATGGCTTTATTTGTTAACACCAACACCTCGTCGTTGAATGCTCAGCGGCAGTTGTTTAACTCAGGTAACAACCTGGATGTAGCGTTCAAACGTCTGTCGTCAGGTTTTCGCATCAACAGTGCGGCTGACGATGCGGCGGGCTTACAGATCAGTAACCGTCTGACCAGTCAGATTAATGGTTTAGATCAGGCTGCCCGTAACGCAAACGACGGTATCTCGATGGCCCAGGTAGCGGAAGGGGCGATGGACGAGATTACCAATGCGTTGCAACGTATCAGAACGCTGGCGATTCAGTCACAGAATGGCATTAACACATCTTCTGATCGGAAAGCGCTGCAACAGGAAGTGACAGCTCTGAAAAAAGAGATGTCACGGATTGCCGACACCACGCAGTTTGGTACTCAGAAACTGCTTGACGGTAACCTGTCGGCTACTTTCCTGGTTGGCGCTAACGCGAGTCAGGAAATTGCCGTAGTACTAAACAATACTAACGGTTATGGCACTACTGCGCTGGGTCTGGGCACGCTGTCTATTTCCAGCTACGCAAATGCCTCAGCTGCACTGGCAAAAATTGATAGCGCGCTGGGTGTAATTGATGGTGCCCGCGCTGAATTAGGTGCGATTCAGAACCGCTTCCAGGCAACGATCCGTAACCTGACAAATATTTCTGAGAACGTTGCCGGTGCGCGTAGCCGGATCCGTGATACAGATTTTGCCAGAGAAACTGCAGAGTTGACCCGGCAGCAGATCCTGCAGCAGACCAGTACCACCGTATTGGCGCAGGCGAATCAGCGGCCGCAGGCAGCCTTGTCATTATTAGGCTAAAATCGATAGCGCGGTGATAGAAACTGTTTAAGTTTCTATCACGCGTTCCGATAAAGGAGGTGTACTATGAGCAGCATCAGTTTGACTGGTTCGCCGCTTGCGACATCACTTACCCCTAATCGTGATATCATGCTGAAGGAACAGCAGGAGCCTGCGCGCAGTAAATTAAATACTGTACAACCGGTGGCGCAGCTCGATGCTACAGCACCGGACAAGGCTCAGCTGCAGCAGGCGGTTGATATTGTCAACCAAGCTCTGCTTCTTGAAAAACGGGCATTGAATTTTTCGATTGATGAGGAATCTGGTCGTTCTGTAATTAAAGTCTTTGACTTTAAAACGGATGAATTGATTAAGCAGATCCCATCGGAAGAATTATTGCGAGTTGCTCAGGATATCAAGCGGTTACAGGAAGAAATGGGGCAATCGATAGGCCTGCTGATCGACAATAGAGTGTGAGGTTTAGAACATGACGGGTGTAAATTTTCTTGGTTCGGCTTCTGGCCTGCCGCTTAACGAGTTAGTCAATACACTGGTTAAAACGGAGCGAGATGCGAAGTTATCAAGAATTACCAGTACCCGCAGTAAGCTGGAATCTTCACTCTCCGGGGTGGGCAGATTAAAATCTGCCCTGTCCGGTTTTCGGGATGCTGTAACGCAGTTAAGTACCAATAATCTTAATGCCCGTAAAGCAACGGTTATTCAACCCACAGACAACAAGACCTATCTTGAAGCTTCCGCCTCCAGTCGGGCAGTCGTCGCTAATTTTGATATTCGGGTGCAACAATTGGCATCCGGCAGTCGCCTGGAAAGCGCTGATGGTGCTTTTAGTTCTGCCAATGACGTTATTGCCACTTCAGACGGTACTCTGACCTTTGCTGCCGGTGATAAGACATTTGAGGTAGCGGTTACGGCCGGCATGACACTGAACCAGCTGCGTCAAGCCATTAATAGCAACGGCGATAACTTTGGCGTTAACGCCAATATTATCAATGCCGGAGGTTCGGTCGGTAGTAAACTGGTATTGACGTCGAATATCAGCGGTGATGGAAATGATTTAGTTATTACCAATAATAACGCTGAGCTGGATCCGTTATCATCCGGCGCCTCAGGTTTAACGGTGGTCACTCCGGCGCAGAATGCGATCATTCAGGTTGACGGTATTACGGCGACCAGTGCTACTAACACCTTTACTAACGTAATCCAGGAAATTGAGTTAAAGGTGCTCGAGGTTACGCCGGCTGGCAATAATGCTAGGTTGAATATTGAAATGGATTCGGCCGGTACCAAAGAGAAAGTTGAAAACTTCATCAAGAAATACAATGAGCTGGTGGATCAGGTTACCGCTCTGACCCGGCCTCGCACTCTGGGCTCTGATGGTAAAACCGTCACAAACGAGGGGGGCGCCTTAACCGGTGATTCGCTGCCAAGAAACATTATGTCGCAGCTGCGCGGTATTTTAGGAGCCAATTTTACCGACGCGGATGAGGGCTTTTCGACGTTATACGCGATGGGCGTCACCTTTGACAAAAACGGTAAACTCGAAATCTGGACGTCAACGGCCTTTGGTGCGGACTCAGGAAAACAACGCTTTGAAAAAGCGCTTAGTCAAAATTTTGACAGTATCGCCAATTTGTTTGGTGGTGACAATGGCATTAGTAAAAAGCTCGATAGTTTTATTTCAGAATTTACTCAGTCAGGAGGCATTATTGCCTCGCGTGAGCAAACTTTACGTTCACAAATTGATAAAAGCACTAAAGATTTAGCCGCAGCGAACCGATATATAGATAGTTACGAACAAACCCTCAGAGCACGCTATACCGCTCTGGATAGTTTGTTGGGCTCGATGCAGAACCTGGCATCGACTGTCACCGCCCAGCTAACGAATTTACCAGGGTTTACGCTTAAAAAATCCAGATAACGGAGTGCAGCATGAGTTATGGTATTAAAGCTTACAAAGCCGTTGGGGTGAAAGACGATCTAGCCGTCGCCGATCCTCACCGGGTTATTCAGTTACTAATGCAGGGTGCACTTGAAAAAATGGCCCTGGCCAAAGGTTGTATGGAGCGCAAGGATTACGCTGGCAAGTCGGCCAGTATTTCAAGAGCCATGACCATTATCAATGCCCTGCAGGGATCATTAGATATGGAGCTTGGCAAAGATATCTCTGAAAACCTGTGGGCTTTGTATGATTTTATGGTCAATCATCTGGCACTGGCCAGTCGCGAAAACAGTGTCGCCAAAGTCGATGAGGTAATGGAGTTGATGCTCACCATCAAAGGTGCCTGGGATCAGATCCCGGTATCGGCACGGGATGAAGCTTATCAAATCCGCCAGGGGCAAACGCAGGGGATGGTGGTTGGTGCCTGAGCAAAGTCTGAATAAAATTTACGAATTACAGTCCCAGATATCGGCTCTGCTAGCAGAGCCTGCTGCTGATCTGACAGATGTTGCCAAGTTGTTGTCGCAGTTGGAAACCGCAATAAGTAAGCTGGCAACACTGCAGCTGAGTCCGGAGAGCACTGCCGAGTGTCTTAATGACACCTTGCTCTGGCTGAGTCAGCAACAAAACCGGCTGGATGCGGAGAAAGCTGAGTTGGGTAAAGCCCTTAATGAAGTACAGCAACGGCGGCACGCCAGTCGCTCCTATCAGGAAAATAGCCAGTAATAGCAATATCACTGGCTAATCCCTATCATTTCCCTTATGTTAATTTCAAACACCCTGAACCCAGTCAGTTAATTGGGCTAGGTATGTCGGTCATGGCCATCAGGCTATAATGCTTATCGTACAACGGTATGGATATTGCTTGTTTTGAGCGATTAGTCAGTTTAAATAAGGCATTCAGCCAGTTATGTATAATAAAGTTGCTTATCAAATTGATAAGGATCCTGAGGTTCAGGCCAAGCAGGAACGGCAATTTGCGCCCGAGCTAAAACGTCGTTTACAGCAAAATTTGGCGGCGTTTCGCCATCATATCCCATCTTTAATACCATTATTAGAACGCCACACGGCTCAGCAGTATGCTGTTTTCTGTAATAAATTCGGCTACGCTAATATCGCCGATTTTGCCAATGGGATGGCGATGTATCGTCAGTCAGCCATGGCAGAGAGTCAACGAGAGTATCAGCAATTCCAGCTGGCTGCGCCATTTTTTAGTTTGCAAGAACAGCAGGCTGCAGGGCAGCAGGTTTTGCCACCCCGGGTTGATTTACTGGTTATGTTGGGTTTAGGGGCGGGTTATCAGCTGGAATATCTGCTTGAGCAGCATCAGATCCGCTCAGTGATTGTTTATGAGCCGAGCGCAGATTTGTTTGTCTGCTCCGCACAACTAGCTGACTGGCTTGGTATTTTGCAGACTGCCGCAACCAAAGGTACCAACTTGTTTTTGCAGATTGGTAAAGATGCCAGTGGCTTACCGGAAGATCTCAGTGAGCTGTTGCAACTGCAAGCTGTAGAGCAGGTGTTTGTTTACCGCCATTACAGTCATCCGGTGATGGACAAGGTTTGGCATTATTGCCAGCTACAGAGTGGTGACCGAGCTGCTTTGCTCAATACGAAGCAACATTTTGTTGCTTACAGCAGTCAGTACGACGAAGTTGAAATACGACATGCCAGCACTGCGAGTGTGCTGTTAATGCCGGTTCCTGATCATCCGGAACAACAATTCCAGCAAAACCTTGCCGCTTTAAAGCAGTTTTATCCCCAGATCTATGAGGTGATTCGGGAACACCAACCCAAGCACTGGCAATTGGTGTGCGATCATTCGGGGCGACACAATTTGTGGCATGCGGAGCGCAGGGCACTGTTTTATCAGGATGTCGAGCACGACAGTCAGCGGTTAGTAGATGAATTTTGCCAGCATCCGTTTCAGGACGATGTGTTAATCGGGCACCGGCCAACGTTCAAACTCCGTTCTTACCTGCATAATCAACAGGTACAAAAACTATTGCCAATACTGGAACGGAACCTAAAGAAGAATACCGTCCTGCCACAACGGATTGACTCCTTAATCGTGTTTGGTATCGGGCTTGGTGTACATCTCGGTCAACTCCGGCAGCAGCACCAAATCAAAAACTGGTATATCTGCGAGCCTAATCTTGACTTTTTCTACGCCAGTTTATTCGTCACAGACTGGGCAGCGCTGTTTCAGCAAGCGCAGCAGGAAGAGTGCCGGATTTACCTGAATCTGGGGGGCGATGGTAGCGAATATTTTGCAGATTTGATGCGGCAGTTCTACCAGGTTGGTGCTTACTCTATTGCTAACACTTATATGCTCACCAGTTACTTTAATCAGCGGATGAATAATGCGATTCACGATTTGCGCAGTGAACTGAGGGTTGTATTAGCTATTGGTGAGTATTTTGATCATGCTCGTTTTAATCTGGCCCATGCCTATCAGGTATTCAAAGCTGGCGCAAAGCTACTTAAGCGGGGCTTGGCGGCCAAGTCACA
>DAIOUM010000005.1:0-4876 GCA_036759505.1 Alishewanella sp. | reverse complement strand
TTAGTTGGTGAATCTTTAGCTTATGCTTACCCGACCGTCACTAATTTTGTCCTGAATTTACTGCTGAAGATTGGATTTCACAACCTGTATTTGTTTGGTGTTGATTTGGGGTTTGTCGATATTAATCATCATCACTCGAAAAGCTCGGCTTACTATGTAAAGGGGCAACAGCAGTTATATGATTACCAGAAAATCCATGGCGGCGGCTTACCTGTATTGGGTAATTTCCGGCCTTTTGTTTATACCAAGCCCGAGTTTAACGTCTCGCGCAAGTTGCAGGAAGTTGCTATTAGAAATGCCAGAGGCAAATGCGATGTTTACAACTGTAGTGATGGCGCGCAGATCCGCGGTGCTGTAGCTTTGCATCCGGATAATATCCTGTTACAGCCGCTTAGCTGTAGTAAAGAAGCCTTACTGAATAGTTTTATTGCCGACGCCTATCTGACACCGCCACCTGAATTGGTGGAGTACGTGCCCGCCAGTTATGATCTGAGCCTATTTGAAAAAACCATGCTGGATTGGCAAGCACTGCTGGCTGCGGATGTTAGCTCGGAGCAGGAGGCAAAGGAGCTTATAGAGCAGCAGTGGTTCTTTTTGCTCAAGGCGAACAGCCAAAAGACAAACCCGGCTTTTATGTTGTTTAACGGCAGTACTAACTATTTTTCTGCCATTTTACTTAAGCTGGCAGTGACAGATGCGACTGATGAGCGCAATCAGATTGACGTATTTAATGAAGTGTTGGCTGTTTGGCGAGAATATTTGCAACTGGCGACGGAACAGTTTCTTACCGCTCCATTAGCTGCAGATCAGGTTACGTTACACAACTTGTTTGATGCTCATCAGCACAATAAGTAATGTCTGGTATAGATAAAGTTTTAGCTTAGCGCAGCCGATAATAAGAGTAGTTCTATAAATAAGCATCGACGGCCATGAAAACTATTATTACTTACGGTACCTTTGATTTGTTTCATATCGGCCACGTTAATTTGCTAAGCCGGGCGAAAGCGTTGGGAGATCGTTTGATTGTCGCGGTTTCCACTGATGAATTTAACCTGCAAAAAGGCAAAACGACTCTGGTCCCTTTTGAACATCGTGCTGCTGTTGTTGCCAGTTGCCGTTTCGTGGACCAGGTTATTGCGGAAGCCAGTTGGGAGCAGAAAGAAAAGGATATCCGGCAATTTGGTGTTGATGTTTTTGTCATCGGTGACGACTGGCAGGGTAAGTTTGACGAGTTAAAGGCTTTTTGCGAGGTACTGTATTTGCCAAGAACCCGTAATATTTCCTCGAGTTCTATTAAGCAAGCGATGCAGGTTTTAGCGCAGCTGGATAAGGAGCTTCGCTAATGACGTCTCCGATGATCACGGCATTGATGACGACGTTCAACAGTCGTGATTATGTTTGTCAGGCTATTAATAGTGTACTTGCACAAACCTACCAGAATTTTCAGTTATTGATTGTGGATGATGCTTCGACAGATAGCACTTGCCAACTAATTGAAAATTATCGTGATCCACGTATCCGTTTAATTCGTCAGCCGCAAAATCTGGGGGTGGGAGCAACTCTTGCCCGGGCATTGCAGTATATTGAGTCCCCCTTTATCGCTAAGATTGACTCAGATGACCTCTGTTTACCAGAGCGCTTTGCCAAACAGCTGGCATTTATGCAAGCGCATCCTGAATTGGATATTGTGAAGTGCTATTTTAGCTATTTTACCGAAGATGCTCAGGTTGAGGCCAGTGAGCGTTATCAGTATTTCAAGGCAGTAAAAGAGGCGGAGCATAACAATATCAATCACCCTGAATTAATTCAGCAGGAGCTGCAACGCTGGAACTGTATGATTCACAGTTGCTATTTTGCTAAAACGCAAGTGATTAAAAAACTGGACTATTTTCCGCTACGGGTCGGAGAGGACTACAGCTTGTTCTATCGTGCCGTCCAGGCAGGTTTTACTATCGGTTGTGTTCCAGAGTACTTACTGCAGATGCGCATAACTAGTAGTTCAGTTACCACGGCAGCCGACGCAGCCGGACATTTCGCCGGCACCCTGGTGCAACTAAAACACGATAAACTTTTGGCCTTGATACGGCACCACGGCGCTTTAACTCTTTACGGTACCGGCGGTTTGGCTATTGCTGTTGCCGCCAGGCTGATAGAACATGGCTTACCATTTGCGGGCTTTGCTGCTCGGGTGAGCTCTGAACCCATTCAGGTATCCGGGCGCGCGTGGCCGGTTTTATCGCTGGAGGCCATGCAGCAAAGGGGGGTGGTGATTGCGGCACAGCCAGTTCGTCAGCAGGTGAGCGACGAATTACGCGCCGCCGGTTGGCGGGAATGGCAGGATTTTATGGTGATAGCATGATAAAAGTTTCAATCATTACCGCAACCTATAACAGTGCAAACACACTTAGATTCTGCCTTGATAGTGTCGCTGCTCAACAGGCTATTTCGCAGATTGAGCATATTATCGTGGATGGGCGTTCTACAGACAGTACTCTGGCGATCCTTGCTGACTATCCGCATATTAGCCAGGTAGTATCACAGCGCGATCGCGGTATTTATCACGCTTTTAACCGCGGTTTGTCGTTAGCCAGCGGCGACCTGGTTTATTTTTTAAATTCCGACGATAGTTTGATAGATACCGCGGTGATCTCCGATGTGTTAAGCGCAGTTCATGCCGAACATCAGTATTATCTGGGGGCGGTGTTATGTGAGGATACTAACTCTGGGCAGAGTTTTATGAATATGCATCATCACTCCTCGCAAGCGACATCTCGCCCTTGCCATCAAGCTTTTTTTTGCCGACGCGAACTGTTCGAGCAATTAGGTAACTTTAATGAGTGTTTCAACATCGCAGCAGATATGTACTTTATGCAAAGTGTGATGAAGCGCTTTAAAGGATTGATTACACAACGGGTAATTGCTCGCTTTAGTTTACAGGGACTAAGCAGTGACAAAGATAACTACCGCGCATTACTCCAACAACATAATATGATAGATCATTTGCTGGGAACGAAAACGCAGCTGACGGAAGTAGATAAGTTGGCATTACAGATCCAAAATAGCCGGGATCTGAAACAGCTAATGTTGAACTTATTGAGCGATCAGCGATACCCGGACAGGTTTCGTACCAAGCGGATCGGGATTTTTGGGGTTCGCGAGCTATCGCAAATCTTCTGGCTCAGCTTGTCGCGATCCCAGATCACAGTCAGTTGCTTTGTTGTTTCTGTGGTAACTGAGCACGCGCACAGTATCCAGATCCCGGTAATTAGTCTGGATGAACTGCCAAATCTCGGGCTCGATATCGTTATTAATTGTATTGAAGGTGCGCATCAAAATGACATATCCGCCAAAATACAGACCATAGTTCCGACAATGCAGGTTATTAATTGGCAACAGTTTGCTCAGGTATCGTCTTCACCTTTCGCTGGATGATTTGCAGTGTGATGGCAGGGGTGCCGATAAAGCTGTTACTTGTTCCAGAACAGGGCATTTGCAATAGCAGAGCGGAGTTTTCGCTGTGTTTCACAAAATTAGTATGAGGTCGGAGCTATGAGTGCTCAGAAAGTTGCGTTAATCACCGGAGTGACAGGTCAGGATGGATCTTACCTTGCGGAACTCTTGCTTGAAAAAGGTTATCAGGTACATGGTATAAAGCGCCGCTCATCACTGTTTAACACACAGCGCGTTGACCATATCTATCAGGGACCGCACACAGATAACCGCAACTTTATCCTGCATTATGGTGATCTGTCCGACAGCTCCAATCTTATCCGCTTGGTTCAACAAATCCAGCCGGACGAAATTTACAACCTGGGTGCCCAAAGCCATGTAGCTGTTAGTTTTGAATCGCCTGAGTATACCGCTGATGTTGATGCGATGGGGACCTTGCGGTTGTTAGAGGCAATAAGACTGCTTGGTTTGGAACACAAAACCCGATTCTACCAGGCATCAACCTCCGAGCTTTACGGCTTGGTGCAAGAGACACCACAACGGGAAAGTACCCCTTTTTACCCGCGCTCACCCTATGCGGTAGCCAAGCTATACGCATACTGGATTACGGTTAACTATCGCGAAGCCTATGGTATCTACGCTTGTAACGGTATCCTATTTAACCATGAGTCACCTCGTCGTGGTGAAACCTTTGTAACCCGGAAAATTACCCGAGGGTTGGCGAATATTGCTCAGGGGTTGGAGCAATGTTTGTATATGGGGAATATTGACGCGCTGCGGGACTGGGGGCATGCCAAAGATTATGTTTACATGCAGTGGCTAATGTTGCAGCAGGCGAAACCAGAGGACTATGTAATTGCTACTGGCCAGCAGTACGCAGTGCGGGACTTTATATCATGGAGTGCCGCGGAACTGGGGATCACTCTCGAGTTTCGTGGAAACGAATTAGAAGAGGTAGCCGTTGTCACGGCTGTTACCGGGAGCGATGCTCCGGCTGTGCAAATTGGTGATATTGTGATGCGCATTGACCCCAAGTATTTCCGTCCTGCTGAGGTAGAAACCTTGCTGGGAGATGCCAGTAAGGCACGGCAGCAACTTGGCTGGCAACCGCAAACAGATGCCAGGGCCTTGTGTCGGGAAATGACGCAATACGATCTGGCAGAGGCCAAGAGACAAGCTTTTTTAAAGCGGCATGGTTACCATTATGATGCGAGTAAAGAGGGATAACGATGTCCACTAAAAGGATATTTGTCGCTGGTCATCAGGGGATGGTTGGCAGAGCATTGTGCCGGCAGTTGCAGAAAGCTGATAGCGAACTGATCACCGCCAGTCGCAGTGAGCTGGATTTAACGGAACAGGCTGCTGTAGTAGCTTTTTTCGAACGCCACAAAATTGACGAGGTCTACCTCGCCGCAGCTAAAGTGGG
>DAIOUM010000004.1:0-65761 GCA_036759505.1 Alishewanella sp. | reverse complement strand
GTGGCATCAAAGTCAGCCTTGGTGGCGCCCATTTTAATGGCAACGGCAAAGCCCTGCAGCACCTCGTCCATGCCCTCGCCAATGCCATGCAGGCCAATGACTTTTTCTTCCTGCCCTAAGCACACCAGTTTAAAGGTGCTGAGCGCACGATGCGGGGTAATGGCGTTATACATCGCCGCAAAGCTGGAGCGATAAACTTTAATTTGCTCTTTGCCATACTGCGCTATGGCTTGCTGTTCGGTCAGACCAAGAGTGCCAATCGGCGGGTGGCTAAAGACGATAGTGGGGATCAGTGAATAGTCCATTTTCGCATCCGGCATGGCCGGGTTAAATAAGCGCTCGGCCAGCATACGGCCAGCTTTTACTGCCACCGGCGTCAGTTGTGCTTCGCCGGTAATATCACCCACCGCATAAATACCGGGTACATTGGTATTTTGATAAGCATCGGTGCGGATATAGCCTTCGCTATCTGCCACCACACCAGCGGCGGCCAGGTTAAGCTGATCGGTTGCCGGTTCACGGCCAATCGCCCAGATCAGACAATCGACATTAAACAGGATACTGCCATTTTTCAGATAAACGGTTAGCCGGCCTTCGCCGGCCGCTTCCACTTTCGCTACCTCGGCTTCGGTATGCAATTGCATTTCATCTTGCTGCATCCGGCTGAGCAGGGCGTCGGTAATATCGCGATCAAAGCTGCGCAGTGGCCGATCGCCCCGCACTAATAAATGCGTTTCAGTGCCAAGGGCATGCAACACACCGGCAATTTCTACTGCGATATAGCCGGCACCGACGACGACTGCTTTGGTAGGTTGTTGCGTCAGGGCAAAAAAGCCGTCGGAGTCGATCCCCAACTCAGCCCCCGGAATATCAGGCTTGGTTGGGCGGCCGCCAACGGCAATAGTGATATGATCGGCGGTAATACGCTCACCGTTGACTTCCACTGTTCTGTGGTCGACAAAACGGGCAAAGCCCTGGATCAGCTCCACGCCATTACTGGCAAAACCACGCTGATAGGCGCCATGAATACGCTCGATATAGGCTTCACGATTTTTGACCAGTGTGTCCCAGGCAAAGCCTTGCTGTTCCAGGTTAAAACCATAGCTGGGGCTATATTTTACCGCTTCAGCAATATGGGCGCCGTACCACATTACCTTTTTCGGTACGCAGCCGACATTAACACAGGTACCACCTACGGCTTTGGCTTCAATAACAGCCGCTGTCGCACCGCGTTGGGCGGCGCGGTTGGCTGAGGCGATACCGCCGCTACCGGCACCGATAGCAAGATAATTATAATGACGAGTCATAACAGGGCCTGTCAGTTAATAGGGTAAAGACTGAACCAGATTTAAGGTTAAACCCTAAGTTGATAGATAGAGCAGATATAGGGCTAACCAGCGCGCAATACAAGCGTCAAGCCGCAGGATTTAGCAAACACACGGCTACTGGCGCTTGACAATATGCCCGCCGGCCCCAACATATTCATAATAGCGAATTTTACAGGAACCCTGCCGATGACTGCCGTGAGCGATAATCCGTTACTTAGCTTTACTGACTTACCACCCTTTTCGAAAATTCAGCCCGAGCAGGTAAAACCTGCGGTGGAGCAGGCGATCAGTGACGCCAGAGCCGTGGTTGAGCAGGTGGTTGCCAGTAGCGAGAACAGTTGGCAGGCGATAGTGGAGCAGTTAGAGCAGGGTTCGGATCGGCTAAATAAGCTCTGGTCACCGGTATCGCATTTAAATTCTGTGGCCAACAGCCCGGAGCTGCGAGCGGCATACGAGAGCTGTTTGCCGCTGTTATCTGATTTTAGCACCTGGCTGGGGCAGCATGAGGGCCTGTATCAAAAGTATCAGGCGCTGGCGCAAAGTCCGGAGTTTGCCGGTTTGACGACCGCGCAACAAAAGGTGGTGACCAATGCGCTGCGTGATTTCAAGTTATCCGGTATCGGTTTGCCAGAGCAGAAAAAGCAGCGCTATGGCGAGATCCAAAGCCGGCTGTCGGAATTAAGCTCTACCTTTTCCAATAATACGCTGGATGCGACTCAGGCCTGGTTTAAACAGGTCACAGATGAGGCGGAGCTCGCTGGTTTGCCGGAGGATGCGCGCTTAGCCGCTGCTGAAGAGGCGAAATCGCGTGAGCTGGAAGGTTGGGTATTTACGCTGGAATTCCCCAGCTATATCGCGGTGATGACCTATGCCGATAATGCGGCCCTGCGCGAAACAATGTACAGCGCCTATTGTACCCGCGCTTCAGATCAGGGCCCGACGGCGGGGCAGTTTGATAACAGCGCCATTATTGAAGAAACCCTGGCCTTAAAACATGAGCTGGCGCAGCTGCTGGACTTTAGCAATGCCGCCGAAGAGTCGTTGGCGACCAAGATGGCCGATAACCCGGCGCAGGTGCTGGACTTTTTAACCGATTTAGCGCGTCGGGCTAAACCACAGGCGCAGCGTGATTTGGCAGAGCTTAGCGCCTTTGCGCAAACTGAGTATGGTGTCAGCAGCTTAAACGCCTGGGATATCAGCTACTATGCCGAAAAACTGAAGCAAGCGCGTTACGCGGTATCGGATGAACAGTTGCGGCCTTATTTCCCGGTAACCAAGGTCGTGCCGGGCTTATTTGCCGTGCTAGAAAAACTGTTTGGCATTCGGATTGCGGTGCGTGAGGGTGTCGATGTCTGGCACCCGGATGTACAGTTTTATGATATTTTCGCTGCTGATGGCAGCTTGCGCGGCAGCTTTTATCTGGATTTGTATGCCCGCAGCAAAAAACGTGGCGGTGCCTGGATGGATGATTGCCGTGGCCGGCGCTGGCTGGCCGATGGCCAGCTGCAAACCCCGGTCGCCTATTTAACCTGTAACTTTAATAAACCGGTCGGTGGCAAGCCAGCTCTCTTTACCCACGATGAAGTGATTACCCTGTTCCATGAGTTTGGTCATGGCTTGCATCATATGCTAACCCAGGTCGATGCTGCTGCGGTGGCCGGTATTAATGGTGTCGCCTGGGATGCGGTCGAGTTACCAAGCCAGTTTTTAGAAAACTGGTGCTGGGCGCCTGAGGCGTTGCAGCTGATCTCCGGCCATTATGAAAGCGGCGAGCCACTGCCGGCCGACTTGCTGCAAAAAATGCTGGCGGCGAAAAACTTCCAGTCGGCGCTGTTTTTAGTGCGGCAACTGGAGTTTGCCCTGTTTGATATGCGGCTGCATGCCGAGTACGACCCGGCTTTGGGCGGTCGGGTGCAACAATTGCTGGACGAGGTGCGCAGTCAGGTTTCGGTGATAGTGCCGCCACGCTTTAACCGTTTTCAGCACAGTTTTGGCCATATCTTTGCCGGTGGCTATGCCGCAGGCTATTATAGTTACCTGTGGGCCGAAGTGTTATCGGCCGATGCCTTTAGCCGTTTTGAAGAAGAAGGCGTATTTAACCCGCAAACCGGCCAGGATTTCCTGCACTGGATTTTAGAACGCGGTGGCAGTGCCGAACCGATGGAGCTATTTAAAGGTTTCCGTGGTCGCGAGCCATCAAATGAGGCCTTGTTGCGACATATGGGCATCGCCAGTTAAACCGGATACCGTATTACTTTAAGGACAATCTATGAGCAAGCGAATCCCGCGCAAGCTATTCCCGCTGTTGCTTGCGACGGCAGCCTTAACACTCAGCGCCTGCCAACAGGCGGCCGGTACCGGTGAAGCCCGGGTTGCACCAGCGCCGCTGGTAGAAGCCATTGATCCGCAGCGTGATCCGATAAAAGCGACCCAAGCGAGGAAGCAACTGATGAGTCAAATTGAGCAAGTCGCTGACGTCAACGAGCTGCGCCGCGAAGTGCTGGCGTTGATTGCAGATAAAAGTGCTGACAATGTGCAGCAGTGTCTGGTATTACCGCTGGGGCATAAGCCTTGTGGGGGGCCGGCGGAATATGTCGCGGTCTCGACCAAAGGTAAGGATCAGGCGGCACTGTTAAAGAAACTGGAAGCCTATAATCAGGCAGCAGAGGCAGAGAATCTGCGGCTGGGCCGGATGTCTGACTGTGCGGTGGTGCCTAAGCCGCAGGTGCAACTGGTTAACGGTCAATGTACGCTGGTTAATGAAGTAACCTATTAATCCTTCCAACGCTAAGGGCCGTGACTGATACGGCCACGATCGAGGTTAGACGCTTGCGTCAGGCAGAATCTTTTAAACTGATCTTACAGCGCGCCGAGGCCCGTAAAGGCGGCCCGGCGGCGCTGCGTGCTTTGCTGAGTGAACCACGCACCACCGCTGAACTTTCGGCCTTGCCGGATAATTTGCTGTTAGCCGAGCTGACCAAGAAAATTTTTCAGTCTGGCTTTGTCTGGCGGGTGGTGCGGCAAAAATGGCCGGGTTTTTGCGAAGTGTTTTTCGACTTTGATATCGAAAAAATGCTGCTGCTCAGTGATGAAATGCTGGAGCAAAAAGCGCAGGATCCCCGAATTATCCGTAATTTAAGCAAGGTGTTTACCATCCGTGATAATGCGCTGATGATTTATCATCTGCAGCGTGAGCATGGCAGCTTTGCAAACTTTATCGCCAACTGGCCAACAAGCGATATTATCGGGCTTTGGGCTTATCTGAAAAAGCATGGCGCCCGGCTGGGTGGCAATACCGGACCTTATGCGCTGCGCGCCATCGGTAAAGATACTTTTTTACTGACCCAGGATGTTGAAGCCTATCTGAAAGCCTATGGTGTGTTTGATGGCAGCAGTAGCAGTAAAAAAAGCCTGCAACAGATCCAGCAGCAGTTTAATCAGTGGCAGCAGGAATCCGGACTGAGTTTACAGCAAATTAGTCAAACCATAGCGCTGAGTATTGGCGAAAACTATGCCGGGATGCAGCAATGAGTGTATTGCTCACCTCGTTACCGGCGGACTATGCCGATGAGCTACAACAGCGTTTCCCGTTAACGGTTATTACTGAGCCTGCTGGTTGGTACCTCTGTTGGGCAGATCAGGCGCTGGTATTGCGCCATGCCGATCTAACAAAGCAGGGCGATATTCTGGTCGATTTTGCCAGCGGTGCGGCCAGTTACCGGCGTCAGTTTGGTGGTGGCAAAGACGAAGCCATTGCCAAGGCCTGTGGCCTGAACAAAAAGCGCAACCTGAGTATTATTGATGCCACCGCCGGTTTAGGGCGTGATGCCTTAGTGCTGGCCAATCTCGGTGCCGCTGTGACCTTGGTAGAGCGCAATCCGCTGGTGGCGGCACTGCTGTATGATGGTTTGCGCCGGGCCGCGGCCAATCCGGCGACAGCAGAGCTCGCGGCGCGAATGCAGCTGCATTTTGCCCCGGCATTGCAGGCGCTGACGGAACTGCCGCCAGCCGATGTGGTCTATCTGGATCCGATGTTCCCACCACGCGAAAAATCGGCACTGGTAAAAAAAGAAATGCGCGCCTTTCATGACGTGGTGGGCAGCGATACCGATGCCGATGCGCTGCTGGCGCCGGCGTTACAGCTGGCGCGCTACCGCGTGGTGGTAAAACGCCCCGGTTATGCTGAAGTGCTGGCGCAACAAAGCCCGCAGCTAGTGGTAAAGGGCAAGAATAACCGCTTTGATGTGTATATAAATCAGGCGATTGCCTGATGTTAATTTAATAGCTTTGCGCCATGGCGCACTAAGGAATAAGCAATGATTAAAGTAGGCGATAGATTACCAGAAGTCAGCTTCTCACAATTAACAGCCGATGGCATGAAAAACCCTACCACCAGTGAGATTTTCGCCGGTAAAAAAGTGGTGTTATTTGCGGTGCCGGGTGCGTTCACGCCGACCTGTTCTGCAGCGCATTTGCCAGGCTATATTGCGCTGGCCGATCAAATTAAAGCTAAAGGCGTGGACACTATCGTTTGTACCGCTGTTAACGACGCCTTTGTGATGAAAGCCTGGGCGGATAGCCAGAACGCGGAAGAAATTACCTTTTTAGCCGACGGTGGTGGCAGCTTTCACAAAGCCATTGGCCTAACGATGGAAACGGCCGACTTTGGTGGTTTGCGGTCGCAGCGCTATGCGATGATTGTCGAGAATGGTGTTGTTACCCTGCTAAATGTCGAACCACCAAAAACCTTTGAAGTCAGTAAAGCCGAAGTGCTATTGGCTGCGTTATAATAACTCTCTGCAATGACAGCTGGCCGCAAGATGACGCGGCCAGTTAAATTCTTAACTGTTGTTATAGGAAAAATAGTTTGAAATCAATCGGTATTGCTGGGGCGGGGTTTTCCGGCGCTATTATTGCGAATGAATTGGCGCAAGCGGGTTATAAGGTTGCGGTGTTTGAGCCTCGCTCGCATATCGCTGGTAACTGTTTTTCTGCCCGTGACGCCCTAAGCGGTGTGATGGTTCATAAATATGGCCCTCATATTTTTCATACCGATAAAGAACATGTTTGGCGCTATGTAAATCAACTTAGCGTCTTTAAACCTTATGTCAATCGCGTCAAAGCGAATGCGGGTGGCAAAATTTATTCGTTACCAATTAATTTGCACACCATTAATCAGTTTTTTGGTAAGGCCATGTCGCCAACAGAAGCTGCTGAGTTTATTCGTCAGCAAGCTGATAATAGCATTGCAGAGCCAGAAACTTTTGAGCAGCAAGCTATGAAGTTTGTTGGAGAGGCTTTGTACCGAGCGTTTTTTGCGGGCTACACACAAAAGCAATGGGGTTTATCACCAACAGAGCTTCCAGCCAGTATTTTGAAACGTTTGCCGCTACGTTTTAACTATGATGATAATTATTTTAATCATCAATTTCAGGGGATGCCCGAGCACGGTTACACCCCTTTAGTTGAAAAGCTGCTGGACCATCCGAATATCACTGTTCATCTGGAAACGAAGTTAAGCCGCGCAAAGTGTGCAGACTTTGATCACGTATTTTGGTCTGGGCCCTTAGATGCCTACTTTGATTTTAGTTTAGGCCACTTACCCTATCGCACGCTGGAGTTCAAAGAGATTCGTGCCAGCGGTGATTATCAGGGTACAGCAGTTATCAATTACTGCGATCCAGAGATCCCTTACACCCGCATTAGCGAACATAAGCACTTTGCGCCTTGGGAACAGCATGCGGATACAGTGTGTTTTGCTGAATACAGTCGTCAGGCGACTCAAGATGATGAACCATACTACCCGGTACGTTTAGTTAACGATAAGCAGCTGTTATCTGATTATGTGGCACTGGCGCAGCAAGAGCAGGCTATTACTTTCGTCGGTAGATTAGGGACTTATCGCTATTTGGATATGGACGTCACCATTGACGAAGCCCTACAAACTGCCAAAACCTTTTTACAGACACAGGCCGCCAAGCAAGCTATGCCGGTTTTTGTCATTTCACCACTGTAACGGATGTTTTTGATGATAAAGCCTTTCTTAATCGTTGCCCGTGTTGGCGATCGTTCTTTGCATCCACATTGGTTACAAGACGGTGCACCAATGTTTGATGTATTTCTGAGTTATTTTGGTGATGAACCACAAAAGTATCGCGATCAAGCGACTTACTATGAACAGGCAAAAGGCGGTAAATGGCCGGAGATTGGCCGTATTGTAGAGCAGAACTGGGACCTGATTAGTCAGTACAAAGCAGTATGGTTCCCGGATGATGATTTGCTAATAAATGCGAGTGAAATAAACCGTTTGTTTAGTTTTATGCTGGCTTTCGATTTAGCGCTTGCCCAGCCGGCGCTTAGTATGGATTCGTACTTTTCGCATTCCAGCTTACTAGTGCAACATAATTCGGCGTTACGTCTGACTAACTTTATTGAAGTGATGGCTCCCGTCTTTTCAGCGAAAGCTCTGCAAACCCTGCGACATACTTTTAAACAGAGTCCCTCTGGATGGGGGCTCGACAATCTGTGGCCTCATTTGTTAAGTGCGGACGATAGAATCGCAGTAATTGACGCTGTAACGGTCGTGCATACCCGGCCGGTAGGTGGGGAGTTATACAAGAAAAACCCCGACTTGCACCCGGCGAATGATGTACGCAAGTTGGCGGAAATGTATCCTGAACTGGATATTAGCCGAAGCAGCTTTAAGAATAAATTCAGGGTTTTTGCTCAGCTTCGGTATGCGATTAGCCATAACCCGCTGTCTGCATTTATCTTAGGTAAGAAGCAGCGCATTTTAAGTAAGAAACGTTCCAAACAGGTAACAAAGTATGGGCAAAGCCCAAAAACTGGCGTCTAGTGCCGAGGAATTTATGACAACAGTAAACGTACTATGTATCAAATGGGGTAAAAAATATGGCCCTGAATACGTAAATAAGCTGCACTCGATGGTTAGCCGCAACCTCACATTGCCATTTCGCTTTGTTTGCTTAACTGATGATAGTGTAGGAATTGATACCAAGATTGAAGTGAAACCCATACCTGCAGTTGGTTTCAAAGATTTTGATGAGCGTCAGCCCTGGAGCTTTGGCCACGGTTGGCTAAAGGTTACCAGTTTTGCTGACCCGCTTTACGACCTCAGCGGCCCTACGTTATTTATCGATCTCGATGTGGTGATTGTTGACAATATCGATTGCTTCTTTCAACCGCAGGGCGAATTCTTTGTTATAAAAGAGTGGGACAAGTCTGACGATACTGGTAATACCTCTGTATATCGTTATGAGATTGGAGCACACAGCGATCTGATTGAGTTATTGAAAAACCATAAAGACCGTGAGTTGGCTAAGGTACGCAATGAGCAAGAGTTTGTGACTCAGAATCTGGCCCGGCAAGGAAAACTGCAGTACTGGCCGGAAGGCTGGTGTGTTAGCTTTAAACGCCATTGCTTGCCAAAAGGCATTATGAACTGGTTTAAGCCTGCTACCATACCTAAAGGAGCTAAGATTGTCGCTTTCCATGGTAAGCCGAATCCGCCGGATGCTATCGCCGGCGTCAGTGGTAAGTGGTACCGCCGCGTACTGCCGGTGCAGTGGGTTAAAGATATGTGGCAGTAAGGCCGCTTATGAACTTTAAAATATTTATCATCAATTTGGATCGCTCAGTCGAGCGATACCAGCACGCCGTCGCTCAGTTAGCTGCTTGGCCCGATCTGCCGGTAGAGCGATTAAGTGCGGCAGATGGAAGTAGAATGAGTGAAGAGGAGCTAAACCAATATTATTCGCTCACTCTGAACCAACAGCATTATCACAAACTCTTGAAGCCCGGAGAGAAAGGCTGTTATATCAGCCATATAAGGTGTTGGCAGCAAATCGTGGCACAGCAACTCGATTTTGCGCTGATTTTGGAAGATGATTTTGTAGTGCAATGCGATCTCCCCGCTCTAGTTAATGAGATTAGCCAACTCAAAGAGCAGTGGCATTATATTAAGCTGGCGATGCCAAACAAAGCTCAGCCTGTTATACAGCGTAAAGCGCTAGGAGCAGGGTTTTCCTTGGTACATTACAAAAAACATCCGGTTTCTACTGTTGCACAATTTGTAAGTTTGGCAGGCGCGCAATTACTGCTGGATAAGGCGGTTCCATTCTATCGACCTGTTGACGTTATGCTGCAATATCACTTTGCTCTGGGTATAAAAGCACTGGGTATTTCGCCACAGCCCTTTTGCCCGGAACATAGTTTTGATAGCAACATCTATACTCGAGATAAAGCGGATAAAAAGCAGTGGTTGTTCTTTAAGAATCGACTAAGCTACTTTTTTCAAAGCCAGTTTTTCAATTTGAAAACTTATGGTCTTAAGTCCTTTCTTAAGGCCCGCAAGTTATCGGAGTAATTGTGTCTGACAGTAGTATGATGTCTTGCTCAACGAAACTTAAGGTTTTGCATTTTGTTACCGGTGGTTTTTCCGGAGGTGCAACACAGGTAGCTATTTCGTTGGTGCGTGCAGCGCTGAACTCTGAGCAACTGAGCCCGACCTTGGTGCTGCGCAAAAAACGTCGCGGCGACCCAGCGCGTATTGCCGAGCTGCAGCAGCAAGGTGTTCCAGTAGTCGTAGTGCCGGGTTGGAGTAAGATTGCAACGATTTGGGCCTTAGTAAAGTTATGTCAACAGCTGCAGCCGGACATATTGGTAGCGCATGGTTTTAGTGAGCATTTGTGGGGCCGTTATGCCGGATTATTGGCCAAGGTTCCGGTATTAATCCATGTCGAACACAATACCCGAGAACGCTACAATTGGTGGCGCTTAGCGCAGTCACGTTGGTTGAGCCGGCGAACTGCCGCAATAGTTGGATGTTCTGAAGGTGTGAAAGCTGTGCTGCTCGCACAAGGTATGCCCGCTGAGCGCTGTTATGCAATTTCCAATGGTATCAACACTCAGCCCTTTCAAACGCCTGTTCCTCGTCTGACAGAACGTGCACCCAATATCGTAATGGTGGCGCGTTTTTCAAAACAGAAAGACCATGCGACCCTGTTTCGGGCACTCGCGTTACTCAAAGCGGAAGGTTTAGCGCCGGAGTTATTGTTGGCCGGTGGAGGTAAAGCCTTACATCGTAAGCCTCTGGAAAAACTGGCGCAGCAACTCGGTATTGGTCAGCAGGTGAAGTTTTTGGGTGTGGTACGGAATGTTCCGGAGTTATTGCAACAAAACCAGATCGCTATGTTAAGTTCACATTACGAGGGTATGCCTCTGGCGTTGTTAGAAGGTATGGCTGCGGGGTGTATTGCGATCGGCAGTAAAGTGCCGGGCATTCAGGAGGTGATCAAGCATGGAGAAGATGGCTGGTTAGTGGCAGAAAATGATGTCTCGGCAATGGCGCAGCTACTCAAAGCTTGTTTACTTAATCCTGCACTACAGCAACCATTGGCTGATGCCGGCCGAGCCCGGGCGTTGACCGAGTTTAGTCGCGAACGGATGAATCAGCAGTATGAAAGCCTGTTTGTTCAGCTTGCTGTCGCGGCCAGAAAGCCTCAGGAAGCCTAAGTGACTCGGTTTAGTCTGGCGCTTTACCAACTCGGACTTTATTTACTATTGCCGTTATTGCTGCTGTATTTCTATTGGCGCTCACGCAAGGACCCGGCGTACCGGCAGCGTCTGCTAGAGCGTTTTAGCTTGGGTTTAAAAAAACGTGGGCTGCAAGCAGGCGGCATAGTGGTGCATGCGGTCTCAGTAGGCGAAACTATTGCCGCCACACCGTTAATTAAGCAGCTGCAACAGCAGCATCCAACCTTGCCGTTGACCGTTACCGGCACGACCCCAACGGGTTCGGCGACCATCAGTAGCCGCTTTGGTGAGAGTGTGCAGCACTGCTATTTGCCACTGGATTATCCCGGCAGTGTTCGGCGCTTTTTAGACGCGCTTCAGCCAACGTTGCTGGTGATCGTGGAAACTGAGCTGTGGCCTAACTTACTCGCTGCTTGCCGAAAGCGACACATTCCGGTGGTGGTCGTTAATGCCCGTTTATCGGCCCGCTCAGCTAAGGGGTATCGTCGCTTTAGTGCCTTAACCCGGCCGTTACTGAATAATATCAGCCTGTTATTAACCCAGGATCGCGCCAGTGCCCGCCGCTTTCAGGCGCTGGGTTTTGGTAATACCCTGCAAGTGACGGGTAATCTAAAGTTTGAATTGGCGATCCCAGCGCAAACCGCGCAGCTGGTAACGCAATTTTCGCCGCTATTAAAAACGCGGCTGGTGTGGGTCGCTGCCAGTACCCATGCTGGTGAGGATGAGCAGTTACTGGCGCTTTATCCACGCTTAAAACAGCGCTTCCCGCAGTTATTACTGTTACTGGTACCACGCCATCCGGAGCGTTTTGACAAGGTCGCACAGCTGGCGCAAGCCCAGGGGTATAAAGTCTGGCGCCGCAGTAGCGGGCAGTTACCCGGAGCAGACACCGAAATTGCGGTCGGTGATTCGATGGGCGAACTGCTGGCCTGGTATCAGCTGGCCGATCTGGTGTTTATCGGAGGCAGTCTAATCGAGCGCGGCGGCCATAATCCGCTGGAAGCCATTTGCTTTGGCAAAGCAGTACAAAGCGGACCGCATATTTTTAATTTTAATGAGGCGTACCGGCAGCTGCAGCAACAGCAGGCCGTGGTGCTGGTAGCCGATAGTGAGCAGCTGTTTGCCAGCTGTTGTCAGCTGCTTAGCGATGTCAGCTTACGTCAACAGCTCGGGCAACGTGCCCAACAGTTTTTCTCCCGGCAGCAGGGCGCCACGGCGCGCACCCTGGATGCTATCAACCTTCTTGTTGCAGGAACCATTATGCCAAGCCAGCCTTTAGCGCACACGTCAGCCTATCAGACTAAGCAAGCCGGTAACGCCAGCTATTGGTACGATCCGGCGTTTTTTACTGATATCGCCGCTGAGCAGTTTCAAAGTGCCTGGTGGCAACAGCAGCAAGCGGTGATTGGTAGCTCCAGCGGCCGCAATACCGCCTATTTTGTCCAACACGGCGGGCATAAACTGGTGCTGCGGCATTATTACCGTGGCGGCCTGGTCGGCAAGCTGCTGCATGATCAATTCTGGCTGCAGCCGGTGGCACAAAGCCGGGCGATGCAGGAATACCAGTTATTAAGCTGGATGCGTGCGCAGGGCCTGGCGGTGCCAAGACCGGTAGCCGCGCGTTATCAGCGTAGTGGTTTAATTTATCGTGCTGACTTACTGATTGAGCTGATCCCGGACAGTAAAGATCTGGCGGCGATTTTGCAGCAAAGGGCCATGACTGCTGAGGAATGGCAGGCTGTGGGCCAGGCGATCGTACAGATGCACCGGCTGGGGGTTTATCATTCGGATCTGAATTGTCGCAATATTATGCTGGATAGCGCTGGCAAGGTCTGGCTGATTGATTTTGATAAGTGCGAGCGCCGTGAGCCGGGACCGTGGACAGAGCAGAATTTAGCGCGTCTGCTGCGCTCCTTTAATAAGGAGCGCGGTAAACTCGCCCAGTTCCACTGGCAGGATACTGACTGGGCAGCGCTGTTAGCTGGCTATCAGCAGTCGCTTAGCACTGTGGCGGAGCGCAGCTAAGATGCAGCAGTGGGATGTGATTGTGGTCGGCGCGGGTGCGGCCGGTTTATTTTGCGCTATTGAAGCGGCAAAGCGCGGCCGTAAAACCTTAGTACTGGATAATGGCAAGCGCATCGGCCGCAAAATTCTGATGTCGGGCGGCGGCCGTTGTAATTTCACCAATATCTATGCCAGCCCGGCCAATTATTTATCGCAAAACCGCCATTTCTGTAAATCGGCGCTGAGCCGCTACACGCAGTGGGATTTTATTGCGCTGGTGCAGCAATATGGCATTGCCTACCATGAAAAAACTCTGGGCCAGCTGTTTTGTGATGACAGTGCCAAAGATATCGTTGAGATGCTACAGCAGGAATGTGATAAAGCCGGTGTGCAGATTGCGCTGCAGCAGGAGATCACGACGGTTAGCTATCAGGATGGTCAGTATCAGGTTGTTACGCCACAGCTCAGCCGGCAGTGCCAGAGTCTGGTGATTGCCAGCGGCGGCCTAAGCCTGCCTAATCTTGGAGCGACGGCTTTTGGTTACCAACTGGCTGAGCAATTTGGCTTAAAGGTGCTGCCACTGCGCGCCGGCTTGGTACCGCTAACCTGGCAACCGGCCGATAAAGCCGTGTTTGAAGAAATCAGCGGAGTGTCGCTGCCGGTGACCGCCGAGGCCAATGAGGTCCTGTTTCCGGAGGATATGCTGTTTACCCATCGCGGCCTAAGCGGCCCGGCGATTTTGCAAATCTCCAACTACTGGCAACCCGGCGATGAGCTGACGATTAACCTGGTAGCAGGCCAGGACTTAACAGCGCTGCTAACCGAGTTGCAGCGACAGCATCCGGCGCAGGAGCTAAAAACCGCTCTGGCACGAGCGCTACCCAAGCGCCTGGTAGAAAAACTTTTAGAGCTTAATGTGTTTCAAAATCAGCCGCTGAAAGCGCTAAATCCGAAAAGTATCGAGCGGCTGGTCGACAGCCTGCAGCGCTATATTTTTAAACCGAACGGCACCGAAGGCTACCGCACAGCTGAAGTGACCTTAGGCGGTGTCGATACCGATGAGCTATCGTCCAAAACGATGGAGGTAAAAAAGCAGCCAGGTTTGTATTTTATCGGCGAGGTAGTCGATGTCACCGGTTGGCTCGGTGGCTACAATTTCCAATGGGCCTGGAGCTCTGGCTGGGTCGCTGGGCAGTATTGTTGAATAAGAAGCAAGATGAAAAAACTTTCTAAAGTACAACTTAAACAACAGGCCGCCGTGATGGCGGCGGTGACCAGTCTGGAGCAGCAGGCACTGTCGGAACTAGCCGGTGTCGTGCAGGCCTGGTTTAGTATGGAATATGAAGCCTTTCCGGGGTCTTTGCTGGTGCGGCTGCAATTTGCTGAACAGGCACAGTTAGAGGCAGCACAGCCACAGTTATTGCTGTGGCAAAAGCGGCTGAGTGCGTTAATGCTGAAAAAGGGTTTTGTTCTAAAAGATTTACGTAAACATCTGGTGTTTACGCTAAGCGGGCCGGACGATTAATCCGGCCTGTTTTGCTCTGGCGCTAACATTGCGTCTGACAGCCTAAGCTGCAGAGGTTTCAGCTTAGGTGCGCTGCGTTAGTCTTTTTGCAGCAGATAATCCAATAGCTGAAAATAATCTTCATTTGACTGAATATCGTCCGGTAACTCAGTACCGACCAGATACTTACCCTTTACCACAATCGCCGGCACGCCCTGAATACGGTTATCCAACATCTCGCGGTTAGCCTGCTCCATTAGCGCCCGTGCCTGCTCTGAGTTTGCCAGTTCACTAAAGGCGTTGCTATCCAGCTGATGCTGCGCCAAGAAGGCATTGATAGCTGCCAGATCAGGGAGCTGGTTTTTCTCTACCCGGGTGTCTCGGTACAGCGTAAAGAGCGCATCAGTCAGGGCAGCGTTGCCCCCTAATTGCAAAGCATAAAACACACTGGCATCAAAAGCCCAGCGCTCGCCTAAAGCCGGATGGCGGCGCAGCAGCGAGACTTGTGGCCGCTCAGCCAGATAAGCTTTTAATAAGGGTTCAAAGTTCTGACAATGCGGACAACCGAGCCAGAAATATTCGGTTAAGCCTTGCTGCGCGGCCGGCTCGGTGAGCGGCTTGCTCAATACCTGATAATGCTTACCACTGGTAAAGATCCGCGCCGGGGTGGCAGCGTCTGTACTAAGGGCCTCACTGACCGGTGGTGTTTGGGGTGAGCAGGCTGCCAGCAGCGCAAGCGGTAACAGCAGGTATAAGAACTTCATACAACAACCTTAACGTTAAAAGCGGGAGAGTGCAGTGTACGGATTTTCGCGGCCTACCACAATTATCCGGCGCCGCGCGGCAGATGCTAACCGATGAGCGGCTAACAGGCTGCGACTTTTCGCCTAATCAGGTTATGATAATGACATCACAGGTTAAGCGATGGAACAACATGGGATATTTTCTTGGTGCTTATGCCGCTTCGGCCAATGTCAGCGGTTGGGACGCGCAGCTGGAGGCCGACTATTATCGTGGGCTGGCAGGCTTAGCAGAGGTCAAAGGACTAGAGCATCCCTTTCTCGGGCAACTGCATCAGCATGATGATGCCTGGTTTTTACAGCATCTGGCGCCGCACTGGGATTATGTATTTACGACTATTCCCGGGGTGATGAATGCACTGGCGACTCAGCCCGGCTTCGGGCTGGCATCGACCGATCCGGCGGGGCGCCAGGCGGCACTCGACTTTATGCAGGCCGCCCGCCAGGCGATTTTGAAGTTAAATCAGCATCTGGGGCGACAGGCGGTTAAAGCTATCATGCTGCACACAGCGCCGGCACGGGACAAGGTTGCAGGTAGTGCCGCCTGCTTTATGGCGTCGATGCAGCAGCTGCTCAGTTGGGACTGGCAGGGTGCCCAGCTGCTGGTCGAGCATTGTGATGCCTATCTGCCACCGCAGTTGCCGTCGAAGGGCTTTTTGAGCCTGAGCGATGAGCTTGCCGTCTTAAGTCAGTTAAAACAGCAGGGTGCTGCCCCGGTTGGCGTGGTGATTAACTGGGGGCGTTCGGTATTTGAAGGTCGTGATCCCGCTGCGGCTATTGCACATATTCAGGCGGCAAAAGACGCAGGGCTGCTAGCCGGTTTGATGTTTTCCGGCGTCTCCGGCGAAGACAGTGCCTATGGTGCCTGGCGCGACAGTCATCAACCGATCCGTAATACCCAGGCACCTGAGTTGGGCTCGGCCTGTTCCTGGCTGACCGAGCAGGAGGTTGCCGCGGCGCTCAAGGCAGCCAGCCCGGTTGAACACTTAAGCGTACTGGGCCTGAAAATCGGTGTGCGGCCAGTTACCGCTACTGTGGCCGAGCGCTTAACTTTACTGCAGGCGCAGTTACAGATCCTGACACAGCAACAGGCGTTAATCAGTTCCATTTCACCAGTTAACGGGAGCATCTAAGATGAAAGCAGTCGGTTATCAGCAATCACTGGCCATTAGCGAGCCGGCGTCGTTATTGGATATAGAATTAGCCACTCCGGTCGCCGCAGGCCACGATATTTTGGTTAGGGTGGCAGCGGTCTCGGTTAATCCGGTGGATACCAAGATCCGCAAGAGAGTCACGCCCGCCGCCGGTGAATATAAGGTGCTGGGCTGGGATGCCGCCGGTGAAGTGGTCGCGGTAGGTGAGCAGGTTAGCCGCTTTGCGCCCGGTGATCGGGTGTATTATGCCGGGGCATTGCAGCGACAGGGCTCAAACGCCGAATATCAGCTGGTCGATGAGCGGATCGTGGGTAAGATGCCAGCGAATCTGAGCTTTGAACAGGCGGCGGCCTTACCGCTTACCGCCCTGACAGCCTGGGAGCTGTTGTTTGATCGGCTCGAGCTGGCAACGCCCAGCTTAAAACATCCCAAGCCGGTATTACTGGTAACAGGTGCGGCCGGTGGTGTCGGCTCTATACTGGTGCAGCTGGCCCGCCAACTGACGACAGTGACAATAGTAGCGACGGCGTCCCGGCCGGAGAGTCAGCAGTGGGTGCAAGAGCTCGGAGCGCACTATGTGGTTAACCACAATCAGCCATTAATACCGCAGCTACAGCAGTTGGGGATCCAGGCGGTCAGCCACGTTGCCAGCCTGACCCAAACTGATCAGCATTACGCTGAGCTGGTGCAGTTGCTGGCGCCACAAGGCAAGCTGGCATTAATTGATGATCCGGTTGGCGGTCTTGATATTATGCCGCTAAAACAAAAGAGTATTTCGCTGCACTGGGAGTTTATGTTCACCCGCTCGCTGTTTAGCACACCGGATCTGCTGACCCAGCATCAAATTCTGACCGATCTTAGCCGCCTGATTGAGCAGGGCCAGATTAAGACCACGCTCAAGCAGAGCTTCGGCAAGATTAATGCGGAAAATTTAAAGCAGGCGCATGCGCTGTTAGAGAGCGGTAAAGCAATAGGTAAGATTGTGCTGGCCGGGTTTTAACACTGAGTCTGATTAGCTCTGGGATCAAAAGTGCACGCCGGGTTTGCGAGCCCGGCATGCGGTCTGCTTAATTCAGATTAATTCAGGCGATTTGCTCACCGTCAAAACTGCTGTAATAGGCTTTTAACAACACTTTTTCCAGTGCCAGTTTAAAGGCCTGATTAATCGGGTAGTGTTTATTACCCAGCTCGTAGTCCAACTGACTAACTTGCTCTTTAATGCTCATCATCATTGGCGGTGGGTTAGCGGTTAGCATAATTAAATGCTGCTGATATTTTTCCAGTTTATCCGCTTTAATCACCTTGCAGACCGATAGCGAAGCCTGGCCTTGTTTGTCGCGATAGCCGGCCGCGCCAAACATCCGGCAAATACTGGGTCTTTGCTGATACACAGTACAATGGCCTTGTTTACCATCAAAGGATAAACGCTGATAAAAAAAGCAGCCAGATACCTCTGGTAACTCTTCGAGTTGTGTCAGTGTCTGCTCTGCTTTACCCTGATCAAACAGGTGTAATGCCAGCGGCAACGCTTCCAGCACCGTCGCCTCAATGGTGGTTTGAGTGCAACACTCACCACAACTGTCACGGCAGGTTAGGCCGCTGGCACGTTGATAACCGGAAAAGGTGTCCGCCATTTCGCCATACACAGCCTCAACACGACGCGATAACTCACGCAGTCGTTGCATAAAGACTCCGAACGAAATAACTATTAATGAATTGTAGTCGTGAAACGGCGACTTGCCGCCGGCGCATTTTAGTGTGCCGGACGGCTGCTACGCAATAGGCTGGTGTAAAAATCGTCAGTTGACGTACTGCGACCGTGCCGGCTGCAGCAGCAGGGCGCTGGAGACTAACAGCAAAAAGATAGCCAGATTTAACCACTCGGCAAACCCCGACAGGTAGCGGGTTTGCACAAACAGCAGGCAGAAAGTACCAAGCGTCGCTTGTAGGGCGTAGCGGGGAGCGGCCTTCAGCTCAGTGGTCAGGCTGATATAGATGGCCTGAATAATAACGATGCTCAGGGTTACGCTGACACTGACAAACAGCAGCTGCAGCTTCAGCGGACCACTGGCAAATAAGGGGCTAAAGATTAGTAACAAGGCTGCCGCAGCAGCCAGCATATTGAGTTGTCTGGCTCTGGAGCCAGCATATTGCAGCAGACTACGGCGGCTAAACAGGGATAAACAGAGCAGGCAACTGCCGACTGCAATATAGAGAATAACCGGGTTAAGCTCAGGGTAAACCGGCCATAACTGATTAAAAGCCAGCCCGTTTAAAATACCCAATACCAGCGCAAAGCTCAGATAGAATCCGGCCAGAAAACACAGCGCTGTATTACGCTGTAACCAGCTGCAATACAGAATGGTTAAAACCAGCAACAACAATACGCCACTGAGTAAGGCATCTTCTAACAGCTGTTGCTGCGCTTCGGCCAGTAAGATCGGTAAACTGGCTAGCCTGAGCTCAGTACCTAACAAGGACGCATCCTGAATTTTTAATAATAAGGTTGCACTGCCATTGGCCTCCAGAGAAATTGATTGTACATAGCCCCGTACCGGTAGGGCACGCTCGCTGTATGGCAACAAACTACCGGTTTTACCCAATAGCTGGGCGCTGGGGATCTCTGGTTGTAATTGGTAAAAGCTGAGTCGATCTGCCGGTAAAAATGGGTAATGCAGCCAGGCTTGCCAGGGTTCTGGAAACGGATTGTTTAGTTGCACCAGCAACCAGAGTGCTTGTTGTGCCGTAACTCTGAGTGTGGCCTTGCCGGCGGGTAAATCATTAAACTGGTGAAACAGCGCCCGGTCCCGTACTAACTCTTCGGCACTGAGTTCCACCGCCGTAATTTGATACTGCACCTTAGGTACCACTATGGAGCGCTGCAACAATTGCTCTGCCAGCGGCTGCTCAATAGCATAGCTTTGCTGGCTAAAGACCATGGCCAGCAGCAGACAGATGAAACGGCGTAACCACAGCAGCAAAAGAAACTCCGGAATAGACGTGCAGATGGCTTGAGCAGCAGGCCAGTTTGCGGATTAATAGGGTGATAATGATAATAAACAGAGGGATCCTAATGTACAAGCATGTTCTGTTACTGTTGTTGGCCTTAGCCTGGCCAGCGTTGGCGGCTGATATTGAGCAGGGCCGGCAAAAAGCCGCGGTCTGCGTGGCCTGTCATGGCGCTGATGGTATAGCGGTGATTGCCGAGTACCCGAATCTGGCTGGTCAGAAAGTGAAATACCTGCAGCTGGCGATTAAAGCCTACCGCGATGGTGAGCGCCGCCATGCGGTGATGTCACCGATGGCAAGCGGACTGTCAGAGCAGGATATCGCCGATATCGCTGCCTTTTACGCCAGCTTACCGCCTGCAGGCAATTCGGCCGCTAAGTAGTCGTTAATTTCGGTCAGAAAGTCGGCGCCATAGCGGCCGAGCTTGGTATAGCCAACGCCGCTTACCGCCAGCATACCAGCATTATCGGTCGGCAGTTTCTGGCACATATCAATCAGGGTGGCGTCGCTGAATACCACAAAGGGCGGCACATCATCGCGCTCAGCGATCCTTTTGCGCAGTGCCCTGAGCCGGGCAAACAGCTGACGGTCATAATTCTGATTGGCCAGTTTCGCCGGGGCTTTCGCCACGCTTTGTAGCCTGGGTACTGCCAGAGATAACTGTTGCTCACCGCGCAATACCGGCCGCGCTGCCGGTAACAGCCGCAGTACCGAATGATGGCTGATATCCTGTTGTAATAAGCCAAAATGGATCAGCTGACGGAAGATACTCAGCCAATAATCGTGACTCAGTGCTTTGCCCAGGCCCCAGGTCGAGACCTTGTCATGACCAAAATCGAGGATTTTCTGCGTCTGGCCACCGCGTAGTACCTCAATCACATGATGTAAACCGAAATTCTGACCAACCCGGTACACGCAGGACAGCGCTTGTTGGGCCAGCTCGGTGCCATCAAATTGTTGTGGTGGGTTCAGGCAGATATCGCAGTTGCCGCAGGCCTGTTGCCGCGCTTCACCAAAGTAATTCAGCAGTACCAGCCGGCGACAGGTTTGCGCTTCTGCAAAGGCCGCCATCGATAAAAAGCGCTGCCATACCACCTCGGCCCGGCCCGGGTTTTCCTCGGCTTCCAGCCAGCGTTTCATCCTGCCGATATCTGCCGGATCGAACAGCAGCACGGCCTCTGCTGCCACACCATCCCGACCGGCGCGGCCCGTTTCCTGATAATAGGCTTCAATGGTGCGCGGCAATTCAAAATGCACCACAAAACGGATATTCGGCTTATCGACCCCCATGCCAAAGGCCACGGTGGCTACAATCAGGTTGATATCGTCACGCTTGAAGGCATCCTGCACCCGTTGCCGTTCGGTTGAGTCATGGCCGGCGTGGTAGGCTGCGACTTTATAACCCCGTTCCTGCAGTTGCGCGGTCAGTTCATCGACTTTGCGCCGGGAGCTGCAGTAAATAATGCCACTCTGATTTTCCTGTTGCTTCAGGTAAGCCAGCAGTTGCTCCAGCGGGCGGAATTTTTCCTGTACCGTATAGCGGATATTCGGCCGGTCAAAGCTACCGCGATGAATATAAGGGTTGCTTAACCCCAGTTGCTGCAGAATATCCTGCTGCGTCGCCGGGTCGGCGGTAGCGGTCAGAGCAATAAAGGGCACACCGGGAAAGCGTTGTTTCAGTTGCGACAAGGCCATATAGTCGGGCCGGAAATCATGGCCCCACTGTGAGATACAGTGGGCTTCGTCAATGGCAAACAGGCTGACGCCAACCTCTTGCAGGCGGTCCAGAAAGCTCGGTTGCAGCAAACGCTCGGGTGCGACATACAGCAGTTTCAGTTCGCCATAACGCAGCTGATTTAGCACGTCCAATACCGCTTCCCGGCTCAGACTGCTGTTGACATAGGCTGCGGCAATACCGTTGGCGCGCAGGCTATCGACCTGATCTTTCATCAGCGACATCAGCGGCGACACCACCAGGGTCACGCCGGGCAACTGCAATGCTGGCAACTGATAACAGAGTGATTTACCACCGCCGGTGGGCAACAACACAAAGCAATCCCGGCCCTGCAGCACAGCCGAGATAATCTCCTGCTGACCGTTACGCCAGCTGCTGTAACCGAAGCTTTGCTTTAATACCGCCAGCAGTTGTTCTGACACCCGAAATGCACCTCAGAAAAAACGCCTATTGTATGCAGAAAAGCCTGAGTTTTACAGCAGCATTGGCTTTGCAGCAGCCACCTTTGCCGCTACACTGACAGAAAAGGTCTTACCACTGAGCTGAAAATGACGCCGGAACAACTACTTAACTATATTGCCGCTGCCTTCAACGAAATGCCGTTTAACAAACTACTGGGCCTAACCGTTACCCGCTTTGATGAGGAGGGGGCTGAAGTCCGTTTCCGTTGGTCAGCGCAACTGGTCGGTAACCCGTTGCAGCAAATTCTGCATGGCGGCGTGATCGCCTCGGTACTGGATGTGGCCGGCGGCTTAATGGCCGTTGCCAGTGCCCTGGGACGGGTTAGCAGCGTGGCGCCGGCTGAACTGGCAGAGCGGTTTGGTAAGATGAGTACCATTGATATTCGCACCGACTATCTGCGGCCTGGTCGTGGTGAAGAGTTCATTGCCACGGCGCGGGTGATCCGGGCTGGTAACAAGGTCGCAGTATGCCGGATGGAGCTGCATAACGAGCAAGGCTTGCATATTGCGCTCGGCACCGGCACCTATCTGGTCGGCTAAAGTGCTACAATACGCCCTAGTGATAGAGAGGTAAAAATGTTGAGTTGGCTGGATATCATAGCAGTGTTCTGGTTCAGTGTAGTGTGGTCTGGTTATACGCTGTATGCCAAGAAAAGAGCGAAAACGTCGACCTGCTTATCATTTGAAATGCGCCGCAAACGCAATGACTGGATGCAGCAGATGCTGCGCCGGGATAATAAGATGGCCGATGTCGGTTTGATCTCTACCCTGGAACGCAATGTGTCCTTTTTTGCCTCCAGCTGTTTGCTGATCCTGGCGGGTTTACTGACAGTGCTGACCTCCAGTGAGCGACTCAGTACCATGCTCAGCGGTCTGATCCCGTGGAGTGTGCAGTCGGAAATGCAAATCCAGCTCAAAATCCTGTTATTAGCCTTTATTTATGTGTTTGCTTTTTTCCAGTTTACCTGGTCGTTACGGCAGTATGGCTTTGGCGGCGTGCTGATTGGCGCCGCGCCGGACGGTAAAGCCCTGACGCCGGAAGAGCAGCAGTTGTATGCAAATCGCACCGCTAAGGTGATTGATCAGGCCGGACACTCTTTTAACTATGGTTTAAGAGCGATTTATTTTTCGCTCGCGGCCCTGACCTGGTTTATTGATGCCGCTTTGTTTATGGTGGTTACGGTGCTGGTGCTATTGATCCTGAAACACCGGGAGTTTCATTCTAAGATCCTAAAAGCCTTGCAGGAGTGTTAATCCTGACAGGTTGGATTTTGTTCGTCTGCTGGTGTTTTGAACGCGAGACGTGCAGTGCGTTAACACAGTACCCGGCTGCTTAATAACGCCGCCGGGTATGTTAATTGATGTTACGGGTTTTCAAAGGCTTTAATCACCCGCACTACGCCTTCGACGTTACGGGCAATATCCACGGCGCGATCGGCCTCGTTGCCACCAACCAGTCCCATTAAAAAGACTTCCTGGTTTTCGGCGACCACGCGAATATTCAGGCCGCTGACCCGCTCATCTGCCAGCAACTGCGTTTTTACCTTAGTTGCAATCCAGCTATCACGGGTGCGGGTGGTCATGGAGGTATTGTTACCCAGCCGGATTTGGTTATGTACGACTTTAACGCTCGGAATATCCTGTACCAGCCGTTGCGCCTGTTCTTTAACTTGTTCGCTGCGCGTTTGCCCGGTAAGTAATACCACGCCGTTATAGCTGGTGATATTGATATTGCTGCCTTTGGCAGTCAGCTGATCTTCACTCAGCGCCCGGCGCGCTTTCATCACTATGCTACTATCGTCAATTTGTGAACCCAGGGTGCGTCTGTCATGGGCCGAAGTCACCGCTGTAGCGCCTCCGGCAACGACGGCGGCAGCGCAGCCTTGTAGTACTAACAATGCAGCCAGTAACGGTAATAATTTAGCCATTAGAACTCTCCTTGCTGTGGGAACAGCGTCATATCAATTAATTCGCAGACACAATGTAATAGGAAGGTGTAACACTCCACCACCCGCGCCGGGCGATGTGCTGGCACCTTTAATTCCACATCCTGCTGGTTGAGCAAACCGGATAACTCACTGCTGTTATCCACGGTCAGCGCGATCACTTTCATATCTTTGGTTAAGGCCGCTTCGGTAGCCCGGATCAGGCTTTGTTCTGCGCCATTGAGAGAAATCACCACCAACACATCCGCCGCTTGCCCCAGGGCGCGTACCTGCCGTGCCAGATAATCATGGTTCTGCTGGTTGCCCGGTTGCAGGCTGGACGCATCCGCCTGCAAGGCAAAGGCCGGCAGGCAAGGGCGTTCGGTTTCAAACTGATCTAACAATAATTGCGCGAAATGACTGGCCAGGCTGCGGGAGGCACCTTCGCCACAGCAAATCACCTTGCCGCCATTGATCAGGGCATCAACCAGCAGTAAAGCACTGCTTTCAATCGGGCCGGCCAGCGCCTCACTGGTGGCGATCATGGTTTGGATATTTTCACTAAACAGATGTCTGATATGTTCCTGCATCCTGATTCCTGTTAACTAAAGGCGTTTTGCAGCCACTGGTATTGGTATGGTGCCGGACCTTGCACGGCTAAGACATCGATCCGGCAAGGTTGTTCATTTAAACGGTGTAATTGACAATACCACTGGACCGCACGGCGGACCTTTTGTTGTTTGCTATAGGTTACGGCTGCCAGGGCGCCACCAAAGGCTTGGCTGGCCCGGTACTTTACTTCAACAAAGACCCAGCAGGAGCCTTGCCGCATTACCAGGTCAATTTCGCCGGCTTTGCACTGAAAGTTCTGTGCTACCAGTTGTAACCCCTGCTGTTGCAGGTAACTGGCGGCCAGTTGCTCGTAGTAGGCTCCCTGCTGCTGATTCAAGGTGTTTAAGGCTCCTGCACCGCAACCAGGCGGTTGCTTTGGTAGCTGGCCCAGCTGAGTTGCCTGCTGATGCTGCCGTCACTCAGTACACTGAGGCGGCCGGTAAAGCCTGGGAAGCTTAACGACGGCAATTGCTGTTGCTGTTTCAGGCTGCCCACCAGCTGGTAGGCGTCAAAGCCCATCGCGAATAAGCGTTGCAGGCTTTCATCCTGCTCCGGAAATAGCTGCAGGTACTGCTCGCGTACCGTCAGAATATGTTGCTCACCCAACAGCCAGGGCGTTTCCGTAAAGGTCAGGCCGTTTAAGTCGCGCAGATCATTGGCATCTCCGCCAACGGTATAGCTGCGGGAGCTGGCGTAAATCGGTAAGCGTGGGCCATGCTGGCTGACGGAGACGTCCAGAAAGGGTTTAAACATCCGGGTTTGTACCGGATCGGCAATCAGATAAATGGCGTCAATATCGCGCCGGCTGTGCGGTTCACTCTCGACCTTACCGCTGATCAGGCCTGAGATCTGACGAATACGCTCACGACTGGCGTCGGTTTCTAACAGCCGGGTAACCAGCGCTTCCAGCTCGTCACGGGCAGTAAATTCGTAATTTTCCGGTGCCGCAAAGCCAAGCTGTTGCCACTGCCGGCTAAACTGCTGCAGCATACGCTGGCTAATGGCATTGCGGGCACTTATTACCACTGGCCGCTGATAGTTTTTACGGGCGAATAGCTGTGCCATCTGTGTGGCTTCATCTTCCATATTCAGTGCAAAGTAAAAACGATCGGCCTGTGGCTGCCGGCTGCTGTCGCGGCTGTTTAAAAACAGCGTCGGATAACGCCAGTCCTGCAGTTGGCTGATAGCATCAACCTGATCCCGCAATAGTGGTCCTATGACAAAATCGACACCGGCCGTGGCAAGTTGTTGCTGCAGCGCTGCCATCGGTTGCTGGCTATCAAAAAACAGTAACTGGCGCTCAGAGGTCTGGTTCTGAGCCGCGGCGGCTAACAAGCCATATTGAATGGCCCTGGCCGGCTGACTGAACTGGCCGCTAAACGGCAGTAACACAGCAATCTTGCGTGGTTGATAGGGTTCTAAGGCTAGTTGCTGTTGTAAATTCGCCGGCAGCTCGCGCAGTGACGGCAGCTGCGGATAACGCTGCTGCCAATCGGCCAGTGCAAACTGCAGTTGCTGCGGCGCTCCCAGATAGTTACGTACCAGCTCCAGTAAATTCAGCCAGCCGAGACTGCGTTGACTGGCGCCCACTTTCAGGTTGTTTAGCTCAGTATTATCCAGATTACTCAGCTGCTGCCAGAGTTGCGCTTGTAACTCAGGGTAGTTGGTTTCCGTCTGACGGCTGTCGGCTAGCAGTTGGTCCAAGTGTAGTAAGGCACGCGCAGCAGCATAGCTGCGGCCCACTTGCTGATACAGGCTGGCGCTGGCCCATAAAAATGCCGGTCGATCTGCCAGCGGCAGCTGAGCCGGATTGGTGTTCTGAACTAAGCGCTCGGCCAGGCTCAATTCGTTGTGTGCCAGATAGGCTTGTAATAATGGCAATTGATTCGCCGAGCGGATGGCGGTTGTTTCACTTAGTTGCAAGCTATCGCTAATAGCAAGTGCCAGTTCAGCGTTTTGCTCCGCCAGGGCCTGACGAGAGGCGCGCAGCAGTAAGCGCTGCTGACGTTCACCGCTCTCGCTGGCAGCTTGCTGTAATAGTGATTCGGCGCTATCCGTACGAGCTGTTACTTTAGGACCTGTGGTGTCAGGCTTAGCCGGAGCGACAACTTGCGGCCGCTCGATAGGACTGACCTCAAGCCCGGATGGGGCCGGTGTTTGCGCGCAGCTGCTTAGCAGGCCGGCGAAGGATAACAGGAATACAGGCTTCAGTTTGCTGGTTTTCACAATGCACAGTACCATAAGGTGTTAATAGTGGTATCTTACTGACACTACCCGTTAAGCTCAATGAAATAGCGACTTATGACTAAACAAATCGGCTCACTTTATGTTGTAGCCACGCCTATTGGCAATCTGGACGATATAAGCCAGCGTGCAATCCGTACCTTACAGCAGGTTAGCTGTATCGCCGCTGAAGATACCCGCCACAGTGGAAAGCTGTTACAGCATCTGGGAATCAGCAACCGTTTATTCGCCTTGCATGACCATAACGAGAAACAGCGCGCTGCCAGCATTATTGAAAAATGCCTGGCGGGCGAAGAGGTGGCACTAATCTCCGATGCCGGTACACCGCTGATTAGCGATCCTGGCTATAACCTGGTACGGCAGTGTCGGGATGCCGGTGTGCCGGTAGTACCGATCCCCGGGCCTTGTGCACTTATCACTGCGCTCTGTGCCGCCGGCCTGCCTACCGATAAGTTTCAGTTTATCGGTTTTTTAGCAGCGAAATCGACGCAACGGCAAAACCAGTTAGCCGAGGTGCCAGCCGCCGGTGGCACCATTATTTGTTATGACACAGCGCGACGGATTCTGGATACACTGCAAGATGTGGTCGCGGTGTTCGGGCCAGAACGGCAGCTGGTTTTAGCGAAAGAGCTGACCAAAACCTTTGAGCATTTTGCCTGTGGCACTGCAGCAGAGATCAGCAGCTGGCTGACTGCGGATCCACAGCGCTGTCAGGGCGAAATGGTGCTGATGATTGCACCGGCACCGGCGAAAGCCGATGACTCAGTCCGTGAAGATGTGCAGCGTACGCTAAAAATCCTGCTCGCTGAGTTGCCACTGAAACAGGCGGCAGCGCTGGCGGCACAAATTCATAACGAAAAGAAAAATGCGCTCTATCAGTTGGCGCTGAGTTGGCAAACAGATTAGCGTTAGCCCTTAACGCGATTCTCGCGTATAATCCGCCACGGAGTCGGCCAGGGCAATCGCTGCTTGCGCAAGCAAGGGGAGGAAAGTCCGGGCTCCACAGGGCAGGGTGCCAGGTAACGCCTGGGAGGCGCGAGCCTACGACCAGTGCAACAGAGAGCAAACCGCCGATGGCCTAGCTGTTTACAGCTGGGATCAGGTAAGGGTGAAAGGGTGCGGTAAGAGCGCACCGCGCGACTGGTAACAGTTCGTGGCACGGTAAACTCCACCCGGAGCAAGATCAAATAGGCCCCCTATGGCGCGGCCCGCGTTGGGGGCGGGTAGATTGCTGGAGGCTTAGGGTGACCTAAGTCCTAGAGGAATGATTGCCACTCTGGCAACAGAGCACAGAACCCGGCTTACCGGCTGACTCCAATTTTTTCTGTTAGCGCCTTAACATCCAAGAATGTTGGGGCGCTAGCTTTTATCACTTTGCACGTAGTAGCTAATTTGTGCCCGCGGGTTAAGGTACGACATTACTTCAGCGGGTATGGATGCAGGCTTTAGTACTCTTTTCACCTCGAGTTTTCCCTCCTCCAGAGTAATCACCGGCGCTTCCAGTCTTGGGATCTGCGGATCGTAGATCAGTACATTAGGATAAAGCAGCTTATCGCTGTTAACTGAGAGCACTAAACCTATGCGCTGATCGCTTAATTCGATTATCGTTCCGGGTGGATAAACTCCCATCATTTTGATTAGCTGCGCCATATAGGTTGCATCAAGCTTACCTTTCATGCTTTTAAAAAGATATGACATGGCGTGGTGTGGTGAGCGAGCTTTGCTGATATCCAAAGGGTGGCACAGATTATCGAATTCATTGATTACTGCCACCACTTTGGCCATTTTATCAATTTGTTCTGCCTTCAAACCGGCCGGATAACCGCTGCCGTCAAGTAGTTCATGATGCTGGGCAATAATACTGATCGCTGCATCGGGAAACGATTCGGTTAATTGAATAAGATCAACACCGTATTTGGGATGTAATTTTAAAAAGTTTGCTTCGGCAGAGTTAAGTTTCTCTGCTTTGCGCAGAATTTGTGTTGGTACTTTCAACTTGCCCAAATCGTGAAACAATCCTCCCAAACCGATCAGTTTGATTTGCTCAGCTGTAAACCCAAGATCTTTGGCCAGCAGCATAGAAAGCATTGCCACATTAAGAACGTGATAGTAAAGGCTTTCCTGTTCTTTACCTGCTTGCGAGATCATATGCAATACCAGAGCATCGGCATTGACAATAATATCAGCAATTTGCGATATCATTTCTTTAGCTTCATCAACCGCTTGTAATGGACGGCTGTTGATTTTTGACATGATATTACGCACCTGTACCATCGATTGCTCAAAGGCTTTTTCGGTACGTTGGATCTGTCGTCGTTGCTCCTTTGCTTTTTCTACCCGTTCGCTTTTATCCCGTTCCAGATCCAGTCGGTAATGCTCTGCGCGTTGTTGTAGCAAAGAGGCTTCTGGTTCGAGCACTTTCTCGCTGGCTGGTACGATCGTGCTTTTCTCAGGGAAAAAATATACAAATTCGGTGTCGAGATTGCGGATGATCGCAACTTGTTCGATAGTCTCAACCTTGAATTTGTTAGAGATAAAAGGATGTTTAAACCAACTAAGCGGAATTTGGATAAAATATCCCACCTGGACTTGATTAGGACTAATTTTTGCTGCCGCCACTCAACACCTGTTTCTTATCCGAGCGAATATCTTCGAAAACTATAAGATAAGTTGCGTGAAGCAACAAATGCTATCCCGTAAATTGCTGCGATAAGTTGTTGCTTGCGCGTGGTTTTAAAAAATAGTTAAAAAAAGGGCTGCCGCAGCAGCCCAGTTCCTAAATGTTGCTTTACATAAACTTGTATTCCAGCAACAGGGTATAAGCTCGACCGCGTGGGTCGGCAATCCGTGGCTCCCAGGCCGCACCGGCAGCAAAGTCATTCTGATGCGCAGTGAACGGCGGATCCTGATCAAACAGGTTTTTGATGCCGAAGGTAAAGTTCAGGTTATCAAAGCCACTGTAGGTCATGCTGTAGTTGTAGGTGGTATAACTACTGACGTTGGGATTCCAACCGCTTGGCGTATAGCTGCCATTACGGACACTCACCGGCAACTCGTCTTTATAGCCATCACGGTAGATCTGGGTCAGGCTATGGCTCCAGTCACCTCGGGTATAGCTCAGATTCAGCGTATGTTTCCACTTAATCGGTAAGTTAAAGTAGCGTACATACTCGCCAACCAGGTTAGGACTGTATGGGAGCGTCTCCAGTCCCTTAGTTTTAAAGGTATCAATATAGCTACCGTTCAGGTTCAGGCGCCATTTGCCATCAGCGAAATCGCCGGTCAGGTTAGCGTCAATTTCAATACCGCGGGTCAGGGTACCACCCGAGTTGATAAAGCGGCGATCGATAGCAACGATCTGGCCATTGCTGTCGCGGATCCAGTTCGCCTGAAACACATCGTAGTTGTTGATTAGAACATCCCGAGGTGCTGAGCGGATAGTATCGGTACGCTCAATTTCCCACCAGTCGACACTAAAGTTAAAGTTATCAAAAGGCGCAACCACTACACCGAAACTCTTCTGCTCTGATTCTTCCGGTTTCAGGTCTGGCTTACCACCAAAAATCTCCACCGGCCGGATCGAGGCACAACCCGGAATGGTCTCACTGGCGACTGCGCCCGGACAAGTTGCCGGGTCAGCCAGATCTAAGCCGGTATACTGCGACTCGGTGTTACCGTTAAACAACTGGTTAAAAGAGGGCACTTTAAAACCAGTACTGAAGGCGCCGCGGATCATTACTTCCTCTATCGGACGATAGTTAAAGCTGACTTTAGGGTTAGTGGTGCTGCCAAAACCATCATAGCGGTCATAACGACCGGCCAGGCTGACATCGAGACTATCTAATACCGGCAGATAAAACTCTACAAAAACCGCTTTAATATCGCGGCTGACTTTATCCAGCACGTTAGCGTTGTCAAAGGGCGCATTAAAGATCGGCCGCATCTGTGCGCGCTGATCACCGTTAAACTTAAATTCCTCGCGGCGTAAGTCAGTACCAATAGCGGCCTGAATTTCACCGCCCGGTAGCTCGAAACCTAACCCTCCGGTAAAGGTGGCATCCAACTGTGTCATCAACGACTCACCGTCATACAAGCGTACGCCGTCAGCAGACGCTGCTTGTAACGCTGCCATACCAGCATCAGACTGGCGTTGTCCCGGGAATAGGAAGGGGTTGATTAAACCACTACCCAGAACCTGCTGTAACGCATCGGTGTAATGATAGCCGCTGGCCAGTATTGAGTTTGAGGTGCTGGAGGCGCGGGATAAGCCGACGGCATAGTCCCAGTCAAAAGCACTAATAATGCCTTCGAATGCAGCATTAATGCGGTAAGATTTGGTTTCGGTATCAATCTGCCGTGGTCCGCATGCCATACAGCGCCAACGGTAGGCAATAGGTTCGCCATAGTTTAGTTGGCTGGTGCCAAAGTAGTTTGCCAGTGCGGTATAAATTAAGTTATACGATGCCCCTGTTACCGGATACCAGGTGCTCCGGTTAAAAACGGCACCCGGAGAGATTTGGTTGGGTTCAAACGCCTTGCTGACATCAACTTTTGAGCCAACAAACTCAAAGTACGCCATATGCTCATCACTAAGCTTGAAAGAAGCCCGGCTGATAAAATCCAGACTATCCATTGGCTGCTGGATCCGCGCGGCGGCAGGATAATCCCAGGCACAGGCATAACGTGACGAAATCGAACTCCAGAGCCGCTCATCATAAGGGCCCATATTCGGACCGCCATTTTCACAACCTAAACCGCCTGGTAAATCCAGAATGTTAATGGCAATCATATTCAGGCCATCACGTGGATCGCGTAAACCGGTACCGATCAGGTTGCGTTCTGCCGCCGGCCGGTTAAATACTGTTGCAAAAGGGGTACCGCGGGTATCGGGTGATAAACCACGCTCCGGCTGAAAAGTATTGGAGAAAGCACGATCGGTACCCTCCAGCGTCTCATTTTTCTTGTAGCTCAGAGTACCAAACACGTTCCAGCCATCTTTATTAATATCACCGGCACCGAGTAACAGGTTAGTACGATAGATATTACCGCCACCGGCTTCAGTCGTATCGGCAAAAGCAGAAACTTCGGCACCGGTATAATCTTTCTTGGTGATAAAGTTGATAACACCACCGATGGCATCGGTACCGTACATGGCAGAAGCACCATCACGCAGTACTTCAACCCGTTCCAGCGCTGCAAAAGGGATTGAATTCAAATCTACTGCCCGACCTTTTAACCCGTGCGTTGCCACCCGGCGGCCGTTTAACAGCACCAGTGTCGCATCTGCACCCTGACCACGCAGGTTGGCACCGGATACACCATTATTACCGCGCTGCTCTTCTGAGACGATACCGCCATTACTGGCCAGGTTATCTGACGAATTACCGGCGATATTCAGCTGCATTAATAGCTGTTCTGCGGAGGTAATACCCTGAGCATCGATTTCCGCTTTGCTAAATACGGTCAGCGGCAGCGAACCTTCGATATTGGTTCTTTTAATGCTGGAACCGGTAACCCGGATCCGTTCTACTTTTGCATCCTCGGCGTCCGGAACTGCTGTGTCCTGCGCCATGACGACTGATGAGCCCAAGCCGGCAAGGGCAATGGACTGAATGAGCCTGTTCAACTTCATTGCAATCTCTCCTGGATATTACACCCTTTATAATTATTTCATCGTTACGCTGCTTAGCCGTGCGGCGCTGTGCAGGGATGTAGATTTTCTGCACAAAATTAACATAGCAATCTTTTGTTGGTTTTGAAAATAATTTATGCTAAAAAATAACAAATTCAGGAATATTTCATTCCGACGGAGTCTGGGTTGAACAGAATACTGGCTGTAAGCACCTGTTTTTGGCTGATGATGCTGCCATTATTGTTGCCGGGTAGTGGCCGTGCCCAAACCCCGGACTGGCAGTCTGATATTCCGCTACTACAGCAACAGCATCTAAGCGCAGACTACTGGCTGACGAAACTGCCAGAAGCTCAGCAACTACTGCTCGACGCGCAACAAATCCAGGCTTTTAATCAGCGCACCTTTGCCGTGCAGCCAGAAATGCAACCCATCGCCGAAATCCCGCTTAGCCATTCCCGCAAGCAGTTGTTAGAGCGGTTGAATAAGGTTAGCAGTATTCCGGGCAGTGCGCGCTTTTTCGCCGATGGCCGGGCGCTGGTTGAAGCAGATTGGTTGCCACTGCAAGCTGCTCTGAATCGCGATGGCATTGCTGAGATTAATCCGACGCGGTTTGCCCTGGTCACCCGACGCAGCTTGCTGTTAGCCTTTCCGACGAAACTGCGGATCTTTAATGACGCCATGGCGCTGGATTTAAACCGCCTGCAGGAAACTGCCGTCTTCGTCGGTGAGCCGCTGGCGGTGTTACACCAAACCGCGGACCAGCAATGGTCACTAGTTCAGAACTATCATTACACCGGCTGGGTAGAAACCTCAGCGCTCGCGATCGGCGAAAGGCAACAGGTATTAGCCTATGCTGCAGCTGAACCCTTTCTGGTAATCACCGGCGCCAGAGCGCACACTAATTTCAACCCAGAGCTGGCCGCTATTTCTGAGCTGCAACTGGATATGGGGGTGCGGCTACCGTTACTAACTGCCGCCAGTCAGGGGCACAGTATTTATGGCCAGAATCCGCATGCCAGCTATATTGTACAGCTACCCATACGGGGCGCGGATGGCAACCTAGAGCTGGTGCCAGCCTTGATTGCGCGCAACCAGGACGTGTCGGTGGGCTACCTGCCATACACCACAGAGCAGCTGCTGCGCCAGGCGTTTAAATACCTCGGGCAGCGATATGGCTGGGGCTATGACTATAACAGTGTTGATTGTACCGGCTTGCTGGTCGATGTGTTCCGTACCTTTGGTCTGCTGATGCCGCGTAATTCCGGTGAGCAAGGTTATGGAGACTTTGGGCAAAACCGGCGTTTTGCCGAAGATTTACCGGTGGCGGACAAATTGGCGTTGCTAAAGTCAGCACAGGTCGGTGATTTGCTGTATCGCCCCGGCCATGTGATGATCTATCTGGGCGAAAGTGGCGGTGAGCCCTTTGTGCTGCATTCGGTATTTGATCTGGCCTATTACCAACAGGATGGTCGTTTTTATCGCGGTACCTTGAACGGAGTGGCTGTAACACCCCTGACTCCGCTTTATCTGACAGCAGAGCAGAGTTATCTGCACCGGCTGTATAATATTAAATCGCTGCGTTAACCGAGGTGCGCATGAAAATTACCGATATCCGGCTGGGCATGCTACGGGTGCCGCTAAAGACGCCATTCAAAACGGCATTGCGGACAGTGAATCAGATTGAAGATGTGGTGGTGGTGGTAGAAACCGATACCGGCCATCTGGGCTATGGAGAGGCACCGGCAACGGCGGTGATCACCGGTGATATTCATGGCTCCATCATCGAAGCGATCCGTACCGTGATCAAACCCAAGCTGTTGGGGCAGGAGATTAGTGATTTAAATCACATTATCCGGCTGATCCAAGGCTGTATTATGAAAAATTACAGCGCCAAGGCGGCTGTTGAGATGGCGGTGTATGATTTGTTCGCGCAATCCTATCAGGCGCCACTGTATAAGGTGCTCGGCGGTGGCGTGCCGCGGCTGACCACCGACATTACCATCAGTGTCGATTACATTGATAAGATGGTCGCGGATTCACTGGATGCGGTCGCCAATGGCTTTGAAACCCTGAAAGTTAAGGTGGGTAAGGATATTGGCGTCGATATAGAGCGGGTAAAAGCCATTTATAACGCGGTGGCCGGCAAAGCCTTGATCCGGCTGGATGCCAATCAGGGCTGGACTGCCAAGGAAGCTGTTTATGCGCTGCATAAGCTGGAGGATGCCGGGGTGCGGCTGGAGCTGGTGGAGCAGCCGGTTAAATATTACGATCTGGAAGGACTGAAATATATTACCGAGCGGGTACATACGCCGGTGATGGCCGATGAAAGCAGCTTTGGCCCGCGCGAGGTGATTGAGCTTATCAAGATGCGGGCCGCCGATATTATCAATATTAAGCTGATGAAAACCGGTGGTATCTCCAACGCCATTAAGATCGCCGATATTTGCTCCTTCTACGATATGCAGTGCATGATTGGCTGTATGCTGGAAAGCAGTATTAGTGTCGCAGCGGCGGTACATGTTGCGGTGGCGAAAGCTGATGTGATTACCAAGGTCGATCTGGATGGGCCCTCGCTCTGTGCCTTTAATCCGGTGCATTGCAGTGTGAACTTTAACGGCCCGGATATCACCATAGGTGATGCGCCGGGTCTGGGCGTGACTGCGATTGATGGCCTGGAGTGGTTAAACTAACTCTTTTCCAGCAACGCCAGCAATTTATTGTGCTCTGTAATATGCTGGCGGTAACTTGGGCTTTGGCAGAGCAACAAATAGAGTAAATGACACAGGTGTTGCTGCGCCTGTTGGGTGACCAGCCGAGCCAAATGCTCGTCGGTTTCAGTATCCAGCGTAAATAAGGTCACGTCAGCCCCAGCGCTTTGCGCACTGGTTTGAAAACGGGTCAGGGAGATGATCTGTAATTGCCGGCGTTTGGCATATTTCTCCAGCCGCAGTAAATCAGCATTTTCGCCACTATCAGAAATCAGCAGTACGATACTGCCCTCGGGCAGGGTGCGGGCCAATTGTAAACTGACCGCCGGATCACTATGAAACAGCGCCAGCTTTCCCAGTTCCAGTAAGCGGCTTTGCATATCAGCCGCTACCACGGCGGAATGAGCACTGCCAGCTAACAGAATTTGCCGGGCTTGTTGCAGCATTTTGGCGGCTTGCTGCAGCCGGCTTTCCGGGTTGATGGTCAGCAAGCCGCGCAGACCTTGCCATAAACTCTGCTGCAGTTGCTCAGCTAACTGCGCCAGACCGCTGAGTTCAGCATTATTTTCCGGTGCGTCCCGTTGCAGGGTGGTGGCAGTGACCACCGCTTCAGTGATCGCCAGCTTTAGATCGGGGTAGCCTTTATAGCCCAGTTTCTGGCAAAATTTCACCACGCTGGACTGGCTGATCCCTACCGCATCCGCCAGCTGCTGTGACGAATAGTCGCGTAGCAAGTTAGAGTTATCCAGAATAAAGTCCGCCAACTTACGCTCACTGGCAGAAAGTTGGTCTAACATTCCTTTTATTTTCAACAGACTAAGCATCGATTGGCGCCTTATAATGTGCTGGCCAGTCTGGACAGAGGTTTTATATTGAATAATTTATTCCGCAATAGCAAGTTTCACTATTCCGTTGCCGCAGCGATTTAATTTCCCACTAAATCATTTACTTCCTCCAAGCCGCGAAATTAGCGGGATCTTATTCGATCTGTGATGCTGTTTTTACCTTGACAGGTGCCGAAGTGGCACCCTAAACTGTCTCATTGTGGGGATAAGTGGGTAATTGTGGATCATTTTGGAGTGCAGAACGCGCTTAGTGGGATAACTAAGGTGTCACTGCCACGCCATTGAGTGCCACCTTAACGACCGTTAACACTTAATACAGGCAAATAACGATGTTTCGTGGATCATTCACACTGACATTAGATGACAAAGGCCGGTTAGCGCTGCCAGCGCGTTACCGCGACCGCCTTTTGTCTGAAAATCAGGGTCAATTGATCTGTACCATCGATCTGCATGATCCCTGTTTATTGCTGTTTCCGCTGGCAGAGTGGGAAGAAATCGAAGAAAAATTGCAGTCACTCTCCAGTTTGAACCCGCAGGAGCGCCGTTTACAGCGCATTTTGCTGGGTAACGCCACCGAATGCGATATGGATAAAAGCGGCCGGATCCTGCTGCCTGCCTTTTTACGGCAGCATGCCAACCTGGGCAAAAATATCCGTTTGGTGGGTCAACTTAATAAATTTGAAATCTGGGATGAAACCACCTGGCAAGACCGTCTGGCCGCTGATATTGAGCTGGAACAGGCGCAAGCTGGCTCGGTGGAGTTATCCGAACGCTTACAGGATTTTGTACTGTAAATGACCACAACTGAGCATATTTCGGTACTGTTGGCGGAAACGCTGACAGGCCTGGCGATCAAGGCTGATGGCATCTATCTGGATGGCACCTTCGGCCGCGGTGGTCACAGCCGGGAAATCCTGAAACAGCTTGGCCCTCAAGGCCGGCTGTATGCCATAGATCGCGATCCTGCCGCCATCGCTGCCGCAGCCCCACTGCAAGCCGATGCGCGTTTTCATATCACCCACAGCCCCTTTGCCGCCCTGGCGAACATTGCCGAATCTCTGGCTATTTTTGGCAAAATTGACGGTATTTTGTTGGATCTCGGCGTTTCTTCCCCCCAACTGGATGAAGCCGAGCGTGGTTTTAGTTTTATGCGAGATGGCCCACTGGATATGCGAATGGATCCAACCAGTGGTTTGTCAGCCGCAGAGTGGTTAGCCAGTGCTGATGTTGAAGATATCAGTTTTGTGTTGCGTGAATATGGCGAAGAGAAGTTTGCCTGGCGCATTGCCAACAGCATTGTTAATAGCCGTGCCGAGCAGCCGTTAACCCGCACCGGCCAGTTAGCTGACCTGATAAGCCGCGCGGTGCCCAAAAGTGCCAAAGAGAAAAAGCACCCGGCTACCCGCAGCTTCCAGGCTATCCGCATCTACATCAACAGTGAGCTGGAGCAAGTGAACCTGGCGCTGCAGGGCGCTATGGCGTCACTTAAACCTGGTGGTCGCCTCTGTGTCATTAGCTTTCACTCGCTGGAAGATCGGCTGGTGAAACAGTTTATGCGGCGTCATGCCAAGCCAGAAGCTGTGCCGCGCGGTTTGCCGCTGACAAATGCCCAGCTGCAACAAGAGGTACCGTTAAAATTGATCGGCAAGGCCATCATGCCATCTGATGCTGAATTGGCGGCCAACCCGCGTGCCCGTAGTGCGGTGCTACGGATCGCTGAGAGGACGCTCTGATGAGCGAGATCCGGTTATCTACCCAAATCAGACAACAATGGCAGCAGCGCAAGCTGGTGCTGTTGTTGTTATTGGCTTGTGTGTTAACCGCTCTGGCAGTAGTGCAAATGGCACATTTAAACCGGCAACTGACGATCCAGCAGGATCAGAATTACCAGCAGCGTGATCAGCTGGATACAGAATGGCGCAACCTGTTGCTGGAGCAGCGGGCGCTGGCCGAGCATAGCCGGGTGGAAGAAATTGCCCGCCGGCAACTAAATATGGAAAGACCGAGCGGCAATCGGGATATCACGGTGAGGCAACCATGAAGCGGCCCGTAGCGAAAGCCCAGGCAAAAACCAGAAAGCAGCCGACAGTGCTGGGCTGGCGCTTTGCTTTTGTGATGCTCAGCTTAAGTGCGGTCTTTGTGGCACTGGTTGCCCGCGCAGCCTGGTTGCAAGTGCTGGAGCCGGATATGTTGGTCACTCAGGGCGACCTGCGTACCTTACGGATTGAATCCGACAAGGTGATGCGCGGTATGATCCTCGATCGGCATGGCCAGGCGTTAGCAGTGAGTGTGCCGGTAGAAGCGATCTGGGCTGACCCGAAAGAAGTGATTGAGCGCAACGCTGCGGCCGATGAGCGGCGTTGGCATGCACTGGCTGAAATTCTGCAAATGACGCCGCAACAATTACTACAGCGGATTGGTGATAACCCGAGCCGGCGCTTCGTTTATTTGCAACGCCAGGTTAATCCTGCGGTGGTCGAATATGTGCGTAAGTTAAAGGTGCCTGGGATTCATTTTCGCCAGGAATCACGGCGTTATTACCCGGCCGGTGAAGTTGCGGCGCAGTTGATAGGTTTTACAAATATTGATGATGTCGGCGTTGAGGGTATCGAGAAGCGTTTTAACGACTTACTAACCGGTACCGCCGGGCGCAAAGTGTTCCGTAAAGACGCCAAAGGCCGTGAAATTGAAGTGCTGGAGCGTGAAGCGTCACAGGAACCGGCAGATGTTGTGCTGAGTATTGATCAGCGGATCCAGGCGGTCGCCTATCGCGAGCTGAAGAAAGCCGTGCTGGCGCATGGCGCAGCTTCCGGCTCTGCCGTGGTTGTCGATGTGCATACCGGTGAGATCCTGGCGATGGTCAACAGCCCGTCATTTAACCCGAATAACCGCCGCAATACGCCGGTGCATCGTTTCCGCAATCGCGCCATCACCGATACCTTTGAACCCGGTTCTACGATGAAACCGCTGGCGGTACTCAGTGCGCTGGAATTTGGCAACGCCAAACTGGATACCATGGTCGATGTCAGTCCCGGCGTGATGCGCATCGGCGGCAGCTGGGTGCGGGATCCGAACAACTATGGCAGCTTAAGCCTGGGCGGTATCATTCAAAAGTCCAGTAATATGGGTGTGGCCCGTCTGGTGTTACAGATCCCGCATCAAAATGTAATTGGCTTATACAGTAATCTGGGCCTGGGCCAGGATACCGGCACCGGCTTAACCGGCGAGAGCAGCGGTATTTTCAGTTTCCGTCAGCGTTGGTCTGATTTTGAACGCGCTACTTTCTCTTATGGCTATGGCTTATCCGTCACTGCAGTACAGCTGGCCAGAGCTTACGCCACCATTGGCAATGGCGGGGTCAACCGGCCACTGAGCATTCTGAAAGTGGAGCAGCCTGAACCAGGTGAGCGGGTATTAAAACAAGAATATGCGCTGGCCATGTTAGAAATGATGGAAAGCAGTATCGCGCCTGGCGGTACTGCAACCCGGGCACAAATTCCGGGTTACCGCGTCGGTGGCAAAACCGGTACTGCCCGTAAAGCGGTCGCTGGTGGTTACGGCAATGACTATATCGCCTCCTTTGCCGGTGTTGGCCCAATCAGTAATCCACGCTTGGTAACAGTGGTCGTTATTAACGAGCCGGCCGGTGATTTCTACCACGGCGGCGAAATCGCGGCCCCGGTATTTTCCCAGATTATGGGTGCTGCCATGCAGTTACTGAACTTACCGCCGGATGCGCAAAGCCGGCCCAGGATCTCTGCCGTAAGGAGTACACAAAATGCCGGTTAACAGTAAAGTCTGGTTAGCAGCGCAGTGCCCCCAGGTGCCGGAGTGCACACTGGCGAATTTGCGCATTGATAGCCGTCAGGTGCAAAAAAACGATGTCTTTATTGCACTGCCCGGCACCCATACCGATGGTCAGCATTTTATTAGTCAGGCGCTGGCGCAAGGCGCTGCTCTGGTACTCACCCATACCGGCAGTTACAGCGATCCGCGAGTTCAGGTATTGCCCGAGCTGAATACAGTGTTACCCGAGTTGGCAGCCAGTTTCTATGGTCACCCGCAACAACAGCTGACGCTGGTGGGCGTGACCGGTACTAATGGTAAGTCCTCGGTCAGCAGTTTTATCGCGCAGTTGGCAGAGCAGCTCGGACTGAAAAGCGCCATTATCGGTACCCTCGGCTATGGCCCTTGGCAGCAATTGACACCACTAAAGAACACCACGCCGCATTTTGTTGATTTACAACGTATTTTTGCCGAAATGCTAACCAGCGGTGTACGACTGGTAGCGATGGAGGTGTCATCCCATGCCTTAGTGCAGCAGCGGGTTGCCGGCCTGGAATTCGCAGCCGCTGTCTTCACCAACCTGAGCCGGGATCATCTGGATTATCACGGTAGTATGCAGGCCTATGCTGAAGCCAAGGCATTATTGTTTCAACAGTCGCAAAGTCGGTTGGCGGTGCTGAATCTGTCTGATGAAACCGGTCGTAGTTATGCCACTCATTGTCAGATCCCGGTTTTTGGCTATGGCAAAACCGCGGACTGTAGCGATCCTGCTGCTCTGACCTATCAGTGTGCGGCGCCAAATGAGCAAGGTATTTACTGCGAGCTACAGGCTGAGGGTGTGCATTATCAGTTGCAGTTGCCGCTCCTTGGCGAATTTAATGTGCAGAATGCGCTGGCAGCGATACGTTGTCTGCAAGCGCTGGGACAGCCGTTACCGGCGCTATTACAGGCTGCCGCTAAACTAAAAGCTGTTGCCGGGCGGATGGAACAATTTCCGTTTAAAACCGGCGCCACTGTGGTGGTCGATTACGCCCATACTCCGGATGCATTGCGGCAAACCTTACTGGCGCTGCGCGCCCACTGCAGTAACCATTTATGGACCGTGTTTGGCTGCGGTGGCGACCGCGATAAAGGCAAGCGGCCCTTGATGGGGCAACTTGCTGAGCTGCTATCTGATCATGTGATCCTAACGTCGGATAACCCGCGCACTGAAGATCCGCTGCAGATTCTGCAGGATATAGTGGCTGGCTTTAGTAATGATCACTGTTATGTGCTGGAGCCGGATCGCCGTTCTGCCATTAAGTTAGCAGTGGCGCAGGCTCAGGCAGGCGACATAGTACTGCTTGCCGGTAAAGGCCATGAAACTGAGCAAATTATCGGTCAGACCGCGCTGCACTATGACGAGCGCGCCTATGTACAGCAGCTGCAAAGGGAGATGGCACTATGATCCCGCTGCGTTTATCTGAGTTGGCAACTATTCTGCAGGCCCCTTTAGTCGGCGAAGATCGGCTGATTGAGAACATCAGTACCGACAGCCGTACCCTGGAAGGCGCGGCGCTGTTTCTGGCGTTAAAGGGCCCGAATTTCGATGGCAATCAGTTTTTGGCTGACGTCGCGGCGAAGGGTGCGGTAGCGCTGATTTGTAATCAACAGCCGCCGGTTGCCCTGCCTTATATTCTGGTGCCGGATGGCCGGATAGCTTTGGGTCAGTTGGGCGCGGCACTGAAGCAACGGTTGGTGCCGAAAACGGTGGCGATTACCGGTAGTGCCGGTAAAACCACGGTAAAAGAGATGTTGGCGGCGATCTTAAGCCAGCAGGGGCCGGTATTGGCGACTGCGGGTAATTTTAATAATGACATCGGTGTACCCCTGACCCTGCTGCGGTTAACACCGGAGCACCAATATGCGGTACTTGAACTGGGAGCCAACCATCCCGGCGAGGTAGCTTATACCACGGCATTGGTGAAGCCGGATGTCGCCTTGATCACCAATGCCGCCGCTTCGCATCTGGAAGGTTTTGGCGATGTTTATGGCGTGGCCCGAGCTAAAGCTGAAATCTACAGTGGTTTAACTGATACCGGCAGCGCAGTAGTGTCACTGGACAGCGACTTTAGCGATTACTGGCTGGCGCAGGTCAGACAGCAAGCCTGCCAGACCTTTAGTTTACAAAATCCGGCAGCTGATTTTTATGCCTCTGACATTCGTCTGGATGCCAGTGGTTGTGCGCATTTTCTGTTACATAGCCCGCAGGGCAATGAGCAAATCCAGCTGAAAATCCCCGGCCGGCATAATGTCGCTAATGCGCTGGCTGCCGCCGCTGCAGCCCTCGGACTGGGCCTGAATTTACGGCAAGTACAGCGCGGTCTGCTCGGGATGCAAGCGGTTAAAGGCCGTACTAATTTGCTGACACCCAAAGCCGGTCTGAAAATTATTGACGATACCTACAATGCGAATGTGGAATCAGTAAAAGCGGCCATTGACTTGCTGGCCAGCTATTCTGGCTTCCGTGGCCTGTTACTCGGTGATATGGGTGAACTGGGTGCTGACGCCCGTTTATACCATGAACAGATTGGCGATTACGCCAAAAAAGCCGGTATTAATCTGTTATTCACTGTTGGTGTGTTATCACAGAGCGCCAGTGACCGCTTTGGAGTTACTGGTGCCCATTTTAGTCAACAGCAAACGCTGGTCGAGCATTTGCTACCAATCATTGCCGGTCAACAAGACGTTACGCTCCTGGTGAAAGGTTCACGCAGCGCGAGAATGGAAAAGGTTGTACAGGACTTGCTAGAACGTTGTCAGCAGGAGACTCAGCCATGTTAGTGTGGTTAGCAGAGTATTTAACGCAGTATATCAGTGCCTTTAATGTGATCAGCTATCTGACATTCCGGGCGATTTTGGGCGTATTAACCGCCTTGTTACTCAGCCTGTACCTCGGGCCCAAGCTGATCGCCGCCTTACAGCGGATGCAGATTGGGCAGGTGGTACGCAATGACGGCCCTGAGAGCCATTTCTCGAAGAAAGGCACGCCGACGATGGGCGGGCTGTTGATCCTCGGTTCGATTCTGATTTCGACCCTGTTATGGGCCAATCTGAGCAATAAATACATTTGGGTGGTGCTGTTTGTGCTGGTCAGCTTTGGCACCATCGGCTTTATCGATGATTACCGCAAAGTGATCCGTAAGGATCCCAAAGGTTTGATCGCGCGCTGGAAGTACTTCTGGCAATCGGTATTTGCGCTGTTAACCGCGTTTTTCCTTTATGCCACAGCCGAACGGCCGGCAGAAACTGCGCTGCTATTGCCTTTTTTCAAAGAGGTGATGCCACAGCTGGGCTTACTGTTTATTGCGTTGGCCTATTTTGTGATTGTCGGCACCAGTAATGCCGTCAATCTGACCGACGGTCTGGATGGTCTGGCCATAGTGCCGACCATTATGGTCGCCGGCGCCTTTGCCATTATTGCCTATGCCAGCGGTAACGTAAACTTTGCCAACTATCTGAATATTCCTTTCCTACCTTATGCCGGGGAACTGGTCGTGTTCTGCGCCGCCCTTATCGGCGCGGGTTTAGGTTTCCTTTGGTTTAACACCTACCCGGCGCTGGTGTTTATGGGGGATGTCGGTTCTTTAGCGCTGGGTGCGGTGCTTGGCGTGATTGCCATTCTGGTACGGCAGGAGATCGTGCTGTTTATCATGGGCGGTATCTTTGTGATGGAAACCCTGTCGGTGATCCTGCAAGTAGGCTCCTACAAACTGCGCAAACAGCGGATTTTCCGGATGGCGCCAATCCATCACCATTACGAATTAAAGGGCTGGCCTGAGCCACGGGTGATCGTGCGCTTCTGGATCCTGTCGATCATCTTTGTGCTGGTAGGGTTAGCCACCCTGAAACTGAGATAAGAAGTTATGCCAGATTTGTTGACTGCTAAACGTATCGCTGTCGTCGGGCTGGGCCAATCAGGTCTGGCCACGGTGCGTTTTTTGCTGTCAAAAGGTTTGAAGCCGGTGTTAATGGATACCCGTAAGCAACCAGCCGGGCTGGAACAGATCGCGCCGGAAAAGGTAGACGGTATCTATTTAGGTGAGCTAGATGCCAACCGTCTGGCACAGATGGAGCTGATTATTGTCAGCCCCGGCTTATCAGTTAAACATCCGGCACTGCGTTTTGCCCGCCTGCAGGGTGCGACAGTGCTGGGTGATGTCGAACTTTTTGCCCGTTTCAACACTAAACCTGTGGTGGCAATAACAGGTTCTAATGGCAAATCTACCGTCACCCGCCTTACCGAAGCGATGTTACAGCAAAGTGGTATCAAAGCACTGGCCGCTGGCAATATTGGTTTGCCGGTATTGGATGCGCTGGCAGAGCAAAGTGCAGAAGTCTATGTGCTGGAGTTATCCAGCTTCCAGCTGGAAACGACCGACAGTTTACAGCTCGTCGCCGCGGCTAACCTGAATGTTAGTGCTGACCACCTCGACCGCTATAACGATTTGGCTGATTATGCTGCCGCTAAGCAACGTATTTATCAGCACAGTGCGCTGGCGGTTTACAACGCGGAAGACAACCTGACGCTGCCAGCCACCTCCGGGCCGAGACTTGGTTTGAGCTTGCAGGATAACGGTAGTGGCTATGGCATAGTGCAGCATCAGCAGCAGGAGTATCTGTTGGTCGCCGGGGCGCCGTTGTTGCCGGTGTCTGAGCTGAGCTTATTTGGTAAGCATAACCAGTTCAATGCGCTGGCTGCTGCAGCGTTAGCCTTAGCGGCGGGTGCCAGCCGCGAGGCGATTGCCACCACATTAAAAACCTTCCGCGGCCTGGCGCATCGTTGTGAGCTGGTACTGGAGCGAAACGGTGTACGCTGGGTCAACGATTCTAAGGGCACCAATATCGGCGCAACTCTGGCTGCGTTGGCCGGACTGCGCAGCAGTGTCAAAGGCAAGCTGATCCTGATTGCCGGCGGTGATGCCAAGGGCGCTGATCTGACTGAATTGCAACCGGCGCTGCAGCGCGATGTGCAGCAGCTGATTACGCTGGGGCAGGATGGCCCGGCGCTTGCGGCCCTGTTACCTGACAGCATTCAGGTAAAAACGCTGCAGCAGGCAGTAAAAACAGCGGCCAGTCTGGCGAAACCAGGTGATATGGTATTGTTGTCGCCGGCCTGTGCCAGCCTGGATATGTTTAAAAGTTATGCCGATCGCGGTGAGCAGTTCGCGGCTGCCGTCAGGGAGTTAAAGCCATGAAAGCCTTAACCCTGCCGGCACGTTTTAACCCTTTCCCACGTTTGGATGCCTGGTGGCAATCCCGAGACGAGGGTACCTTTGACAATATGTTCCTGACCGCATTGCTGTTGGTGCTGGCCTTTGGTCTGGTGATGGTGACCAGTGCCTCGATCCCGGTGGCAGAGCGGCTGCACGGTAATCCACTGCACTTTACCATCCGGCATTTAATTTATATGGCGATGGGCTTCACCGCGGCTTATGTCGTGACCCGTTTACCGGTTAGTTTCTGGCACACTTACAATATGCAATTGTTATTTGCTGCCCTGGCCTTACTGGTTGCGGTACTGATTTTTGGTAAAAACGTCAATGGTTCTACCCGTTGGCTGGCGCTGGGCCCGATTAATATTCAGGGTGCTGAGCCGGCGAAGTTATTCTTTTTCTCCTATCTGGCCAGCTATCTGGTGCGCCGGCATGAAGAGGTCAGGGAAAACCTGATGGGTTTTTTAAAGCCACTGCTGATGCTGTTTGTGGTGGCGGTGTTACTGCTGATGCAGCCTGACTTAGGAACCGTTATCGTGATGTTTGCGACGGCGGTAGTGCTGTTGTTTTTGGCCGGTGCCAAGCTCTGGCAGTTTATTGCGCTGATCCTCACCGGTCTGGCGGCAATCGCGGTGCTGATATTTTACAGCGAGTATCGCTGGCGTCGGGTGACGGCCTTCCTCGATCCCTGGGCTGATCCTTTTGGTAGCGGCTATCAGTTAACGCAGTCTTTAATGGCTTTTGGTCGTGGCGGCTGGTCTGGGCAAGGGCTGGGCAACAGTATTCAAAAACTGGAATACCTGCCGGAGGCCCATACCGACTTTATTATCTCGGTGATTGCCGAAGAAACCGGTTTCTTCGGGGTGGCTCTGCTACTTAGCTTGTTATTCCTGATGGTGTTCCGCGCCTTATTGATGGGCAGCCGGGCTCTGCAAAAAGGCATGAGTTTCCATGGTTTTCTGGCCTATGCCCTGGCGATCTGGATCGGCTTTCAAACCGCGGTCAATGCCGGCATGGCCAGCGGTTTGCTGCCAACCAAAGGTATGACCTTGCCCTTTGTCAGCTATGGTGGCAGTAGCCTGATTATTATGCTGATGGCTGCAGCCTTGCTGCTGCGGATTGATTTCGAAGTCCGGTTACAGGGCAAGCAAGCGGTGAGCGGAGGTAAGCATGACTAAGCCTCTGGCTCTGATCATGGCAGGTGGTACTGGTGGCCATATTTTCCCGGCGTTGGCAGTCGCCAGATCGCTACAGGCCGATGGCTGGGACATCGCCTGGCTTGGTACTGCAGATCGGATGGAAGCACGGCTGGTGCCGGAATTCGGTTTACCCTTTTACCCGATTGAGGTGGCAGGGCTACGCGGTAAAGGTTGGCGCAGTAAGTTGCTGGCGCCCTGGATGCTGGTCAAAGCTTTACTGCAGGCTAGACGCCTGGTTAGACGGCTGAAGCCGACATTGGTATTGGGCTTTGGTGGTTATGCCAGTGGTCCCGGTGGCCTGGCGGCACGCTTAAGCGGCATCCCTTTGTTGATTCACGAACAAAATGCGGTACCCGGCAGCACCAATAAACTGCTGGCACAGCTGGCCATGAAAGTGCTGGTAGCCTTTCCGCAGGCCTTTGCCGACTCGGTGAAGCAGCAATTGGTTGGCAATCCGGTACGCAATGAAGTGATTAATTGCCGTCTTGGCCGGCAACAGAATCCCGAGTTACGGGTGCTGGTGGTCGGAGGCAGTCTGGGCGCCAAAGCGTTGAATGAACAATTACCGCCGCAACTAGCGCAGCTGGCCAGACAGGGGCAAGTTGCGGTCTGGCATCAAACAGGTGAAGCCATGCGCGATACGGTCGATGCTGCTTACCAACCACTACGCCAGCTGGGTATGACGGTTCAGGTTGAGGCCTTTATCAAAGATATGGCCGCTGCCTATCGCTGGGCCGATGTGGTGATTTGTCGCGCCGGTGCACTGACGGTGAGTGAAGTGGCCGCTGCCGGCATTGCCGCCATTTTTGTGCCGCTGCCCACGGCCATTGACGATCATCAGACCGCAAATGCACGCAGTCTGACCAGTGTCGAAGCGGCCTGGCTATTACCGCAAAATCAGCTGGCCCAGCCGGGTATAGTGCCATTACTGGCCGGCGTTTTAACAGATAAAACCGAGCTACAGCGCCGGGCAGATAAGGCCCGGGCTTTTGCGCTCGATAATGCAGCGGCAGAGGTGGTTGCCATATGCCGGCAAGTAACAGGACAAGTAGTATGATTACGACACTGCAACAGAAAAAACAGGCTATGCGCCGGGTCGAGCGGATCCATTTTGTCGGTATTGGTGGCGCCGGTATGGGCGGCATTGCCGAGGTGCTGCTAAACGAGGGCTACAAAGTCAGCGGCTCTGATATCGCACCCGGTGCCGTGACCGAGCGCTTAATCAGCCTGGGTGCTGAGATAGTGTTTGGCCATGCTGCCAATAATGTTCAGGGTGCCAGTGTGGTGGTGGTTTCCAGCGCCATCAAGCAGGAAAACCCTGAAGTGGCTGCGGCGCGCGAACAGCGGATCCCGGTAGTACGCCGGGCAGAAATGTTAGGTGAACTGATGCGCTTTCGCCACGGTATCGCCATCGCCGGCACGCATGGTAAAACCACGACCACCAGTTTAATGGCGTCTGTTTTTGCTGAAGCCGGTGCCGATCCGACCTTTGTTATTGGTGGCTTGTTAAATTCTGCCGGCTCTAATGCCCGGCTAGGTGCCGGACGCTATCTGATTGCTGAAGCCGACGAGAGTGATGCCTCCTTTTTACATTTACAGCCGATGGCGACGGTAATTACTAATATCGAAGCCGACCATATGGATACCTATCAGGGTGACTTTGAAAAGCTAAAAGCCACTTATCTGGAGTTTTTGCATAATCTGCCGTTTTACGGCTTAGCGGTCGTCTGCCTGGATGATGCTGTGCTGCGCGGCCTGATCCCGCAAATTGGTCGCACTGTGCTGACCTATGGCTTTAGCGAAGATGCCGATTACCGGATCAGTGAGTTTAGTCAGTTAGGCACCCGCAGCCAGTTTGTGATCACCGATCCGGCCGGTAACCAGCGCGAAATCAGCCTGAATTTACCGGGCCGGCATAATGCACTCAACGCCACAGCGGTATTTGCGCTGGCGCAGGACGAGGGCATTGCAGAGCAGGCAATTTTGGCGGCATTAAATAAATTCGAAGGTATAGGCCGGCGTTTTCAACAATACGGCGAGTTTGACACCGGCCGTGGTAAGGTGCTGCTGTTAGATGATTATGGTCACCACCCGACCGAAGTGGCTGCTACTGTTGCCGCAGTGCGCAGTGCATGGCCACAACGGCGTCTGGTAATGTGTTACCAGCCACACCGCTATACCCGCACCCGTGATCTCTATGATGACTTTGCCCGGGTGCTGTCAGAAGTGGATACGTTATTGCTGCTGGAAGTGTATGCTGCCGGTGAAGCACCGATAGCCGGCGCTGACAGTCGTAGTCTGGCGCGCTCTATTCGCGCCCGTGGCCAGCTGGAGCCGATCTATGTTGCACAACCGGCGGATTTGGCAGCCAGTCTGGCAGAAGTATTACAGGATGGTGATGTGGTGCTGACGCAAGGTGCCGGCAATATTGGTAGCCTGGTGAAACAACTGGCTGCGATGCAACTCGATATTGAACAGTTAAAAGCAACCAAGGGAGCTGCGCAATGAGCCAGAATGCAAAAGTTGCCGTGATGTTTGGTGGCCGCTCGGCAGAACGCGAGGTGTCGCTGCGCTCCGGTAAGGCCGTATTAGCCGCGTTGCAGGATGCCGGTATCAATGCCTTTGCTTTTGATCCGAAGGAACAACCACTGGCCAGTCTGAGTGCCGATAAAGTCTTTATCGTGCTACATGGTCGCGGCGGTGAAGATGGCACTATGCAAGGTGCGTTACAGCAGCTGGGCTTACCCTATACCGGTAGCGGTGTGCTGGGCTCAGCGCTGGCAATGGATAAAATTCGCTGTAAATGGCTGTTTCAGGCGCAGGGCTTACCGACAGCGCCCTTTTTAGTGGTGCGCCCTGGCGATACTAATTACGCCGCTATGTTGCAACAGCTCGGCGGTAAGGTGATGGTTAAACCTGCCAATGAAGGCTCCAGCATTGGCATGAGTGCTGCCAGCAATGCGGCAGAGCTGGCCGCTGCTATCGCCACCGCCCATCAATATGATCAGGAAGTGCTGGTTGAGCGCTGGATTGACGGTCGGGAATTTACCATCGCTATTTTAAATGATCAGGTATTACCGATAGTTGAAATGCGTACGCCGCGCGCGTTTTATGATTACGAAGCCAAATATCAGGCCAATAGTACTGAGTATCTGTGCCCGGCGCCGTTAACGGCAGAGCTGACCGCGGCAATGCAGCAAAGCGCGCTGGCCGCCTTTAAAGCGGTGGGCGCCAGTGGCTGGGGGCGGGTTGATCTGATGCTGGATCAGAGCGGGCAGCACTATTTACTGGAAGTGAACACTGTACCGGGGATGACTGAGAAATCGCTGGTACCTATGGCGGCCAAGGCAGCCGGTTATAGCTTTCAGCAATTGGTGCTGGCGATTTTACAACAAGCCGACAGCGCCCGGAGCTAACGGATGAAAGCAGCGCAGACGCAGATCACACCACGCAGCCGCACCGAGTTTGTGCTGGGCCTGGTGTTCTTTGTCTGTTCGATTTTGTTTTTACTGTATCTGATTGCCGAGGTGCGCAACTGGGTACGGGATCAACAAAGCGCGCCAATCTCGCAGGTTCGGTTATATGGCAAGTTTCAGCAGTTGGACGTTAACAACCTGCAGCAGCGCTTGCATCAGGAATATGTGGGGAATTTTTTTCGGGTGGACGTGGATCAGGTGCAGCAGTTCCTGCAACAGCAACCATGGGTGTATCAGAGTGCCGTGCGCAAACTTTGGCCTGATACGCTGGTGGTGGTGGTAACGGAGCAGCAGCCGGTGGCAATTTGGAATGGTGAGCAGTTACTGAACGAAAAAGGGCAGGTGTTTGCCGCCCCAATACAACAACTGAACCAACCCTTGCCCTGGCTGTACGGTCCGGATGGGACCGAGCAGGATGCCCTGAACATGTTCGGCCGCATGCAGCAGTTAATGACGCTGCATCAGTTTGATGTACAAAAGGTGTATTTAACCGAACGCTTTGCCTGGCGACTGGAACTGGCCGATGGCCTGAGTTTGCAGCTGGGCCGCGAAGATACGCTGAAGCGGTTGCAACGCTTTATTGAGTTGTATCCGACCATGCAACAGCACCAGGCCGGGATGGCAGAGGTGGATTTACGTTATGACACGGGTATTGCCGTGCGCTATGCAGTAACAGACACTAAGAGAAAAACATGACAAAGTCAGCAGAACGGGATTTGATTGTTGGTCTGGATATCGGCACCGCTCAGATAAAGGCGGTAGTAGGCGAGATCACCGCCGACAACCAGTTGAGCATCGTCGGCGTCGGCACCCATGCCTCACGGGGTATGGATAAGGGTGGCGTTAACGATCTGAACCTGGTGGTACAAGCGGTGCAACGCGCCATTAACGAGGCCGAACTGATGGCCGATTGCCAGGTTTCCTCGGTTTATCTGGGGATCACCGGCAAGCATATCCGCTGCCAGAACGAAAGTGGGATGGTACCAATCAATGATACTGAGGTCACGGCGGAAGATGTGGCCAGCGTGATTCATGCCGCCAAGTCAGTGCCGATCTCTGCCGAGCGCCGGATGCTACACGTGTTACCGCAAGAGTTTTCAGTTGATATGCAAGAGGGTATCAAGAGCCCGGTTGGCATGTCAGGCGTGCGGATGGAAGCACGGGCCCACATTATCACCTGTGCCAATGACATGGCGAAGAATATTGAGAAGTGTGTAGAGCGCTGTACCTTACAGGTTGATCAACTGATTTTTAATGCTCTGGCATCCAGCTATGCGGTACTGACTGATGATGAAAAAGAGCTTGGCGTCTGCGTGGTCGACATTGGTGGCGGCACCATTGATATCGCCATCTTCACCAATGGCGCTTTGCGGCATACCGCGGTAATCCCGGTGGCCGGTAATCAGGTGACCAGTGATATTGCCAAGATTTTCCGTACGCCAATCAGCCATGCGGAAGATATTAAGGTGCAGTATGCCTGTGCCCTGCGCAGTATGGTGGGGAAAGAGGAAAGTATCGAAGTCCCCAGTGTTGGTGGCCGGCCAGCCCGCTCCATGTCGCGTCATACGCTGGCAGAAGTGGTAGAGCCGCGTTATCAGGAATTATTTGAACTGGTGTTGGAAGAAATCCGCTCCAGTGGTTTAGAAGAGCAAATTGCTGCCGGCTTGGTGCTAACCGGTGGTACCGCCAAGATGGAAGGTGCGGTCGAATTTGCAGAAGATATTTTCCAGATGCCGGTACGGCTCGGTTATCCGATGCATGTTACCGGGCTTCGGGATTACGTCAGTGACCCGGCCTATGCCAGTGTCATTGGCTTATTACTTTATGGCAAAGATGTGCGCAGCCAGCAAAAAGCTGCCGGTCAGAGTCGGGAATCTGTCAGCGGCTGGCTGAAAAAAATCAGTAGCTGGTTTAATGGTCAATTTTAAGTAAGCGTAAAAAAACGGAGAGAGAGCTATGTTTGAGTTAATGGAAAACCACAGCGAAGAAGCTGTCATTAAAGTAGTAGGGGTTGGCGGTGGCGGCGGTAACGCCGTGGAATATATGGTCGCCAGCAATATCGAAGGGGTAGAGTTTATTGCTGCCAATACCGATGCCCAGGCGCTGCGTAATTCCTCAGCCAATGTCACCCTGCAGTTAGGTGCAGGTGTCACCAAAGGTCTGGGGGCCGGTGCCAATCCGGATATCGGTCGTCGTTCCGCTGAGGAAGATCGGGAAACCATCAAGAAAACCCTGCAGGGCGCGGATATGGTGTTTATTGCTGCCGGTATGGGTGGTGGTACCGGTACCGGTGCGGCACCTATCGTTGCCGAAGTGGCTAAAGAGCTGGGGATCCTGACGGTCGCAGTGGTGACCAAGCCGTTCCCGTTTGAAGGTAAAAAGCGTAGCGCCTTTGCCGACGAGGGGATCAGCGAGCTGAGCAAGCATGTTGATTCATTGATCACCATCCCGAATGACAAGTTATTAAAAGTTTTAGGCAAGGGTACCAGTCTGTTAGATGCGTTTAAAGCTGCCAATAACGTATTACTGGGTGCAGTTCAGGGCATTGCTGAGTTAATTACCCGCCCGGGTCTGATCAACGTTGACTTTGCTGACGTACGTACCGTGATGTCGGAAATGGGTACTGCGATGATGGGTACTGGCCGCGCTACCGGCCCGGACCGTGCCGAAGAAGCCGCCGAGCAAGCCATCTCAAGTCCGCTGTTGGAAGATATTGATTTATCTGGTGCTAAGGGCATTCTGGTTAACATCACTGCGGGTCTGGATATCAGTATCGAAGAGTTTGAAACTGTTGGTAATGCCGTAAAAGCCTTCGCGTCTGAAAACGCGACTGTGGTTGTCGGTGCCGTTATTGATCCGGAAATGCGTGATGAGCTGCGGGTTACTGTAGTTGCAACCGGTATCGGTGCCGATCGCAAGCCGGATATCAGCCTGGTGCCAACTCACCGTCCTGAGCCGGTGAACCACGGTTATGTACAACATGGTAATACCATGCGGCAAAGTGCACCGCAGCCCGCAGTGCAACGCGAAGAAATGTTACAGCCTAAGGTACAACCGGAAGTGAAAGGTGGCGGTATCGATATTTTTGATATCCCGGCTTTCTTACGCAAACAAGCGGACTAAAGTCCGCGCTGTTTGCGCGGTAGACAGGCGTCAGGCAGCAGATGCAGTTCATCCGCTGTTCAGCCACTATTTGGCATAGTAGCTTGCATGTGTTATGCTGCGCGCCCATTTTGTTTGCTTAGATAATGAGCAGGATAAAATTATGATTAAACAACGTACCATCAGCCAAATCGTCAGCACCGTCGGTGTTGGATTACACAAAGGTGAAAAGGTTACGCTTACTCTCCGGCCTGCGCCTGATAACACGGGAATTATTTTCCGTCGTGTTGATCTGGACCCGGTAGTTGACTTTAAGATCACTCCCTCTCTGGTGGGTGATACGGTCATGTGTACCTGTTTAATCAATGAGCAGGGCGTGCGCCTGTCTACCACAGAACATTTAATGGCGGCTATCGCTGGCCTTGGCATCGACAATCTGGTGATTGATGTCGATGCCCCGGAAATTCCAATTATGGACGGTAGCGCCAATCCTTTTGTTTACCTGTTGCTGGAAGCTGGCATCAGCGAACAGCGGCTGGCGAAAAAGTTTATTCGCATCAAGCGACCTGTGCGGGTTGAAGATGGCGATAAATGGGCCGAGTTTAAGCCTTACAATGGTTTTAAGCTGGACTTTGCCATCAGTTTTAACCATCCGGTGATCTCTGAAACCACACAGCATCTGGTGATGGATTTCTCCGCTGCTGCCTTTATTAAAGAAATCAGCCGTGCCCGTACTTTCGGTTTCCTGCATGAAGTTGAGTATCTGCGGGCGAATAATCTGGCGCTCGGCGGTAGCATGGACAATGCGGTGGTACTGGACGAGTATCGCGTATTAAACCAGGATGGTTTGCGCTACGAAGACGAATTTATCAAGCACAAGATCCTGGATGCCATTGGTGACCTTTACATGGCCGGTTACAGTATTCTGGGAGAGTTCAAATCCTTTAAGACCGGGCATGCGCTGAACAATCAGTTGTTGGCAGCGGTACTGGCCAATCAGGAAAACTGGGAATTCGCCACCTTTGACGATAAAGCCGAGTTGCCAATCTCCTATCTGGCACCGCAACTGGCCTAAATCGCTAATTTTGCCCGCGCAACAGGCGTTGTAGTGCCTGTTGCAGTGGGCCTGCCGTTTGTTCTGCTAACTTTGACAATTGCTGTCTGGTTTGCTCACTCAGCGCCGTTTGGTTCTTCAGATATGGCGTAGCCGCCGTCTCCCGCACACTAAACCTGCTATTTTGTCCGTTTGGCGAAACCTCAATGTCAAGACCCGCTAAATCAGGCAAGATTTTTTGCCGGAAATTGGCTAAAATGGCGTCGCGCTGCATTTTCAGTCGGGTAGCCCAGGCTGCTGAGCTGCACAGGATCACTGCTCGTCCGTCTTTCAGATTCACGACCTGACAGAACCCCAGGTCCGGTAATTGGAGCTGGCTGGCCAGTTCGGTATTGAATTGCTGCAACAGGCTGTATTGCTGTTGTACTGTGGCCAGTGGGCTGTTGCTCAGTAAATGAGAAAGATCTTCCGGTTTGTGATTATAACGTTTCATCGGATCATTGACCTGGCAGACTGAAGTTGCAGTTTAGCAGTTTTTTAGTGGTGGCCATAGCTTTGCCCTTGAAAGGCACTGTCAATAGCGCCATATCCTGCTAACATCTGCCGGTACTGGCCTGCTGCGCGGGTCACAGCATACGAATAACACTGGCGAAGCCAGGGCTGCAGCAACACTCAGGGCAAGTAATGCCGGCTGGGGCTGGCAGTTTCAACTAAGAATGGTATTGGGATAATGTTTGGAAAACTCTTCGCCAAATTGATTGGCAGCCGTAACGACCGCTTTTTAAAGAAACTCAAAAAAACTGTGCTTCAGATTAATGCCCTGGAAGAGCAGTTTGCCAAGCTGAGTGATGAACAACTAAAAGAAAAAACCAGCGAATTTAAGCAGCGGGTTCAGGCCGGCGCTACTTTGGATGACATCCTGCCGGAAGCCTTTGCTACTGTGCGTGAAGCCAGTAAGCGGGTATTCAATATGCGTCATTTCGACGTGCAGTTGATTGGTGGTATGGTACTGCATCAGGGCAAGATCTCCGAAATGCGTACCGGTGAGGGTAAAACCCTGACCGCGACCCTGCCAGCCTACCTGAATGCGTTAAGTGGCAAATCAGTGCATGTGATCACCGTTAACGACTACCTGGCCAAGCGCGATGCTCAAACGAACGAGCCCTTATTTACCTTCCTGGGGCTAACCGTTGGCGTAAACGTGCCGGGGATGGCACACCATGAAAAGCAACAAGCCTACGCTGCTGACATTACCTACGGTACCAACAACGAATTCGGCTTTGACTACCTGCGCGATAATATGGCGTTTTCGCCGCAAGATCGCGTACAGCGCGATCTGGCCTATGCCATTATCGACGAAGTTGACTCCATTCTGATTGACGAAGCCCGTACGCCGCTGATTATCTCAGGCCCAGCCGAAGACAGCTCTGAGCTGTATAAGCAGATCAATAAGCTGGTGCCGTTGCTGGAAAAGCAGGATAAAGAAGACGAAGAAGGCAAACATGGCGACGGCCACTTTACGGTGGACGAAAAAGCGCGTCAGGTTTACCTGACCGAGCAAGGCCAGATCAAAGTAGAAGATATGCTGCGCGAGCAGGGGCTGATCGCCGAGCACGATACCCTGTTCTCGGCGGCCAATATTACCTTGTTACACCACGTTTACGCTGCCTTACGTGCCCATCAGCTGTTTAAACGCGATGTGGATTATGTGGTAAAAGACGGCGAAATCGTTATTGTTGACGAGCATACCGGCCGAACTATGGAAGGCCGACGCTGGTCTGAGGGCCTACACCAGGCGGTGGAAGCAAAAGAAGGCGTACGGATCCAGAACGAGAACCAGACGCTGGCTTCTATTACTTTCCAGAACTATTTCCGTTTATACGACAAGCTGGCCGGTATGACCGGTACTGCCGATACTGAAGCCTTTGAATTCCAGCAAATCTATGGCCTGGAAACCATCGTGGTACCGACCAATAAGCCAATGGTGCGCGATGATATGGCGGATCTGGTGTATCTGACCGCCGAGGATAAATATAACGCCATTATCGCCGATGTGCTGCAGGCGCGCGATGCTGGCCGGCCGGTTCTGGTGGGTACTGCCTCAATTGAAAGCTCAGAGTATTTATCCAGCCTGCTGAATAAAGCCAAAATTAAGCATCAGGTACTGAACGCCAAATTCCACGCCAACGAAGCGCAGATTATTGCCGACGCGGGTCGCCCTGGCACCGTTACCATCGCTACTAACATGGCCGGCCGCGGTACCGATATCGTGCTCGGTGGTAGCTTGCAAGCCGAATTAAAAGCGCTGGGACCTGATGCCAGCAGTGAACTGATCGAGAAAACCCGTACCGACTGGCAGCAGCGGCATGATGCAGTGATCGCTGCGGGTGGTTTACATATTATCGGTACTGAGCGGCATGAATCGCGCCGTATCGATAACCAGCTGCGTGGCCGTGCCGGCCGGCAAGGCGATCCGGGTTCATCACGCTTCTATCTGTCACTGGAAGATGCGCTGATGCGGATTTTCGCCTCAGATCGTATGGCGGGCATGATGCGCCGTCTGGGTATGGCACCGGGTGAGGCTATTGAGCACCCCTGGGTTAGCCGGGCGATCGAAAATGCGCAGCGCAAAGTCGAAGCGCGTAACTTTGATATCCGTAAACAGCTGCTGGAATTTGATGATGTGGCTAACGATCAGCGTAAAGTGGTGTACGAGCAGCGCAATGACCTGCTGGATGCTACTGATATCGCTGATACGATTCATGCGATCCGTGAAGACGTGGTAGAGCGGGTTATTAACGAATATATCCCACCACAATCGCTGGACGAAATGTGGGATATCCCGGGCCTGGAGCAACGCTTACAGGCGGATTTCGGCGTTGAGTTACCGGTTGGCCAATGGCTGAAAGACGACAAAAAGCTGTTCGAAGAAAAGCTGCGTGAACGTATTCAGCAGGATGTGGCTGCCGCCTATGCCCTGAAAGAGCAAATGGTTGGTGCTCAGGTACTACGTCAGTTCGAAAAAGCGATAATGCTGCAAAGTCTGGACAGCCATTGGAAAGAACACCTGGCGGCGATGGACCACCTGCGCCAGGGTATTAACCTGCGCGGCTATGCGCAGAAGAACCCGAAGCAGGAATACAAGCGCGAAGCCTTTGAACTCTTTACGACGATGCTGGAAAACCTGAAGCTGGACGTGATTGGTATTTTAAGCCGGGTGCAGGTTCGCGCTTCAGAAGATGTCGAGGCAGTAGAAGCGCAGCGTCGTAAAGCCGAGCAGGTACCACACCAGTATCAGCATGCTGAAGCCGAACAAGTTGGCGGCGAGCTGCCAGACAGTGTGCGAGGTACTGCGCCGGTATATCGGGATGGGATGAAGGTTGGCCGTAACGATCCCTGTCCTTGTGGTTCCGGCAAAAAGTATAAGCACTGCCATGGTCAGCTTAGCTAAGCCCAGGTTGCATGTTGCTGTGGGTGTGATCCTGCAGCAACAGCAGGTGCTGCTGGCGAAGCGCCATGCCAGCAAGCATCAGGGCGATCGCTGGGAATTTCCCGGCGGTAAGTTAGAACAAGGTGAGTCGGTGTTATCCGCGCTGGGGCGTGAGCTGCAGGAAGAAATCGGCATTACAGTCACCGCCGCTGAGCCTTTGATGCAGCTAAGCCATGATTATCCGGAGCGGGAAGTGTTGCTGGATATTTATCTGGTTACCGCCTTTAGTGGCGAACCGCATGGCGCTGAAGGTCAGCCACTGCTTTGGGTACCGGTACAGCAGCTGAACACTCTGGCGCTACCTGACGCCAACCAACCTATCGTTACCCGCTTGCAACAGCAGTTCGCCTGAACTGCTGTCTTAGTCTTTAAAAAAGCGGTTATCCGCTGCCAGCATCTCCTGCTCCAGTTCAGCCAGATATTGCTCTGACAACTCAGGATCAATACTGCTTTTATCGGCTATACGGTGGTTTTCCGCTGCCCAGTCGCCCAAATCAATTAACTTACAGCGCTCAGAGCAAAACGGGCGAAACGGCGAGGCAGCAGACCAGACAACTGTCTTTTGGCAAGTTGGACATAATACGGTCGCAGTCATAACAGCTCCTTTCAGACAACAGCAGCGATTCTAGCAGAATTTGGCGGATGGCGCAGGTTTAGCAGCAGGCGAGTTGGAATTGAACCGATTCAGCGCAGGCGCTTCGGCCGTCTTGCTCTGATAATTGCATAAAGCGGATCGCATAGCGGTACCTGTTACCGCTGACGGTGGGGAAGGAACAACAGGCGTGGCTATATTTAATCCGCAGTAGCTCGTACTGTTCGGCGTTTTGCTGAAAGAAGCCATTTTCTGCTTCAATTGGCGTAAATTCACCACGCTGGCGGATAAAATTCAGCACAAAGGCCAGCGCCTGCTCGGTTAGCGCTAACTGATTCAACCAGTCACTAAATTGTTGCCGCTGCTCAGCCTCTGGCAGGCTAAGCCAGTATTGCAGTTGCGGTACATCAAAATAGCAACAGCCGCCGGGCAGCGCAAAACGCTGGCGTAACGGTGCCAAAAACTTATCTTCTTTTAACGTCTGGGCTAATTTACCGGCGCGGAGTAATTCGGTTTGAAAGCGCAGCGCTTGCTGCAGTAAGGGCTGTAACTTCTGATCGGATACTGAGGGATGGCGTGACCAGAGCACCAGCTGACTCTCGCAGCGCTCTAAATCTTTTAGTAGATCGGGTTTTATATCTGAGCGATCCAGCACATCAATCAGCGCAAACAGGGTAGTAAAGAAACTGAGCTGCTGCGCTTCACCGCCTTGCTGGCCCAGCGCTGACAATTGGGTAAATAGATGCTCAATCCGCAGATAGGTACGGATTTTATTATTCAGTGGATGTTCGTATACTATTTCAGCAGTCATACTGCTCTTTGTGTCTTATTTCCTGGCTAAGTTCAAGATATTTTTCATGTAAATGCTGAATTTGTTCAATAAGTTGCGCCAGGCTGCCGTTATTGTCCAGCAAATCATCGGCCCGCGCTAGTCTGGCACTGCGACTAAGCTGGCTCGCCATAATGGCTTTTACCTGTTCGGCACTGTTCTGATCCCGTGTCATGGTACGGCTTAGCTGGGTTTGCTCGCTAATATCTACTACCAACACCCGATCGGTAAATTGATCCAGCTGGTTCTCCAGCAGCAATGGTGCTACCAGCAGCGCATAGGGCGTGGTTAACTGTTTTAACTGCTGAAACAGCTGCTCGCGGATCGCCGGGTGCAGTAATTGTTCTAACCAGAGTTTTTCTGCGGCATCGCTAAAGATCAGCTGGCGCAGCAGTGGCCGGTTAAGACTGGCATCGCTATTGAGGATCTGCGGGCCAAAGTGGTCAACAATACGCTGCAGGCAGGCAGAACCTGGTGCGACCACCTGCCGTGCTACCTGATCGGCGTCCACATAGCCGGCACCCAGCTCTCGAAATGCCTCGGCAACAGTACTTTTACCACTGCCGATACCACCGGTCAGGCCAATCAGCAGCTTGCCGGTAATCGCACTCATAAGCCCAGATATGCCAGATAAGCGTTAGTCAGTTGTTCACCCCACAACAGGGCAATCCAACCGGCGGCGGCAATATAGGGGCCAAATGGAATAGGGGTAGCTTTATCTTTGCCCTGGATCGCCAGCATCGAGGCACCGATCACCGCGCCAACCAGGGATGACAATAAAATAATCAGCGGCAGTTGTTGCCAGCCAAGCAGAGCACCAAATACTGCCAATAGTTTAAAATCACCATAGCCCATGCCTTCTTTGCCGGTAAGCAGCTTAAAGGCCCAGTAAACTGACCAGAGGCTAAGATAACCGGCCGCAGCACCGACAATGGCGCTGGCCGGGTCTACCAGGGCGGCATCGGTGAGGCTAAATAGCAAGGCTAACCATAGTAGCGGCAGGGTAAGCTGATCGGGTAGCAGCATCTTATCAATATCAATAAAGGTGAGCGCCACCAAACCAAAGGTAACAATAATTAAGGTGACGCTAGTCAGGCTCGGACCAAACTGCCAGGCGACCATGGTCGCTAATACTGCGGTCAGCAGTTCTACCGCCGGATAACGCAGGCTAATCGGCGTCTGACAATGCCGGCAGCGGCCTTTTAATGCCAGATAGCTTAGCAGTGGAATATTATCCCGCGCCGCAATAGGGGTATGACAACTGGGGCAGGCCGAGCGCGGTACCGCCAGATTATAGCGCGCGGGTGCCGTACTCTGGCTTTGCGGCTGGAAATAGGCCTGAAATTCGCTTTGCCATTCCAGCTCCATCATCTTTGGTAGCCGGTAAATCACCACATTTAAAAAGCTGCCAATAACTAAACTAAACAGAAACACCAGGAATAGAAACACCGCTGGCTGAGTAGTAGGTAGATTAATCAGTTCCGTCATTAGATAATATTACCCATCTGGAAGATTGGCAGATACATCGCAATAATCAGGCCACCGATAATCACCCCCAATACTGCCATAATCAGTGGTTCCAATAGTGCGGTCAGGCCATCGACGGCATCATCAACTTCCTGTTCATAGATATTGGCAACCTTAGCCAGCATGCTATCCAGCGAGCCGGACTCTTCGCCAATGGACACCATTTGTACCACCATCTCCGGGAACTGACTGGTTTGCTTCATGGCAAAATGCATCTGGTTACCGGACGAGACCTCATCGCGGATATCCAAAATGGCCTTTTTATAAATCTCATTACCTGAGGCGCCGGCCGCTGATTCTAAGGCTTCAATTAGCGGTACACCGGCAGCAAAGGTGGTGGATAGGGTACGGGCATAGCGCGCGACTGCCGCTTTATTAAAAATCGTACCAAAAATCGGGGCTTTTAACAGCATTGCATCACAGGCGGTGCGAAACTTAAGGCTGTTGCGATAGCCCTTACCAACCAGATAGCCGGCGGCAATAACAGCAGCCAAGACCACCCACCAGTATTGTTGCATTAGCTCGGAGATGCCCAGCACAAAGAGCGTAAAACCTGGCAACTCTGCACCAAAGCTACCAAAAATTTCAGCAAATTGCGGTACCACAAAGATTAATAAAATCGAGGTGACAATACCGGCAACCACCATAACCGCCGCCGGGTAAAACATGGCTTTTTTAATTTTAGACTTTAACGCCTCGGCTTTTTCTTTATAAATAGCGATACGGTCAAAAATTCTATCCAGCGCCCCGGACTGCTCACCGGATTTGACTAAATCACAGTACAGATCATCAAAATACTTCGGATGTTCACGTAAGGTATCAGACAGCGGTAAGCCGGCCTGGATTTTTACCGAGATTTTTTGCATCAGGCTGCGCAGGCTTTTATTGTCAGAGCCGTTGGCAATTAAATCAATAGATTGTACCAGCGGCACCCCGGCGCCCAGCATAGTGGCAATTTGCCGGGTAACCACGGCAATATCCATAGCCGTAATTTTCTTTTCATCACCAAATAATGATTTGGCTTTTTTCTTTACCGCTGACGGTGTAATACCCTGCTGGCGCAACATGGCCTTAGCTTCGGCCAGGCTGGTGGCCTTAATTTCACCACTTTTACGATCACCCTTGCGGTTAACGCCCTTATAGCTGAAATTTTGCAGCTCTTTTATTTTAAATTTTGTGTTTTGAGCCATCTTGCCATAGTCCTTATTTGCGTTACTCCGGTCAAGCGACACCTTCGCTCACTGTCCGGTTTGAATATAATGCAGAAGCAGTTTTGTGCTGCCTAGCCCTTAGTTACCCGGTTCACCTCTGCCAAACTGGTTAAACCTGCTGCGGCCTTAATTAAACCGGATTGGCGTAAATTATGAATGCCTTCACGCTGCGCCTGGTTGGCAATATCCAGCGAGTTACCATTTTCCATAATAATATCGGCCATTTTCGGGCTAATTGGCATGACCTCGTAAATACCCACCCGGCCTTTATAGCCGTTGGTACAATTATCACAGCCAACCGGCTTAAAGATGGTAATTTTATCCAGCTGATCTTCACGAAAGCCCTGGCGTAAGAGCTCAGCTGCCGGGATATGCTCGGGCTGCTTACATTTAGGGCACAGTCGACGCGCCAGCCGCTGTGCAATAATCAGTGATACTGAACTGGCCACGTTATATGCTGGTACGCCCATATTCAGTAAACGGGTAAGCGTTTCTGGTGCGGAGTTAGTATGTAGCGTCGATAAGACCAGGTGGCCGGTTTGCGCCGCTTTAATGGCAATTTCGGCGGTTTCCAAATCCCGGATTTCCCCCACCATTACCACGTCAGGGTCTTGCCGTAAAAAGGCTTTTAAGGCAGAAGCAAAGGTCAGGCCGGCACGTGGGTTAACCTGCACCTGGTTAATGCCTGGCAGGTTAATTTCGACCGGATCTTCCGCCGTCGAGATATTGGTTTCCTGGGTATTTAGAATATTTAAGCCGGTATACAGCGAGACGGTTTTACCACTACCGGTTGGCCCGGTAACCAGGATCATGCCCTGCGGTTGCGCCAGTGCATCCAGATAGCGCTGTTTTTGCTCTGGTTCATAACCCAGTATATCAATCCCCAGCATCGCACTGTCGGAGTCGAGGATCCGCATTACAATTTTTTCACCCCACAGCGTAGGCAGGGTGCTAACCCGAAAATCAATCGATTTTTTGGCCGATAGCTTTAGCTTGATCCGGCCGTCTTGTGGCACCCGTTTTTCGGCAATATCCAGTCGCGACATCACCTTTAAGCGGGCCGATAAACGGCTGGCCAGCGCCACTGGTGGGCTGGCGACTTCAGTTAAGATGCCATCGATGCGAAAGCGGATGCGGTAGGCTTTTTCATAGGGTTCAAAGTGCAGATCCGACGCCCCTTTACGGACGGCGTCGAGCAAAATTTTATTGATAAAGGTGATAATCGGCTGGTCATCTTTATCGGGTTGAGCTGAAACGATATCATCAGCCACTTCTTCCACCACACCCATGGCGGAGAGATCCCAGTCGCCATCACCACCGCCACCCAGGCTGTCGAAGGCATTTTCAAACAGTTTATCTAGTAACTTATGCAGCTTATCGTAGTTGACTACGACAACCTCGGCATTCATGCCGGCATTAAATTCAAAATCTTCGATTGCAGCGATATTAGTTGGATCGACCACTGCCAGATACATGGTACGGCCACGTTTGTTCAGTGGCAGCATATCACTTTTGCGGGTCAGTTTTTCGTTGCGTAGCTCATCCGGGATCGAGGCCGGATTAAAGTGCTCCAGGTCCAGTGTAAGATGGTTACCAATACTGGCAGCGACTTCGGCCAGGGTATTGGAGTCGATCAGTTTTTCGGTAATTAATAGCTCTGGCAAGGTTTTGTATTGGCGAGCTTTTTCCACCACCAGCCGCTGCGCTTTATCGCCATCAATAAAGCCTTGCTGGATTAACCGCTTAAGTAAGGTGGAGTTGGTATTTACTGCCATAACCGGCTACAGATCCTAATAAAGTAATACTTTCAGTTAATTCCTGATTATGCCAGTATCCCTTAGTTATTCAAGGTTTACCATGATATTCATAGTCTGTTTACCCTTGCCTGCAGTACCGGTTTTGCCGCTAGCGCCGCAGACAAGAGTAGCTTGTAAAAATAAGCAATAGAATATGTTATCAAGGTTTTGCACCAGTAGTCTGCTATTGCTGATACTGTTGCACTAACCGGGTTAATACCCCTTGCTGTTGTAACCGGCTTACCGCGGCATTTAGCTGCTGCAGCTGAGCTTCACCAACACTGGCTTTGCTTAGCATCAGATAGACATCAGACGCTGGCAAGCTGATAGCGGTAGCGCTAATATAGCGATCCAGCCCTTTACGGCGCAAAATAGCGGTTGCCACCATGCTGTCCTCCAGCAAAGCACTGATTTCTTCATCCAGCAAACGCGCCATATTCAGTTCACTTAACTGAGCGCTGACAAAGGCATCCGGCTGCTGCCCTAGTAGCTCATCAATTTCTGCACCGTAATAATAGCCGCTAACCAGGCCAACCTTATGGCCGGCAGCAACTAACGCCAGTACATTCGGGAAGTTAAGTGCAGCTTCAGTACGGCCATATAGCACAAACTGTTCCTGCCGGTAGGGGCCAGCAAACCAGGCATAGCGTTCGCGTTCAGTACTGCGCGAGGCGCCGGGTAAGATATCCAGCTCACCGCTTTGTAAACGTGCCAGTAAGGCGGCCCAGGTATCCTGCTGTAATGTTAGTTCACAGTTAAGTTCTGCGGCGACAGCTTGCAAAATTTCGATATCCAGGCCTTGCGGTTGTTCACCCTGGCCGAGATAGTGATAGGGCTCCCAGGCATCAAAGCCCGCTCTGAGGATACATTTAGCAGGCGCAGGCTGCGCCGCTGCTGCCGCCTGCTCTGGCTTATTTTGCTCAGCTGCCGGCTGGCAAGCACTAAGATTAACACAGAAGAGTACAACCAGTATTAAAGGAAGACTGCGCATAGCAAAACTCCTTACAGGTGTTGATGTTATCTTTAGTGTAGCTGGCGGTTTGCGTTATGCCAGTTGCCGGGGTTGAAGTTTTGTAACAGAGTAGCGGTTAGTCTGTGGACTGGCTGGTTTTGACAAGCCGGGATGGTAATGGCAAAGCAGCCGATGTTGGATTGAGTTCGGCAAGCTGAGTGACCAGTTCAACCTGGGGTGTATCAAACTGAATACCTGCCGTTAAGCCATATTCGTCGATGCGGGCGTTGCGGATAGTGCCACCTAGCATCGTCGGTAAGCCAGCCGGCACGTCATCTAACTGTACCATCACTGCGGCAAGGCGGATTTGCTCGGGTTTATACTGGGTACTGAATAAGAATCGACAGCCGCTTTTCGAGATATCAATAATCTGTCCCGACACTACCACCGGTTTACTGGTTTTTACCAGATAAAGCTGCAAGCTGGCGGTTAAGTAAATACTGCTGCGTTTTTCATTACGTAAGGCCCGGCGCTGCACTGTTTGTGGAAAGCTGATAAAGACCAATTTATCCGGAAAGCGGTTGATATGTAGTAATTCGCTGCGAAAGGCGAAGCATTCACCCAGGGCGTCCTCAACCAGAAAACGGCAGATCAGGGGCAAACCTGCTACTAACAGCGCATCCGGTACCACGTCCTCGTCCAGGCGGAATAACACATATTTTCCGGCCCGGTAACCGAGCAGCTCACAAACGCAGCGAATTTTGCGCTGACTAAGCAGTTCAAGATCAAAGCGCTGGCCAATTTTAATATGGCCTAGCCAATCGCTGTTATTACCGCTAACGGTAGGGCTTTCTTCAAAAAGAAGCGTTGCCGAGTCTGACATAGTCGTCCCTGGACCAGTGATTTCAACACTTGCTAATATGCGCAACTTTGCGAGTAAGTGCAAGTAGGATCAAATAAAGCGGCAGCACTAAGCTGCAATTTTAACCCGGCCCGATAGAAACGTGGTTAAGAGCAGGCCACAAACTACAGTTTTGATAATAGCGTCAGCTTTATTTACATTATTTACCCTAACACGAAACGCGCCGCTACGGGCTGAGAATAAAGCAAATAAAAACAGTTACATAAGAACTCTGTTTCGGTTGGCTTAGTTCTTGCTATCCGTCGCTGCTTTTTTAACAAGGATGCAAAAATGAACTCAAAAGTAGCAAAAGTTTCAATCGCAGCCTCGCTGCTGCTGGCCGCCTCGGGCGCAGCACAGGCGGCACCGGTATTTGATATTGGTATTCCGGCCAGCTGGTCTTGTCAGGGTAGCTGCGGTGCCAGTGGTGCTGACGGTGTCGTCACCCTGGCGCCAAACGGTGGTAGTAATTATGCCTGGGTGTCCACCTCGGGCGGCATAGCTGGTTTAGGTTTGGCCGGTGTTGGTGGTTCGGGTAGCCCGCGAAATGGCTCGGTATTACGCTCGGGCTTATTTAATGCCAGTGTTGATGATGTATTACGCTTCTCCTTTAACTACATTACCTCAGACGGCGCCGGCTATGCTGACTACGCCTGGGCGCGTTTGTTAGACAGCAGTGCCAATGAGGTCGCGTTGTTATTTACTGCCCGCACTGCGCCAAGCGGTTCTATAGTGCCTGGCTTTAGTATGCCAGCTCCCAGCGTAACGCTGGACCCGTTAACAGTACCTATTATTGGCGGTGCACCGGTCTGGTCGCCATTAGGCAGTTCTTCGGGAACCTGTTGGAGCACCGGCTGTGGTTATACCGGTTGGGTAAATACCAGCTTTAGTATTGCCAGTGCTGGTAGCTACTTTCTGGAGTTTGGTGTAGTTAACTGGTCCGATAACGATTACCATTCTGGCCTGGCTATTGATGCGGTAACTATTAATGGCACACCGGTTGGCGCAGTGTCAGCTCCTTTCACCCTATTACTGCTGTCTTCTGGTTTGCTATTGCTGCGTCGTCGTCGCAATC